>VBHO01000043.1:0-16112 GCA_005882045.1 Chloroflexota bacterium | reverse complement strand
CAGGTCGCAACCAAGCTCTCGATACACTTCCGTCACGCCGAATAACGATGGATGGAGCGCGATCAGCAGGCCTTCCGCCGCCAGTGCCGACAGGATCTCCTGTCCTTTGCCCAACGAATAACCGAGGAGCACGGGGGTAGCGCCGCCATCACGGACGCCTTTGCACCAGGCGATCACGTCGGCGATCACCTCGGCAGAGTCCGGGAAACGATAGTGCGGCTTGCCGAAGGTGCTCTCCAGCACCAGGACCTCGGCCGGAACCGGCTCCGCCGGCGCGCTGGTGAAGCCGGCTCGAGTCTTCAGGTCGCCGGTATAGAGGACGCGCCCGAAGTCGGTGTCGACCAGGGTCTGGGCCGATCCCAGGACGTGCCCCGCGGGGTAAAGCGTCACCGCGCAGCGGTCGAGGGCGATCGACTGGCCATAGAGAAGGGCTTCGACCGTGCCGGTGGAGCGCGCGCGATGGGTGACGAGCCGGCGCGTCGCCGCGGTCGCGTACGCCAGCGGGTGCGCGGCGACATGGTCGCTATGCGCATGGCTGATGACGGCTCGTGGCCGCGGCTTGCGTGGATCGAGCCACAGCCGTTGCTGGGGAAGATAGACGCCGCTGTCCCACAGGATCGGGTAGGCGATCAATGCCGCGTCTTACTCGGTCGCGGCGGCGCGTTCGAAGAGCTCGTCGCGAAGCGCGCAGTAGGTGCAGAAGCGCTGGCCGGGCGGCCCGGCAAAGACGCCGGTCTTGCCACAGGTGGGGCAGGTCTCCTTCTCCGCCTCCACCGGCGTGTCGACAGCGACGATCTCGAGGAGTGACGGCTCCTCAACCGCGTGATCGGCAACCTCCACCTCGTCCGCGGCGACCTGATCGTCTGCGGCAGCCTGAATCGCAGCATCGCTCAGGGTGGGGACCGGAGTCGCCGGCGGTGGCGCATCCGGCGGTGCTTGTAACGCGGTGGGGGCAGCATCAGCCTCCACCCGTGGCCTGAACAGCCGGGTCAGCCAGCCGAGCACTCGCGGCTACGGTAGAACACTGGAGCCGCCCTGTCAAATACCGGGCTAAACGGCCAGGTCCAGCTGGAGGGGCTCGGGCGGCGGTTCCGCCCTAAAGTCGCGCCGATCGCCGACCGCGTGGTGGCACTTCAACTCTGCCACCGTGGCAGTCACCTCGCCCTTCACGGCCGCCGGCGCATAGGCGCCGGGGAAGAGTTCCCGGTAGCGCGGAAGCAGGTGCGGGTACTCGCGTCCAAGGAACTCCATGAAGTGTTCCTTCGTCCCTGGCTTGAGATAAACAACGTTGGCCCAGACGAAGCAGGCCCCGGCTTCGGCGGCGGCCGCCACGGTCGCTTCCAGCTGCTCGGGTGAATCAGAAAGTCCTGGCAAGACGGGCGCCATCCCGACGCCAGCCTCGATGCCCGCATCGACGAGTGCTTTGAGAACCCGCAGTCGTTTCCGTGGCGGGGGCGTCCCGGGTTCGGTTTTTGCCCAGACGGTTTCGTCGACGGTTGGAACGCTGAAGCAGACCGTCGTCTTGGCCCGCCGCGACAGCTCGCCCAGGACGTCGATATCGCGGAGCACCATCGTTCCCTTGGTGATCAGCCCGATCGGTGTCCGAAAGTCGCGGAAAGCTTCCAGGCAGCGGCGCGTGAGCCTGTACGTGCCCTCGATCGGCTGATAGGGATCGGTCGCGGTACCAAAGGCGACGGTGTCGCGCTTCCAGCTCCGGCTGGACAACTCGTGTCGGAGCAACTCCGGCAGATTGACCTTGACCCCGATCCGGGCGGAAAAGCCTGCGCCCGGGTCGCGGTCGGCGAGCTTGGCATGGGCGCGGGCAAAACAGTAGACGCAGCTGTGAAAGCAGCCCTGGTACGGATTCAGCGACCAGTTGAAGCCCATGTGCTGGACCCGGTTGAGGGCGGACTTGGCCACGATCTCGAAATACTCGCTGCGGGGCATGGGTTTTCCATGATAGAACATACGTTCGATCGGAGGCGGTTTCCCCATAATGGAAGCAGCCAGCCATGAATGTCCTCGTCTGCGTGAAGCAGATTCCCGATCCGAACGTCCCCGGAAAGCTCGACCCGCAAAGCAAGCGATTGGTGCGCGAGGGCGTCGACGTCGTGCTCGATCCGGGTGACGAGCACGCGGTCGAAGCCGGCCTCCAGGTCATCGAGAAGGATGGGGGCGAGGCGACCATCATCTCGATGGGCCCACCACGGGCGATGGAGGCAATCCGAAGGGCGCTGGCGATGGGCGCCCACCGGGGCATACTGGTCACCGACCCTGGGCTGGAGAACTCGGATGCGCTGAGCACGGCGCGGGCGATCGCCGGGGCGATCAAGGGCCAGACCTACGACCTGATCATCTGCGGAACCGAGAGCACGGACGGATCGTCGGGCGCGGTGCCCGCGCAGTTGGCCGAACTCCTCGGGCTGCCACTGCTCAGCTTTGCCAAGAAACTCGAGGTCGGCGACGGCAAGGCCCAGATCGACCGGCAGACCGATGATGGCTACGACTTGGTGGAAGCGCCATTGCCCGCCGTCGTCACGGTGACCGGCGGCATCAACGAGGCCCGCTATCCCGCGCTGCGCGGCATCATGCAGGCGAAGAACAAAGAAGTGAAGCAGGTCGGCCTCCAGGACATGGGGCTCGATGGGAAGGCAGGCCAGGCCGCCCTGACCGAGGAGGTCGTCGAGATCAAAGCCGCCGAGGCGCGGAAGGCCGGTGAGGTCGTCGAAGACAAGGGCGGAGGCGCCAAGCGCGTGGCCGATTACCTCGCGGAGTTGAAGGTCATCTGATGGCAGGCATCTGGGTCTTTGCCGAAACCGTCGACGGGACACCCAAGCCGGTGGTGCTCGAGCTCCTGACCAAGGCACGCTCCTTGGGAGAGGTAACCGCCGTGGCGCTCGGCCCGAGCGCATCGAAGGCAATCCAGACGCTCGGCGAATACGGCGCGAAGAAGGTCTACGTCCATGAGGATCCCGCCTTCAGGGACGTCCTCGCCACCCCGGCGGTCGATCTCCTGGCTCGCTTGATTGAGAAGGATCAGCCGGACCTGGTCCTCTTCGGCATGACCTACGACGGTCGCGATGTCGCCTCGCGGCTGAGCGCTCGCCTCTGGACGGCGCTGATCGCCAACGCGAGCGACGTCGTCAACAAAGATGGTGGCTGGGCGATCGTCACCCCGGTGTTTGGTGGCACCGTGCTGGTGACGACCGTACCGCTCGCGAAGGCACCGACCCTGGTCCTGATCCGCCCGAAGGCCGTCGCAGCCGAGCCGGCCTCGCCCGCGTCCGCACCGCAGGTTGAAACGCTCACGGACCAAGTCGACACCGGTACGCGGGCCGCGCGCGTGCTGCGTCGCGAAAAAGAAAAAGCGAGCGGTCCCAAGCTCGAGGATGCCGCGATCATCGTCAGTGGTGGGCGCGGGCTCGGCGCACCGGAGAATTTCAAGATGCTCGATGAGCTCGCCGCCGAGCTGGGCGCCGCGGTGGGAGCCAGCCGCGCAGTCGTCGATGCCGGCTGGAAGCCGTACTCGTTCCAGATCGGTCAGACGGGAAAGACCGTCAAGCCCTCGGTCTATATCGCGATCGGCATCTCGGGAGCGATGCAGCACACCGTGGGGATGAAGGGCGCCAAGACCATCATCGCGATCAACAAAGACCCCGAAGCACCGATCTTCAAGCTGGCCGACCTCGGGATCGTCGGTGACGTCCACACGATCGTGCCGCAATTGATCCAGGAAGTCCGCTCACGAAAGGGCAAGTGACAGACAGCCGGCTCAGCCTGCTCGCGGTGCAGCCGCACCCGGATGACGAATCCATTGGGATGGGCGGGACGCTGGCGCGCTACAGCGCGGAGGGCGTGCGCACCACCCTGGTGACGGCGACTCGTGGCGAGGTTGGCGAGATCCTCGACAAAGACCTCGATCCCAAGGAAGCGGCGCCGCGACTGGCGAGCATCCGAGAAGGGGAGCTGCGCAACGCCGTGAAGGCTCTTGGCGTCAACGAGCTGGTCTTCCTCGGCTATGAGGACTCGGGCATGGCCGGCCTGCCGCGCAACCGCGAGCCGAAGACCTTCTGGCAGGCCGACGAGGAGGAGGCGATCGGCCGCCTGATCCAGGTGGTGCGGCGGGTCCGTCCGCAGGTGATGGTCACCCAGAACGAATTCGGCGGCTACGCCCACCCCGACCACATCAAGACCCACCGAGTCGCCATCGGTGCCTTCTACTATGCGGCCGACGTAGAGCGATTTCCGGGAGGCGAGCCGTTCCGCCCCAGCAAGCTCTACTATTCGGCCTTTCCCAAGTCGCTGATGAGGCAGATGGCCGAGGCGATGGAGCGGGCCGGTGTTGAGAACCGGTTCTCCACCGACGGCGAGCCTCCGCCGTTTGCCGTATCGGACGACCGGGTGACCACCTGGCTGGACGTCAGTCCCTACGTCGACAAGAAGCTCGCCGCGATGCGCGCCCACCGGACGCAGATCCCGGAAGACAGCTGGTTCCTGAAACTCAATGAGGCGCTCGGCCCCAAGGCCTGGGGGATCGAAACCTTCGAGCGGGTGCGCAGCTCGGTCGACGCACCTACCCCAGAAGACGATTTGTTCGCTGGACTTCGGTGAGCACGGCTACTGATATCGCGCTGGACCAGGCCGCGGCGCTGCTGCAGCCAGCTCGTTGCGCGATGGCATTCACCGGCGCGGGCATCTCGGTGGAGAGCGGCATTCCGCACTTCCGGGGTGAGGGCGGGCTCTGGACGAAATTCGATCCGTACAAGGTCGCGCACATTGACACGTTTCGTAAGGACCCGGCCCAGTACTGGACCTACAGCCTCAACCATCGACGCCCCGACGCCCAGCCGAATCCCGCCCACCGGGCGCTGGTGGACCTGGAGCAGCGCGGCCATCTGCGCGCTGTCGTCACGCAGAACACCGACGGCCTACACCAGAAGGCCGGCAGCGGGGAGGTCATCGAGCTGCACGGCTCGTCTCACGCTGTCGTTTGTCTCGACTGCGGAGCGCAGTTTCCCCGTGCCGACATCGACCGGCTGAATCGGGAGCATTGTCCGCCGAGCTGTCCGTCTTGCGGTGGCCAGTTCCTAAAGCCCACCGTCGTGCTCTTCGGAGAGGCGCTGCCGGAGTCGGCGCTCCGCCAGGCGCAGACGCTCGCGATGGCGGCCGACGTCGTGCTCATCGTGGGCAGCTCGCTGCAGGTGTACCCTGCTGCCGGCATTCCGCGGCTCGCGCAACAGCACGGCGCTGAGCTCTGCATCATCAACGCCGAGCCGACGCCGTTCGACGATGTCGCCACGGTCGTCATCCACGGCAAGGCGGGCGAGGTACTCCCGGCGATCATTCGCCGGATCGCCCAGGATCGTTAGGCGCGCTACTACGCCTCGGCTACGGGAAACGTCTGGCCGCAGGCGGGGCACACGACCACGGCCTGCTCTTTCGGCGCGCTGAAGAGCTCCTCGCAGCTCGGGCAGGCAAACTCGCGTGCGGGGCTTTCCTCGGCCAGGCGGTCCTCCGCCATGACATCGCCGACCGCGCCCAGGTCGACCGCCGGGCTGCCGCACTCCGTGCACCGATAGAGGGGCGCGTCAATGAGCCTGTACTCGAGATAGCGTCCCGAGCTGTCCACAAAGACCGACGCGTTCCAGAGCTCGAACCGGTTGGTGCTGCACCGGTTCGGACAGGCGAGATACATCAGCTAACCCGCTCGAGTTTCTTGAGTCGCTCGGCGGCCCGCCGCAACGTCTCCATCTTCTTGGGGAACGAGAACCGGATCTGCCGCCGGCCGCGCTCCGGCTCCAGGTAGAAGCTGCTCCCCGGCACCGTCGCCAGCCCGATCTCGCGCACCATCCGGTGGGCGAGGCTCAGATCGTCCTCGCCGAAGCCGCTGATGTCGGTCATCACGTAGTAGGCGCCGTCGGGTGGATAGGCCTTGAAACCGGCGCCGTCGAGGATCTCGAGCATGAAATCACGCCGCTCGCGATAGGCGTTGAGCAGGTCGACATAGTACTGGTCAGGAAACCGGAGCGCGGTGGCGGCGGCCACTTGCAGCGGATGCGGGGCGCCCACGGTGACGAAGTCGTGGACCTTACGGATCGCGCTCGTCATCTCGGCCGGCGCAATGGCGTACGCGAGCCGCCAGCCGGTGACCGAGTACGTCTTCGAGAGCCCGTTGATGGTCACCGTGCGCTCGCGCATGCCGTCCAACATCGCAATGCTGATGTGCTCGCCCGAGTAAACAAGATGCTCGTAGATCTCGTCGGTGATCGCGAGCGCGTCGAACTCCTGGCAGAGTCCCGCGATGAAGGTCAGCTCGTCGGCGCGATAGACCTTGCCGGTCGGATTGTGCGGGGTGTTGATGATGATGGCGCGCGTCTTCGCGGTGAAGGCCTGGCGCAAACGATCTCGGTCGAAATGCCAGTCGGGCGGAACCAGCGGCACCACCACCGGCGTGGCGCCCGAGAGGATGCAGTCGGGACCGTAGTTCTCGTAGAACGGCTCGAAGATGATGACCTCGTCCCCCGGGTCGACCAGCGCCAGGATGGTTGACAGCATCGCCTCGGTCACGCCGCAGCAGACCGTGATCTCCGTCTCGGGGTCGACGGTCATTCCCCGAAAATGCTTGGTCTTGGTCGCGATCGCCTCGCGCATCACCTTGGCGCCCCAGGTGGTTGCGTACTGGTTGAAATCGTTACGAATCGCATCGACGGCCGCCTCTTTCAGCTCGCTGGGAGCGGCGAAGTCGGGGAAGCCCTGGGCCAGGTTGAGGCAGCCATCGCCATGCTCGGCGATGCAGAGTCGGGTCATCTCCCGGATGACCGACTCGGTGAACAGCCTCGACTTGTTGGAGATCATTGCCCGCGGCACGACACTAGAATGCCAGAAGTGTCGCGCCAAACCGGCCAGGTGAACGGCGTCGCGGCGTTCCGCAAACAGTTCCCTATCTTCGAGCAGAAGGTGTACCTGAGCAGCTGCTCGCAGGGAGCACTTTCGACCCCGGTAGAGGCGAGCCTCCAGGAGTTCATCGAGTCATGGCACACCCACGGCAATCCGTGGGAGACCTGGGTGACGCGGATGGAGGAGCTGCGGGCGGAATTTGCCACGCTGATCAACGCCAGCCCGGACGAAGTCATTCGCTGGCCAGCGCGCTGGACTATCGCGAGCGGCCCCGCGTCGTCACCAGCGATTTCGACTTCCCGACCGTCGGTCACGTCTGGCTGGCGCAGCAGCGCCGGGGTGCGCGTGTCAGCTTCGCCAGGGCGGACGGCAACCGCCTACCGCTCAGCTCGTTCGAGCAGGCCGTCGACGAGCAAACGGCGCTGGTGTCGACGACGCACGTCTGCTACAAGAACGGCTACAAGAACAACGTCAGCGCCCTGGCCGAGCTCGCGCACGAGCGGGGCGCCTACCTGCTGATCGACGCCTATCAGAGCATGGGGACGCAGCCGATGGACGTGAAGGCGCTCGACCTGGATTTCCTCGTCACGGGCGCGCTGAAGTACCTGCTGGGCTCGCCCGGTGTGGCGTTCATGTACGTCAGGCGCGAGCTGATCGAGCGTCTGCAGCCGGCGGACTCAGGGTGGTTCGGGCAGGAGAACGTCTTTGCCTACGACGTCCACCACCTGCGCTACGCTGACGCGGCGCGCCGCTTCGAGACCGGGTCGCCGCCCGTCCCCAACGTCTATGCGGCGCTGGCGGCGCTGCGGCTGATCGCCGGCGTGGGCCTGGGCACGATCGAGCAGCACGTCCGCGAGCTGATGAGCCGCTTCATCGCCGGGGTGCGCCAGCGGGGACTTCACTTGCTCACCCCAGAGCAGCCGGCCGACCGGGGCCCGCTGGCCATGGTCAGGTCGACCGATGCGGCCAAACTGGTGGCGGCGCTAGCGAAGGATGGAATTCTGTGCTCGACGCGCGACGGCGCGCTTCGAGTGTCCCTGCACTACTACAACACCGCCGAGGATGTGGACGCGGTCCTCAGCGGCCTCGACCGCCACCCAGAGCTGCTCGTCACTGGCGCCGATTAGAAAGGGTTAGAGCCGGCCGGTCGGCGGTTGCTCTCCGTGGTGCAACCGTGTATAAAGAGCGCACCGAATTTAGGTCTTCGACGAAGGAAGAGGAGGTCGACAGGAAGGATGGCACAGCCAAGAATTCTCGCCCTCATCGCCATGGCCGGTGTGGGTCTGGCGGCGTGTGGCGGAGGCAGTACTGGCGGCGCGGCGGCGAACAAGCCCAACAAGGTCCAGATCGCGGCCGAGGGACCATTTACCGGCGACGAGGCGTCGATCGGGGCCGGCGCTCTCCAGGCGATCCAGCTGGCGGTCAAGGACTTCAACAACGCCGGCGGCGTCAACGGCACCCCGGTGACACTCTTGATCTGGGACGACCAGCACTCGGCGCAAGTGGCACAAACGTTGCAGGCACAGGGAATCTCTGACCCGACCGTGCTCGGCATCGTGGGGCCCATGAACTCAGGCGTCGTCCTGGGCTCGGTCCAGGGTCTGCAAAGCGCGACGCCGCCGCTCCCGTTCGTCAGTGAGTCGGCCTCGAACGTTAAGGTCACCGACTCCGGGAACAGCGTTGCGCACAGGGTCAACGCCCGCGACGATGCCCAGGGCCCGGCGGACGCGAAGTTCATGATCGACCAGGGAGCGAAGAAGGTCTACGTGATGGACGCCAAGTCCGACTACTCGACCGGACTGGCGGACCAGACGCAGGCATATCTCGCTTCACACAACATCCCGTACCAGCGTGACCAGGCCAAGGCGGGCCAAAAAGACTTCAGCACCACTATCACCAAGATCAAGGCGTTTGGCGCGGACTGGGTCTACTTCGCCGACGAGGGTCCCGAAGCGGCACCATTTGTTTCCCAGATGAAGCAGCAGGGGCTCACGATCGGCCAGAACATCAACTTCCTGGGCACAGACGGTGAGGAAGACTCCTCCATCATCACGACCTCGCAGGGCGCGTACGACGGCGCCTACGCGACCAACATCACCGCCGATCCGGCTGGTGTGTCTGGAAGCGCGGCCGCTGCCTACGTAACCGCATTCAAGGCGGCGTATGGCCCAGATTCGGTCAGCAAGGCGGGACCGTTCTATGGCTCCGCGTACGAGGCCGCCCAAGCGTTGCTCCAGGCGATCAAGAACTCGCCGGTGAACAACGGTAAGATCTCTCGCGCCGACGTGATCAGCCATCTCGGCAGCGACACCTTCACGACGATTTTCGGATCCGTGAAGTTCGACTCGAAGGGTGACGTCCAGGGCGGCGGCATCTACGTCTACAAAGCAACGGGCAGCAACATGGTGGTCGTCAAGCAAGTCTCCGGCTAAAGGAGTAAGAAGGAAGGGGACGGGCCCGTCCCGTCCCCTTTTTGATTGCCGTGGACTACTTCCTGCAGAACTTTCCGCAGCAGCTGGTCAACGGCCTCGAGGCCGGAAGCCTCTACGCGCTGATCGCCCTCGGCTACACCCTCATCTACGGCATCCTCGAGATGCTGAACTTCGCGCACGGCGACGTTTACATGGTGGGGGCATTCCTCGCCGCCGGGGCGGCCGGCGTGTTCGTACACAACGAGGTGGCGGCGGTGCCAGCCGGGCTGGCGGTCGCCTTGATGATGGTGGTGGCGATGGGTGGCGCCGGCTTGCTCGGCGTCGGCATCGAGCGGGTTGCGTACCGCCCACTTCGTAATGCGAACCGCCTGGCGCCGTTGATTACGGCTATCGGTGTATCGCTCTTTCTCGAGAGCGCGGTCCAGGTCTGGGTTAGCCCGGCGCCCGTCCTGGTCCCGAGCAACGCCCTTGTCCCGCAGACGGTGTTCCACGTCGGCACTGTCGTCACGCCTCTAACCGGGGTCATGCTCTTCGTTGTGGCGGTCGCTCTGATGGTGGCCCTCGACGCCTTCGTCTTCCGAACCCGTTTCGGCAGCGCCATGCGGGCCACCGCCCAGGACCGCGAGGCGGCGACCTTCATGGGCATCGACGTCGACCGGGTGATCATGGTCACGTTCTTCCTTGCATCCGCCTTGGCCGGGATGGGCGGCGTCCTCTTCGGCCTCCGCTACGCGAGCGTCGACTTCTTCATGGGCTACCTGCTCGGTATCAAGGCGTTCACGGCGGCTGTTATCGGCGGCATCGGCAACATTCGCGGCGCGATGGTCGGCGGGCTCTTGCTGGGCGTGTTGGAAAGCCTCGTCGGGGGCTTCATCAGCAGCCAGTTTCAGGACAGTTTTGTTTTCCTCGCGCTGATCACGGTCCTGCTGATCCGGCCGCAGGGCCTGTTCGGGCAACCACTCGCGGATCGGGCATGAGCGCGCAGCCGACACCCAGGTACAGCATCGAAACGACCCACCCTCTTAAGCGTCTATGGGAATCGGGTCCGGCGGGCTGGAACCACGCCCTCACCCGGCCCGCCGTGCTGATTCCTTTCTTCGTGGTGGCGGCGCTCGTCCCCCTCGCCCTTCAGTACGTCGAGGACAACTCGAGCTGGACCGGCGCTCAATTCTGGACACTGATCCTCGCCAACTGCGCGATGTATGCCTGCCTGGCGGTCGCTCTCAACCTCGTGGTCGGCTACGCGGGCCTGCTAAACCTGGGATTCATCGCCTTTTTCGGGATCGGCTCCTACGCGTACGCGCTGGTCGCCAGCGACCAGCTCCACCAGCACTACCCGGTCTGGGCGGCGCTGCTCGTGGTGGTCGCCGTGACGCTTGCGTTCGCCCTCCTGGTGGGCGTGCCGGCCCTGCGTCTTCGCGGCGACTACCTGGCGATCGTCACGCTCGGATTCGGGCTCATCATGCGCGACCTCATCCTTGACCTCGACCGGCCGCCCGTCCTCGCCGGTCATCAGTTTGGGCCGGACGGCCTCAACCTCACCGGCGGAACCAACGGAGTGCACCAGGTCGATCCGTTCAAGCTCCCCACCAGCCTGCCCCTGATTGGACCGGTACCCCACTTCCGCATGTACTACTGGATCTTCATCGGCTTCCTCGCGCTCAGCATCTTCTGCATGCTTCGCTGGCGCAACAGCCGGACGGGCCGCGCCTGGGTCGCGATCCGGGATGACGAGCTGGCGGCGCGCGCTATGGGCGTCAACACCTTCAAGTACCGGCTCCTGGCGTTCACCATGAGCGCGGTGATGGCAGGCATCGTCGGCATGATCGACGCGGCCTTCATCTTCAACGCCTTCCCTGGCAACTTCGACGTGCAGCAGACGGTACAGGTCTTCATCATGGTCATCCTCGGCGGCCTGGGCAGCCTCCCCGGTGCCATCCTTGGCGCGATCGCCTTCACGGTCCCGCCCTTCCTGCTGCAGCAGTTCGTCTTCTACAAGTACCTGGTGATCAGCGTTGTGTTGATCGCGGTCATGGTTTTTCGACCCGAAGGACTGTTGGGAACGGTTTCCATCCGCCCGCGAAAGAACCTGGGCGGCACCCTCGAGCTGCTGACCGCCGAGACAGCCGTCGAGGCATCGGAGTTGCCGGCGGTCACCGACACCGAAGTTGCGGACGTCGAGGCGAGTGCCGGCGCGATCGTCGAGGATCCGGAGTGGAAACAATGAGCGCAGGGGCAGCCGTCCTGGAGATCCGGGCGTTGACGCGTCGTTTCGGCGGCCTGACCGCGGTTGACGGCCTCGACGTCACCGTCAACGCCGGCGAGATCGTGAGCCTCGTCGGCCCAAACGGCGCCGGGAAGACCACCGTCTTCAATCTGATCTCCGGCGTGCTGCGACCGACCGCGGGATCCGTCCGGCTGCTCGGCCGTGAGCTGGTGGGTCAGCCCGCGCATCGGATCACGCATCACGGCGTCGCCCGCACCTTTCAGAACATCCGCGTCTTCCCCCAGCTGACCGTGCGCGAGAACATCCTGCTTGGGACCCATCACTGGACGCGCAGCGGCATGCTGGGATCGGTCACCTTCTGGCCCGGCACCATGCGTGCGGAGCGCAAGGCTCAGGCCGAGGTGCAGACCGCGATCGAGCTCTTCCGCGAACGGCTCGAGGCGCGGCTGGAGGATCCGGCGTTTACTCTTTCCTATGCCAATCGCCGGCGTACCGAGATTGCCCGAGCGCTGGCGGCCCGGCCGAAACTGCTCCTGCTGGACGAGCCGGCCGCCGGCATGAACCCGTACGAGCGGATCGAGATGGCCGGCCTGATCCGCTCGATGCGCGACCGCGGTCTGACGATCTTCCTGATCGAGCACCACATGCCGCTGGTGATGGAGATCTCCGACCGCGTCATCGTGATGGATCACGGCGTGAAGATCGCCGAAGGCTTGCCGAAGGAGGTCCACAGCAATCCAAGAGTCGTCGAAGCCTATCTCGGCCGACGGGCAGCGACCGCCTAGCCCGGCGCCGACAAAGAAGGACGTCGTCCTGCGCTTGCAGGACGTAGAGGTCCGCTACGGCCCGGTGCCGGCGCTGCGCGATGTCAGCATGGAGATCCGGCGGGGCGAGATCGTCTGCTTGCTAGGCGGCAACGCGTCGGGCAAATCAACCACGATGAAGACGGTCATCGGCTCGGTCCGCCCCGCAAAAGGTTCGGTCTGGTACGAGGGCGAGGACATCACCAACTGGAATACCTCGCGTCGCGTCGCGCAGGGGATCGCGATTGTTCCCGAGGCTCGACGAATCTTTCCGCGCCTGACCGTGCTCGAGAACCTGATGATGGGCGCCTTCATCCGCAATGACAGAGCCGAGATCGACGCCGACCTCGATCGCGTCATGGATATGTTTCCGCGGCTCAAGGAGCGACACGCACAGAAAGGGGGCACGATGTCCGGCGGGGAGCAGCAGATGCTGGCGATGGCTCGGGCCTTGATGTCGCGGCCGCGCTTTCTATGCATGGACGAGCCGTCCATGGGCCTGGCCCCGGTCTTAGTCGAGCAGCAGTTTGAGACGATCCAGCAGCTGAACGAGACTGGCATCACGATCTTCGTTGTCGAGCAGAACGCCCGGATGGCGCTCGCGATCGCCAACCGTGGCTACGTGCTGCAAAGCGGGCGGGTCGTCCTCGCCGGAACGGCGGGCTCGCTCCTCGAGAACCCGCAGATGCAGCGGGCCTATCTCGGAATCTAGCTACTGGCTCGGAGCGAGCTTCGCTTCGGGCGAGCCCGCGGGCGAGAAGGCGCCGAGGACTTTCATGTGTTCGCGGCCGGTGTTCTCGAGCGTATGCCGGACGCCGATGGGGAAGAAGACGACCGAGCCCGGACGCAGGTCGCCGACCGGTTCGTTCTCGATCCAGAGCCGCCCGGTACCCGCGAGGATGTAGACGGCCTCTTCGTGTGGGTGGGCGTGTAAGGGCGCCCGCCCGGTCGGGATGACACCCGTGAACTGTGTCATCTGCCGGCAGCCGACGGTCGGGCTCACCAGGACCCGGAAACTGCGCTCGCCCATCAGGGTCGGCGTTACCTGCCGCTCATCCATCATGGTCGGGGCCACAGACCCTTCGTTGAGACTGGCGGATTGCAGCCCCGACAGGTCCAGGCGCGGCATCGCCGGATGAATGTCCGCGAGATCGATGGGTGGCGCAAGTGCCCCCACCACGACTAGCGGAGTCTGGGCCGTATTGATATAGGTGTGCTCGGCGCCGTCCGGGATAAACACCGCCTGACCAGGACCGACATGGTGGGTGGCACCCTCGATGCGAGCCTCGCCGGTGCCCTCCAGCACGTAGAACACCTCCTCCGCGCCGGCGTGGACATGGCTCAGTGCCGAGTCGGGTTCGAGCACGAGCCGGTAGGCCATCACGTGCTCCGCCCCGAGGTCGCGGTCGATCAGCCACTGCAGGACGCCGCCCTCCACGGGAAGGCCCGTGATCTCGGTCTGATGGCGAAGGCGCGCCCGTTGTTCCACCGACATCGTGTGGTGCCGATGATAGCAACGGCACAAAGCTTTACCATCTCGACGAAGGGAATGGAGTACCGCCTGTTCGGACGCACCGGGATGCGGGTCTCGGTCCTGGGGCTGGGCTGCGGGGGGTTCGGTGGCGTGGGCTCGGCGCCGGAACTGTTCGGCAAGGGGGAGGACAAGGCGACCGCCTTCGCCTTGATGGACCGAGCCTGGGTGGAGGGGATCAACTACTTCGATACGGCGGACAGCTACGGCGGCGGCTTGTCGGAAACGATCGTCGGTGCCTGGATGAAGGAGCGAAAGCTCCGCGACCAGCTGATCTTGTCGACCAAGGTCGGCTATGCGGTTCCCGGCGGACCGAATGACCAGGGCCTTTCGCGCCGCCACCTGATGCAGGCGATCGACCGCAGCCTGCGCCGGCTGCAGACTGACCACATCGACCTGTACGTGACCATGGAGCCCGATCCAAAGACGCCGGTTGAGGCGACGCTGCAAGCGATGAACGACCTGATGCATGCCGGCAAGGTGCGGCATATCGGCGCCAGTAACATCACGGCGCCGCAGTTGCGCGAGTCGCTCGCGGCGAGCGATCGCCTCGAAGTGCACCGCTACCAGTCGGTGCAAAACGGCTACAGCCTGTTGGAGCGCGCCATTGAGGACGACATCCTGCCGCTCGCCGCGCAGGAGCGAATGGCAGTCACGCCCTTCAGTCCGCTGTCAGGCGGTTTGCTGACCGGCAAGTACCGCTATGGTCAGCCGCCGCCGCCGGGGTCGCGCGTCGAGCTGCGACCGCAGCCGTACCAGTACCTGATGACGGCTCGCACCTTCCAGGCGATCGACGCCTTACGCGCCGCCGCCGCCGAGCGCGGCGTCGGCACCGGGGCGCTGGCCCTCGCCTGGGTGCTCAGCCACCCCGCGGTGACGTCCGCGTTGATTGGCCCACGCCGGGTCGAACACTTCGAGCCGTGGCTGGCGGCGGTGGCGATTCACCTTTCCGTCGATGAGCGCCAGGCGCTCGTGTCGCGGATGAACGCGGTGGCGGCCTGATGGACGTGAGGGTGCTGTCGGCCGAGGACGTGGCGAAGCTGCTACCCATGCGCGACTGCATCGGGGTGATGCGCGATGCGCTGGCGGCGCTGGCTCGCGGCAAGGCGCTCGTCCCGCTGCGGATGGTGATGCGCATGCCGGATGCCAGCGGTTTTCTGGGACTGATGCCCGGCCACATCGACGCCGACGGTGGTCGCGATGGCGCACTCGGGATGAAGGCCGTCTCCGTGTTTCCTGGCAACGCCGGTCGCGGGATCGACACCCACCAGGGTGCTGTACTACTTTTCGAACCCGATACCGGGCGATTGTCGGCCCTCATGGATGGCGCCACGATCACGGCGATTCGCACGGCCGCGGTGTCTGGCGTGGCGACCGACCGGCTGGCTCGAGCAGACGCGGCCGAGCTCGCCATCCTGGGTTCCGGCGTCCAGGCCCGCACCCACCTCGAAGCGATCACCGCAGTCCGGCCGATCCGTCACGTCCGGGTATGGAGCCGAAATCCGGGGCATGCGGCCGACCTCGTCAAGGAGGCGACGGCTGGCTACACCATATCCATCGAGCCGGTGCCCACTGCGGAGGCTGCGGTGCGCGGCGCCGACGTGGTGGCGACCGTGACCGCCAGCCCCCAGCCGATCTTGCAGCGGGGATGGCTGAAAGAGGGCGTGCACATCAACGCCGTCGGATCGTCGATTCCGACCACGCGCGAGATCGACACCGCCACCATGGCTGCGGTGCGGCTCTTCGTCGACCGGCGGGAGTCCGCGGTAAACGAAGCCGGCGACATCCTGATCCCGATGCGCGAGGGCGCCTTCACCGCCGACCACATCCAGGCCGAGCTTGGCGACGTCATCATCGGCAAGGACCCGGGGCGCCGGTCCGACACGGAGCTGACCCTGTTCAAGTCACTGGGACTTGCGGTGGAAGACGTCGCATCTGCGGCGTTCATCCTGAAGCGGGCGCAGCAGGCCGGCATTGGTCAGACGGTGACGATGTGAAGGCGACCGGGCTGGGCATCGAAGAAATCCGGCGGGCTCAACCGGTGGTCGCCCAGGCGGCGATTCGGACCCCGCTGGTCAAGCTCAACGTCTGGGACGCGCCGGCGGACATCTACCTCAAGCTGGAGAACCTCCAACCGATTGGCTCCTTCAAGATTCGCGGCGCGGCCAACGCGATGAGCGCGATGTCGAAGGCGGAGCTGGCCAAAGGCGTCCTCGTCGCCA
>VBHO01000042.1 GCA_005882045.1 Chloroflexota bacterium | reverse complement strand
ATCCACTCCTTCGACGACGATCGCGTGATGGCGGGCAATGGAACCATCGCCCTCGAGCTGCTCGAGGATCTCCCCGAGGTTGACACCGTACTCATCCCCTGGGGCGGCGGCGGGCTGGCCGGCGGCATCGCGACCGCGCTGCGCGCGCTCAAGCCAGCGGTTCGGATCTACGCCGTGGAAGCGGAGACCGGCGCCCCGCTCACTGCGTCGTTGAAAGCCGGCAGTCCCCAGGTGGTCGATTACCAGCCGTCCTTCGTCGATGGCATCGGCAGCAAGACCGTGTTCGCGAACATGCTCGTCATGGCGCAGGAGCTGCTCGATGGCTCGTTCACGGCGAGCCTCGACGAGATCGCGGCCGCGCTCCGCTTGATGGC
>VBHO01000251.1 GCA_005882045.1 Chloroflexota bacterium | reverse complement strand
AGTACTCGCAGTTTGGGCCGCAGTCGGGCCGGCCACAGCTGTATTCCTCACCCCAGTCGTAATGGACCTCGGAGTCCGGACCACACGGTCCGGTCGGGCCAGCGGCCCAGAAGTTGTAGTCGTCGCCAAAACGCCGGATCCGCGCTTCGGGAATCCCCGTCTTCTTCCAGATTTCGAAACTCTCGTCGTCGTCGTTGTGGATGCCCGCCCAGAGCCGCTTCTCGTCAAGGTGCAGCTCCTTGGTCAAGAACTCGTAGGCGTAGGGAATCGCCTTCTCCTTGAAGTAGTCGCCGAAGGAGAAATTCCCCAGCATCTCGAAGAAGGTCAGATGGTGACCGTCTTGGCCGACGATATCGATATCGACGGCACGAAAAACCTTCTGACAAGTGGTTGCCCGCGGGAAGGGCGGCTTAGCCTGGCCGAGAAAGTAGGGCTTGAACGGGACCATCCCCGCACTGGTGAACAGCAGGGTAGGATCGCCGAACGGGATCAGGGAGGAGCTCGGTAACACCTTGTGGTCCCGCTCTTTGAAGAAGTTGAGAAAACGCTGGCGGATTTCCGCGCTCGTCATATCTGGCCTGCGCGCTTCGTCATTGTACTGAGTTCGAATCCAAGGGATGCTGGCACTCTCGAGCCATCCACGCCATCGGAGCTTCCTGGCACGCCCGGTGAGGGCACTTGGTTGGAAGCTCTAATAAGTTGGTAAGGATTGAGCGGTACGGTCACATCGCCCACGTGCCGGGCCCTCACCTGGCTCTCTCACTTGCCGAGCGTCGCTGAGGAGGAATCATGATGCTGCGCCGGCTGGTCGCGGTCGGCATCGTTTGCTTCTCCGTGATTCCCCTCGCTGCCTGCCATGCATATCTTCCAGGCTGTCTCCCCAAAGGCGGAACGACCGGCACGGCTCGGGTGACAATCAGCATTGATCCGGATTGGAACCCATTCAATAGGGGGAAGTTCGTTCCGTCGAGCGTGACCGTCCGGGCGGGGAACCTCGTCACCTGGAGCTTCAAGGAGACGACTGCTCCGCACAGCATCACGGCGGACGACGGCAGCTTTGACTCCTGCCAGATGGTCGGTGTCCCAGGTGGCCTGACCCACTTCACTGTGAGGTTCAGCCAGCCGGGTATTTTCAAATACCACTGCCGCGTTCACTCCGGGATGCGGGGTGAGGTCAAGGTCACCTGATTTTGAGATCAAGCTAACCCCATGAAGTTTGGAGGCACTGATCCAGGTCACACTTCACGATCGAACTATCACGTGAGGGCGATCAGCCATTTTCACGATTTGCCGACAAACAGTTTTTGACAACAAAGAGGGCCGACTCCGGCGGAGCCTGGCGCCATCAAGCAGCACCTCGCCGACCTCGCCCAGCGGCGGCCGATCGCCGAGTCTGCTCGTACCACCTGAGCACCCTCATGGCCCGGAGGGTGTTCCACCGGCTCGGTCTCCCCTCGCCCTCGTCCATCGCGAAGTGCAGCTGGCCGGGATGGGGATTCTCGAGGGGCCAGCGGCCGTCCGCATCGCGCTTGGACTCGACCAGGCCGATCGCCTCGGCCACCCTCTCGTCCGGAATGGCGCCGGCCGCGCGCAGGTAGTCCAGACCTCGGAGCACGTCGTAGTGCCAATAGGTCGGATAGGAGAACTGCGTCCAGGCCGCGGGGCGCTGGGTCTTGCGGTCCTGGTCGATCACCTCACCGGTAGCGGTCACGTCCGGGACGCTCCCCACCGCTCGCTCGTACTCCAGCAGACCCTCGAGCACGTCGATCGTGGTGTGGAACGACCCCCGGGTTGATCCGTTCTCCTGCTCGCAGTTCCACCCGCCATCGCTCATCTGCTCGCCGAGGAGCCGGGCGACGATGGGCTCGATGTCCTCTCCGAAGTAGGCCCCGATCGCCACGGTTCTGCCGTTGATGCACGGCTCCACTTCGCCCGCGAAGTAGGGCTCGCCGTCGTGCTCCCATCTGCAGTGCTCGCGGACCAGGCGGACGGCGTGGCGCGCTGCGACGCTGGCAGGATCAAGACCGAACGCTCGCAACAGCGTCAAGCTCCAGGTAGTGGAGGTCCCTTGGGGGAAGAGGGTGCCTTGCCTCTCGGGTGGCAGTGATTGCCACCAGTTCGCCTCGGCACTGGAGGTAAACGTGGGGATGCCTCCATCCCACTGGCCATCCTGGCGCTGGAGGGCGAGCAATCGTGCGCCCCAGCCCTCGCCGGCGACGCGGGCACGCTCGGCCGCGACGTGCTCCCCGGGCGCATCAGTAAGGTCACGCATCACCTGCCAGCGGATCGCCGGGTCGGAGTCCAACAGCCACTCGACGACATCCATACGGTTCTACCTCCTCCGGGAAGGATCGCCTTGGCCCCAATGCCAGTAGGTTAGGCACCAGAGAGCAATCGTGGTGGGGTGAACACGACCACCGGGGGATGCTGCCCCTGCGCGTCGAGAAGTAGCCGGATGCCTGCCCAGTCCACGAACTACAGCTAGCCAACACGCCATGCTTCGCGTCGTCCCATCGACGTTGCCCGCTGGTGAGGCGGCGACGACGGTCCACTTCGATGTCACGGTGTACTGGAAGCTTGCCTAGCCATGTAGCCCACCACCCTCTTCGGATTGCGCCGCGTCTGGGCCACCCTTAGACGCAACCACTTGAACCGTGTCCGCCGGCGCGTTCTGACGCCGCGAGAGCGCGAGGGCCGGTAGGGCGATGGCCGAGATCGCTGCTCCGACGACGTATGACGGGCCGTATCCCCACACGTCGGCAAAGCGACCGAGTACCGGCTGGGCCCAGACGCCGCCCGCCGAACCCATCAGTGAATCGAACGAGAGGATCGTGGCCCGCTGTCGCGACGGGATCATGCCGTTCATATAGGTCTGGCGAATCGGCGACGAGGCCGCGAAGATCAGCGACCAGATGGCGATCAGCCCGATCACCACCCAAAAGTTCTGCACGATTCCCATCAGGCCGAGGACGACCACGCCAAGCGTCGCTGCGGCGATCAGTGCCGAGGTGCGCCGGCGAAAGCGTCGACGAATCCGGGGGGCAGCTACCCCACCAAGGATTTGTGCGCCCGCAACGATGGCCGCCGCCAATCCGGCAATCACGTAGGCACGTCGATCACCGTAGAGCTGGAGCAGGTATGGCTGCAGCGCATAGAAAGCGTAGAGGCCAACGCCGCCGGTAAACAGGGACTCGATCATCAGCCACCGGACCGATGGGACGCGCAAGCCATACTCGATCGAGGCGGAAGTGATCTTTTGGATCTCGGTCAGCACCCGCCCGCCCTTCTCAGGAGAGAACCCCACGAAGGGCACTCCCAGATTGGTCTGTTGCGCGATCAACCCTCCAGCCACCGAGCCGCCAAGCGTCGCCGCTCCGGTGACCACCTGGCCGCGACCGAACACCGCTTCCAGCTCGCCCGTGAAGCCCGTCGCCTTGAGCGCGTCGACCAGCCACGCCTCTACCGCACCGGAGAAGAACGTGAACCCGAGACCGATCAGAATCGAGACGACCGCCCACTGCCAGAACGGTGCGCGAATTCGCCACAGCAGCACGTACAGCAGCGTTGACGCAGCGAGCGTCACCGTCCCCAGGAGATACGAGACGCGGCGCCCGGCGGTGTCAGCGACAACCCCGGTCGGCACCTCGAAGAGCACCATACCGGCGGTGAAGAAGGCATTGGCCGCGAACGCTTCCAGGTTGCTGAGCCCCGCATCAAGCAGGAAGATCGTGTTGATGCCCCAGATGAGCGAGGCTGCCTAGGTTCGCTGGATCGAGCCCGGCGTCGGCAGTTAGAACCCCCCTCTTTCTCTGGTGCGGATCCTGTTGGTGAGGCCGCCGATAGCGTAGTCTCCTCCGTCAGCTGTCGCGGCGCCTGGACCAGCTTGAAGATAATCTCGCCCAGGAGTGCCACGGGTGAATCAGCAGGTGACGCGCGTCGCGGCGTGGGTCCTCGGATTCGGCTACGCGCTGGCCTGGGCCATTATCGGATGGCTGTGGAGGGGGCCGCTGACTGACCTCGACTTCTTCTTCTTGCCTGCTATGCGGACCGTCCTGAGCGGCCACCCGTTGATGGTCTACACGGTGCGTTTTCAGTCGATTATTGCGAATGACAATGGACCGCTCGGCTTGGTGCCCCTGACGGCCGTCGGCGCGATTGCGTCCTGGCTCGGTTGGGACGACAACCGGCTGCTGCGCGCGCTGGTCCTAGCCGCGTTTTCGATCTTTACCCTGTTGATGGCCCGGGAAGCGGTTCTCGCCATCGATCGATTGCGGGGTGCCAGCCTCGCGGGGATCTCACGGCTGCTGGCTTACGGCGTCTTAGCCTTGTCTCCGACCCTTTTGATCGGCGTCCTTGGTTATGGACACGTTGAGCAGCCGATGGAACTGTGGTTGGTGCTCGTCGCCGTGCGCATCCTCGCCAGCGGCAGGACCACAGGCGCGGGGATCAGCTTCGGGCTGGCGTTGCTAACGCGAAGCCTTGCCGGGCTGCCGCTGATCCCACTTGGACTGTTGCTGTTGGCAAGGGGCCGGAGGCGGGCCATGACCTGGTTGGCCGCGAGCGCGGCGTTCGTCGTCGCGCTCGGACTGTTGCCGTTCGTCCTTGCCGATCCGAAGGACACGGTCTACTCACTCGTCACGCATCGCGGCAGCCTCCCGGTGGGCGGCGGATCGATCTGGCAGCTCCTGGTCGGCACACCGTACGAGTGGATCCCGCAGCGCGCCGACGTCATCTTCGTGCTCGGGCTGGCCGTGCTGTTGAGTCTGATCGTGATCGTCGCCCGCAAGAACCTGACACTCTCATCGCCCGATATATACGGCCTGCTGGCGTTGACGGCTCTGACGTTGCCCTTGTTGGCGAAGAGCGTCTGGCCATACTATTTCCTCGACGCTTACGTTTTCGGAGTCATTTGGTGGCTCGGACAGGCCGATCCGCTGGCCATTGGGCGCCGGCTCATAGGGGCCTCGCTGCCACTCATCGCCGTCGTGGCCACGCTGCTCACGGAGTTCGAGATGGGGACGAACAGTGCGCGAATCCGCCTTAATGAAGGTGTAGCGATGGGCCTCGTCCTCGCCATCCTCGTGACCGCCCTCACCGTCCGGCTTCGGCGGCGAGACCTGGCCTTGTCTTTAACTCGAGACCGGTAACTCGCGCTTGAGGTGTTCGACGGCCGCGCGCTGGAGCCGCGAGACGTGCATCTGGGAAATGCCGAGCCGTTTTGCTACCTCGGCCTGCGGTAGCTCGTCGACAAACCGCAGGTACATGATGCGGCGCTCGCGTGGCGTCAGATGTCGCATCGCCTGGTCGAGCAGATCCTGGAGCTCCACCTTGTCGAGGTTTTCGTCTTCGCGGCCCAGCCGCTCGGTCAGTTGCAAACCGTCATCGTCCCGGGGTGCGGGACCGGTCGATTCGAAGGGAATGGTGCGCTGCGCCGGGCTCGCCTCCATCGCTTCCAGGACCTCTTCTGGTTCCAGCCCGAGCTCCTTGGCGATCTCATTGACCGAGGGCTGACGGCCGAGCGTGCCCTGCAGGCGCTGTTGCGCCACGTCCGCCCGCTGCATCGTCTCCTGCAGCCGTCGCGGCACCTTGACGGCCCAGCTCTTGTCGCGGAAGTAGCGTTTGATCTCGCCGACGATG
>VBHO01000041.1 GCA_005882045.1 Chloroflexota bacterium | reverse complement strand
GCAGAAGCCAAAACTGCAGTCGCCAACAAGCCCGCGTGGGTCGACCTGTCGACGTCCGATGCCGCGGGGGCGCGCGAGTTTTACTCGAAGCTGTTTGGTTGGAAGATCGAGGTCAATCCCGATCCGCAATACGGCGGGTATGGAATGGCGAATGTTGGTGACAAACGGGTGGCGGGGATTGCACCCAAGATGTCACCGGAAGCCCCGACGGCATGGTCGATCTATATCGGCACCGATGATGCCGACGACCTGGCCAAAAAGGGTCAGGCCGCCGGTGGCAAGGTCATCGCGCCGCCCTTCGACGTCGGAGATCAGGGCCGCATGGCCGTCTTCCAGGATCCGACCGGCGCGTTCATTTCCGCGTGGCAGCCACGCGCCATGAACGCCGCCTTGGCCACGGGCGAAGCCAGCACCTTCGGTTGGGCCGAGCTCAGCTCACGCGGAGTCGACAAGGCGATTCCCTTCTATCAGAAGGTCTTCGGCTGGACCCCGAAGACCAGCGAGATGGGCCCGGATGCACCTCCGTATACGGAGTTCCAGCTCGGAGGCGAGAGCATCGCCGGCGGGCAGGAAATGCAGCCGATGGTTCCGGCCCAGGTGCCCAGCTACTGGCTGGTGTATTTCGCCGTCGACGACGTCGACAAGTCGTTCAAGACCGCCACGCAGGCTGGCGCGAAAGAGACGGTCGCGCCGATGGACTTCCCGGGCGGGCGGTTTGCGATCGTCAGCGACCCGCAGGGGGCAGCGTTCGGGCTCCTCAAGATGGCGCCTCGCTAGACAAGACTCAGGGGTGCGGGCTGGCGCTGGTGCCGGCCCGCACTCACAGCTCCGGGCGCCCCGGGCGACGGCGTTTATGCGTTGTTGACGGCCGTGCGGTCATGCTGGCCACGAGAGCATGGCTCAGGATTCGGGCGTTGCACCGAGCGAGCTACGGCGCGACGTCAGCGTCTGGGGTTCGTATATGTGGGGGTATGCGGATGTCGGCGCCGACATCTACACCGCCCTGGGTATTGTGGCCCTGGCGGCGCTCGGTTTCACGCCACTGGCGTTCCTCTTCGCCGGGTTGGTGTACGCGCTCGTCGGGCTGGGCTACGCCGAACTCGCCTCAGCGTACCCAGTGGCGGGAGGCGGCCAGTTCTACACGCTGCGCGGTATAGGGGACCTGGCGGGATTCATCGCCGGCGCCGCGCTCCTGCTCGACTACACGATCGACATCTCGCTCTTCATGGTGATCTCCTTTGGCTACTTCAACTTCTTCCTTCCGTACCTCACCGCCGGTCATCACATCGCCGACTACACCATCATCATCGGACCCATCCACCTGGCGTGGCTCTGGCTTGCCGAAACCCTGGCGGGCATCCTGGTGCTCATTTGGCTAAACGTTCGGGGCATCCGCGTCTCCTCCGCGTTCAATGAGATCCTCGGCGTGGTCGCGATCGTTGGTCAGTCGATCATTGTGGTGGCAGGTTTCGTGCTGGTCTGGCAACCGGGCCTGGTGGCGCAGCAATTCCTGCACAACCGGCCGACCCTGGGGCAGTTCGCCTTCGGGTCGTCGCTCGCGATCATCTCCTTCGTCGGGTTGGAGTCGATCTCGCAGGTCGCTCAGGAAACGCGCCGTCCGGCCACGATCATCCCGCGAACGTCGATCGGCCTGATCCTTTCGGTCCTGATCTTCGCCATGGCCTTCGCCGTGCTTGCGATGGGAATGATCCCGGCACAGGGATTCCGGGGACACGAGGGCGACCCCGTTGCGTTGATCGCTGGTCACATTCCGCTGATCGGCATCGTGGCGGCGCCGCTGACCGCGTTGATCGGTGGGCTCATCGTCTTCATCTCCGCAAACTCGGGCGTGGTGAGCGCTTCGCGGTTGACCTACTCCATGAGCCAGTTCCAGTTGCTCCCGCGCTGGTTCAATGCCGTGCACAAGACCTACCGCACGCCGACGCGCACCATCATCGTCTTCAGCGGGGTGGCGATCGTTCAGACGCTGTTCGCGTTTTTCACGCCGGGAAGGCCGGGCAGCAATGCCGCGATCGACCTGCTGACCAATCTCTACGCTTTCGGGGCTACCAGCGGATACCTGCTCGTCTTCGCTTCGCTGATGGTGCTCCGATTCCGCGATCCCTACACTCCCCGCCCCTACAAGATGCCGCTTAACGTGCCGGTCCACGTTGGCGGTCGCACGATCCTCGGCATCGTCGGCATGCTCGGCGTGTCCACCATCCTCTTCGAGGTCATCCTCACCCACGACGTGGGCCGAATCGCCGGACCAGGATGGATCATCCTTGCGGTGCTGCTCTACATGCTGCACCGTCGCCGGCAGCGGCTGCCGCTGGTGGGCAACCTCCCGCGCGACTGGGAGGCGACGCAAAAACGCGTGTTGCGCGAGGCAGAGGAGTACGAGTCGCTCGAGCAGTACGAGGAGGCGTTGGCTGCGCGGGGCGCCCACAAGTGATCATCCTCATCGCCATCGGCGAATCGTCCGGTGGGCTGCCAACGTTGGCGCGGGCGGCTGAGCTGGCCGTGGCTTCCCAGGCCGCGGTGGTGGTGCTGCACGTGCGCGAACGGCACTACGCCCGAGGCGTCGTGTGGGATGAGCCGGCGCCGGGCGATGCGGCCGAGCTGCTCAACGAGTCGACCTACGACCTGCGCCGCCGGAACATCGCGTGCCGAGGCGCCGTGCGCCTGGCGCGCGCCGGCCGGGTGCCGGAAGCCATCGTAAGCGCCGCCGTGGATTTCCAGGCGGATCTGATCATCGTGGGTCGCTCGCCGGAGTGGACCTTGACCCGCTTGATGACGCGCAATATCAGCCAGGGTGTCGTCCGCCTTGCGCCAATGCCGGTGCTTGTGGTTCCGAGGGCAAGCACGATCAGGGTGGACGTTCCTTCAGCTCGGTGAGGCGGCTGGGTTACCCGAGCCTGAACACAAGAGTCTCAGGTGCCAGTCGCCGCCTGCCGAGCGGCACCCATCGGCCGCTCAGCCTCACCGCTCAGGCGAAGGCTGAAGGCCACGATCCCGACCAGGAGTGCGAGCCCCTGGAAGGGCGTGAAGAATTTCTCAGCCCACTGCGCCTGGGTAATGAGCGACAGCACGAAACCGGCGAGCGCAATGTTCAAGACCCAGAAGATAACCTGCTCCGCCCAAGGCCATGCCTGCGGTCGGTCCTTGGCAAAGTCATGCATCAGACCAAACGCCATGTTGGTCATCACCCCGAGGAAAATCGCGTGATCGGCGCCAGTCAGGATGCCCGTGTTGAGCTTGCTGAAGTCGCCTTTTGCCCCGATGAAGAGGGCAATGAACCAGACGGTAAGCAGGAGATTGACTACGGCCCAGGGCACGGCGATGGCGTAGTGGCGGGTGCTTCCCGGCTCAAGCCACCGGGCGCTCGCAATCCGAGGACCGATTCGGATCAAAAAGATGGCGAGCGCAATCAGATCGAGCGGGATGAATGTACCCAGCAGCGGCTGGATGTTGAACAGCACGCCAACCGCCAGCAGCAGGCCGCCGATGAACAGCAGCAGCACCTGGATCCGTCCCGCCCACCCGAAATCGTCGGCGCCGCGCAGCCGCCACTCGATTGCCGACAGCGCGAAGAGTACGAGGTAGCCGCCGACCTGCGCACTGGCATGTCCGCCGATGGCACCGGTCGGCAAGAACGTATGGTTGGCTGCTAGCTGAATCTGCACAAGGACACCAAGCGTTGAACCGATAATCAGGGTCACAAAAGCCAGCAATACACCCAGCCGCGGTACGCTCAGACCCGCGCCGCTACCCCGGATAAGGAAAACGGCGATCCCAACAATGAGCAGCAGCACCGGGACGCCGAAAATCGCGCGAGCCACAAGGTTGCCGCTTAGAAAAGCGGCCACGTACACGGGTACGGCCACCGACATGCCGATGGCAACGCCGCGCGCATGGCCTTTGAGCCGCGATCCGCCATCCGCGTAAAGCCAGAAAGCGGCGCCGGTCGCGACCAGCGTAATCCAGCCCAGCGTCCCGGCATGGACATGGGTCAACAGCACGGCACGGGAGAGTTGAACGAAATGAAACCCATTCAAGATGCCAATCAGGACTGTGACCGTGAAGATCGCGAGCGCGACGCGAAACAGCAGCCTGGTCTCCGCGGCAAAGGTACGAGCGTCCGACATGTTCACCCTCCTGCTTGGTTACGTCAGAGCGTACCTTACTAATTTCTAACCACCCGGGTGTCAGGTCGCCAGGCAGGCCGGGTAGGGGCGACCGTTCGCGCATGGCCCGATGGTGACCACGACCCGCGCTCGTGAGACGGCGGTCTCGATCTGCAGGTTGACCTCGCCGGCATTAACCTGAGCGAGCTGCGTTTCCAGCATCCGATAACGAAGCAGGGCGGAGAAGTCGGATTTTTTCAGGTCGGTGCTTTGCAGAGCCTGGTCAAAAGCCGACGTGCCGCCGAAGGCCTGCTCCGCGGCCGCCAGCCTTTGCTCGAGTTGCGCCGGAGTAATCCGGATGCCGCGCGCCTGCGCCATCTGCTCGACCACGGCATCGCGCACCAGCTCGTGGATCACCGACGTCTCCATGCTCGCCAGGCGGGTGCGGCCGGCCCGGGACGTCGCATCGACGCGGATCCCAACCTGTTCCGCCCGGTGCTGCTCGGCCCTTACGAGCGAGTCGTAGAGCGCCAGCGATACCGCGTGGCCGTTGACACTCAGCTCGCCGGCGGCCGGTGCGCGCATTCCGCAGGCTGACACCGACAACGCCAGCGCCACGATCCCAAGATGTCTCCAGTTCACCCTTCTCACCTCACTCCGGGAATAGCCTGGAGGGTCAGTCCGAGGCCCGCGACGGTCACAACGAGCGCACTGGCGATGGGGACGAGTCGCGCCGAACGCCCGACGATTCGGCGGCTTTTGAGCCCTCGAGCCCGTAACAGCAACGGAAGGCCGCCCGCGAGCGCCAGCCCGATGCCGGTCAACGCGACGGCCAGGCCTGCGCTGAACGCGACGATCAGCAGGATGCCAAAGAGCACGCGATGCAACGAAACGGCGGCGAGCAGGACGACAAGCGCCGACGGGCAGGGAACGATGCCGCTCGAGATGCCGAGCGCCAGCAAGCTGCGGCGTCCGAGTGGGGCGCGCTGATGGTCCGTCGTGCCGTGGTCGTGATGTTCATCCCCGTGCCATGCCGTCCGCGCACGGGACAACAGCAGCACGCTACCGATGGCGACGATCAGGGAGCCGGAAAGCAGTGTCACCCACGGGTAGATCCGCTCCGGCGTCACGATGGATGCGGCGTAGAGGGTTACGAGCCCGAGCGCGAAGACGCCCGCCGTGTGCGTGGCGGTGATGGTGAGCCCCAGCTGCACCGCGTGTCGCGCCGTGCCACGGGCGCCGACGAGGTAGGCGGCCATCACCGCCTTGCCATGTCCGGGCGACAGCGCATGGAGCGCACCGAGCGCGATCGCGGCCAAAAGCGAAAACACAAGCAGTGATGACGACGCGTGCGAAGGAGCGATCAGCGCCGCGAAGCGGTCCGAGAGCGGGCCGAGGTGGAGGGAAGAATTTGGGCTGACCATCGCCGAGCGCGGGAGCGAAGAACGTGCCGAGGGCGCCAGCTGGAGGGAAGGCGTAAAGGTGAAGCGTGCCTCGGTCTCGTCGAGCGGGCTGGTCAGCATGTCCTGGGGGTAGCGGCGCAACGCCTCGCTGACGCTCGAGCTTGGCGCCGTCGACCTGAGCAATCGTGCGCCCCCGGCCTGCTGCACTACGATCTCTTTCCAGCCGAGCCGTCCCGAATAGTTCGTGTCCCGATAGACGGCCGATTGGGTACTGGCGGTGGGCAGGGTGGTGGAGAGGAGGACCTGGAGTCGCATCGTTTGCAACCCACCCTGGCCGCTCGCGAAGGCCACCGACTGGTCGCCGACCACCAGGGAAAGACGCTTCACGCCGACCTCTAGGACGAGCCCCTGTGCTAGCTGCCCACCTCGCTGGGCGAGGTAACCCGGGTCGTCGGCG
Source organism: Chloroflexota bacterium (assembly GCA_005882045.1). Taxonomy (GTDB): domain Bacteria; phylum Chloroflexota; class Dormibacteria; order CF-121; family CF-121; genus CF-13. The sequence continues at coordinate 5,460 of VBHO01000041.1, read as the reverse complement.
ATGCGCTGCTTTTCCTGGAAGGCGGGGATCTCCGCGTAGTCGACGACGTAAAGGACGTCGATCCGATTGCCGTTGAGCTGGATCTGACTGAATCGGTTGATGGTGAAGTTGCCCAGGGGATGGGCGAAGGCCGGTACCGCAGCCATCAGGGAGAGAGCGAGGGAACCGAGCAACGCGAGGAGTCCGCGGCGCGCCCTCATCCGTTTGCCCCCAAAGAAGCCAGCGTCTGTCGTGCGACCGGGGCCCAGAGAAGCGAGAAGTAGGGATTGATGTGAAGCGCCTGCTGCAGGTCCGCGATGGCAGCGGCCGCCTGGCCGAGCCGGGCCTCGATCATGCCGCGGTGGAAAAACATCGTCGCATCCTGGGTCCCGAGTCCTAGCGCCTGGCGCGCCGCCGCCTCTGCATTCTGGTCATCACCGGCCTGGAAGAGCGTCCAGGCGAGGATGTCCGCGGTCCGCACGCTGGGCCGGTCGGCCATCGCAGCGCGAGCCGCGGTGAGGGCGGTCGAAAGATCGCGATGGTGATCCGCGTCGAAAAGCGCGAGCTCGGCGTCCAGGTCGACCCCGTTGGCCCGGTAGAGCTGCTGTTCGGCTGCCGCCAGGTCGTAGGTGTCCGACGCCTTCCGCTGGTCGCCCGCCGCAGCGTACGCGTCGCCGAGCGCGATGACGAAGTCGGGTAGCGGATAGGTGTCGACCGCCTGGCGGTAATGCGCCACGGCCGGCTGATAACGGCCGGACGCGGCCTCGACGCGGGCGATCCCCGCGAGGGCGTAGGGGTATCCGGGATCGTCAAACAGCGCCCGGCGGTACTGGGCGTCGGCCTCCCGTGTCCGGCCGGCATTGAAATAGAGATTGCCGAGGAGGACACGAGTGTAGGCGCTGTTCTCCGGCACCGGGCCGCCGGCCTCGACCGCCTGCTGCATTGCCTCCATCGCTCCCGGAACATCGCCGTACAGCTCCCGCGCATACGACACGCGCGCGTAGGAGCTGAGGTCGGGGCGCAGATCAATCATTTGCTGAAAAGTGGCGACCGCCTGCGGATAGCGACCGAGCTCAATCTCGGCGTCGCCGATGACGCCCAGCGCCCGCGATGAGGCGGGCTCCAGCGCGTGTGCCTTGCGGCCCCAGTCGAGCGCGGCGGTGAACTGATGCCTGGCGAGTGCCAGGCTCCCCATCAGCGTGGTCGCCTCGGCATCCGAGGCGTCGTGTGCCAGGGCGCGGGTCAACAGTGCCTCAACCTTGGGGTAATAGGATGGATCGCCCACCTCGCGGACCTTCTGGAGGTAGGCGCCGGCCAGGAGGTCGACCGCCTGCCAATCGTCCGGTTGGGTTTTGAGTTTCGCCTGCGCCTTGGCGATGACATCGTTGGTCCCCTGCGCGATTGCATGGTGAACCCGACCCGCGCCGGGCGTAGCGGTTTGGTTACCGCACGCCGCGAGCACGCTGGTTGCCAGCGCCACAGCCGCCAGTCGCATCGAGCGTCGCATTGGCCCTCCTTGGGTTGAGCGACGGGGCTCCGCGGAGCCCCGCCTCAGCGATCGTTACGGTCCGTGCGGGTCGGCTACGTACGGGAAGCTGGCCTGGAACGGAACGTCGTTGGCGCGAACGCCGTCACCGACATCGGGCACGGATCCCGCGCGGCACGGAGTCGGACCCGCGAGGGGGCCACCGGCCTGGCACAGAATTCCGAGCACTGCCTGGACTTCGATGTCCACCACGTCGTCAGCCAGCCGCCGCCCGTTGGGGAAGCCGTCCAGCTGGCCACCGAGCACGCCGAGCGGATTGACCGCGTTCGGGTTCTGGCTGCTCGGCGGGATCGAGGTGTTGAGCCGAAGCTCCTCGCCCGGTGCCGTCAGATGCGCCGGTTGGTTGAGCCCCTGGATGCCCGTCAGGAAGACGGTGACCAGATCGTTGCGGTTGTGCTCGGGCGCCGAGCCGCCGCCGAGGCCGGGGAAGAAGGCGTTGAGATAGGTCGCCAGAATCGGGTCGGTGACCCGGCTCAAGAACTGGCCGTCGCCCGACGGTGTGGACGCGTTGAAGAGGTCCTTCTGGTTGAGGCCAATCACGACCTCGTTGACCAGGGGGTTCCCCAGCCGCGACACCTGCACCCAGTTGCCAGACTCGGTCTTGGTGCCGTTACCATTGAGCACCGTCATCGCCTTGCGGCTGGCCGTCGCCCAGACCCCGATCACCGGGTCGCCGCCGCCCGTCAGCATGCCGCTCGGGACGGACAGCACGATGCTGTGCACGTTGATACCGGCGAGATAATCCTCCGCGCCCGTCGTCGCGCCCGAGAAGTTGAGGAGGTCGAAGACGCCGCCGAGGTTGGCGAAGAAGGGATCGTCGCGTTGGCCGGCGAAGACCTTGACCCCATTGGGCAGGGTGTACTCCGCCTTCTTGGCCAGCATGTGATAGTTCTGGGCGCTGCCGGTGGATCGGGCCCCCACCACATCCGGGGGCGTGAGCAGGTTGCTCCCGATCACGGCACTGCTGCCCGTGTCGGTGTTCGTCATGGTGACGCTGTAGCTCTGCGGCCGGTTCCAGTTGGTGTAGGTCTTCGTCGAGCTGTCGAAGCTGATCGGACCGGTGTTATAGAGGAAGGTGGACGCGTCCACCGTCCCGGTCTGAAACTGGAAGGTGAAGACCAGATGGTCCCGGGCGTCACCCCGGTTGTCGATGTGAATCTGGTAGGCGACGTCGTCCCCGAAGCGGTAGAAGTTTGGGCCGCCGGCCGGATTCTCGAAGGGGACATAGTTGGCGACGATGACGGTCCGGTTCGAATCGTCCGGCGCCACGAATGCGTAGAGGTCGGTGTTGTCGGCGAGCGGGTCCTCCGCGATCAGGGGAGCCTCCCGGTGGCTGGAAGCGCTCGCCGTGAGCGGGGCCACCATCAGGCCCGTCGCTGCCGCGGCAGCGATGGCCAGCGCAACGCGCTTTCGCATGGTTGATCCTCCTTGTCATGAGTCACGATCGACGCGCCCCGGGCTCACTCCATAGGCTCCCTCCTTGGTTGTTACTGGCTCTTACGGACGAGGTCGCCATCCGGATCAGGCCAAGACTCGTCCCGCGCGAGAAACGGCTGGCGCCGGCGGTCGTGATCCAATCTCGCCGGGGAACCGTATATAAGTGGTATCGGGATGAGTGGGGAACCGACAGACCAGGACAGCCAAATGGCGGCCCGACTGAAGCGTGGCGAAACCACGGCCATCGAATCGCTCTACGACCGGTACGGCCGGCTGGCCTACGGGCTGGCCTTCCGCATCCTTAATGAGCGCGGTGCCGCCGAGGATGTGGTCCAGGACGCGTTTGTCAGCGTTTGGCGCAATGCCGCCGGTTTTGACGCCAGCCGGGGCAGCCTGCGCAACTGGCTATTCTCGATCGTTCGCAACCGGGCCATTGATCGTCTTCGCGGAAGCACGAGAATCCGCAGCGAGATCGATCTGGCGGATGCCGAGCCCCGCGCGCAGGTGCCCGATGCCTGGGAGGCGGTCGCCCTCGATCTCGAGCGCAAGCAGATCCAGGAAGGGTTTGGCGAGCTGCCCGATCCGCAGCGGCGAACGCTCGAACTCGCGTACTTTGGTGGCTACACCCACGTTGAGATTGCCAGCCGGATGCACGTACCACTCGGGACGGTGAAGAGTCGGATGCGGATTGGCCTGGAGAAGATGCGGACGTTCCTGACGGCGCGAGGAGTAATGGCGTGACTGCGATGAGCTGCGCGGAAGCCGAAGACCTGCTGGGCGCCTATGCGCTGGAGGCGCTGCCCGAGGACGAGATGCACCGGGTCGAGGAGCACCTGCGCACTTGTGCCGAGCACCGCGCCATCGCGGGGGAGCTCCGCCGAACGACCCTCATGCTGCCGCTGACGGTCGAGGACGGCGATCCCTCTCCCGACCTGCGTACCCGCATCGTCGAGGCGGTGAAGGCGACGCCGGCGCAGCCGGCCGCACCGAGGGCGCGGGGGACGACGGTTGCGCCGAGGCGTCAGATTTCGCGGCTTTCCACCTGGGCGGCTCGGTCGTCGCGGTTCGCGGTCGCCGCAGTGGTGGCTCTTGCCCTGGGCATTGGCGGACTAATTGGGTATCAGTTGGGCCACGCGGGACAGACGCAGGTGACCTATGCCTTCCTGGGTGATGCAACGGCAGCCCCCGGCGCAGAGGCGCGCCTCGTCTATTTCAAGGACCGCAAGCAGGCGGTGGTGGCGGCCACCGGGCTGCCGCGGCTCACCTCGGGCCAGGTCTATGAGATGTGGTTGATCAAGGACGGCGTCCCGGTCGATAAGGGCATCAGCAGCAGCCCCACTGGCGACATTGGCGCGCCGCTCTCAGGTGACCTATCCCAGTTCCAGCAGTTTGCCATCACGATCGAGCCTGGAGAGCAGCAGCTGCCCACCACGAAACCGATCCTGGTCGGCAACCTCCAGGCCGGTTAGCTGCCGCCGGCGATGAGTCTGTTCTGGCCACCCGCATGCCCATGGCCGCGATGCTTGTGGATCGAATCGTCGCGGTCTCGCCCTTTCCCATGATCTTTATCGAGGTCGGAAGGAGCAGGCGGCATGGCGCTGGGTTGCACGATCGTTCCGGTTTGGGCGGCGCTGACGGCCGCCAGCTGTGCGGCGGGCTCCGAACCCGTGGCGAGCACCGGTGAGGTGTCGGTTTCGGGCGGAGGTGGGGAAGGATTCCGGGGCGTTGCTGCCAGGCTCTGGGCGCTGGCCGTCCGCTGCGGCGACGTCGCTCCAACGCCTATTAGCCGCTGAGGGGAGCTCGATACCACGATTACCGCGAGCGCCAGTGGTACGACAACAACGGCAGCGAGTTGCTGGCTCCGCAGAGCCAGGTTCGATCGCCGTGCAGGCTGGCGGAGTTGAGCCAGGCCGACAATGACGGCCAGCCGAGTCGCCAGGACCAGGGCCCGCCGGCGAGCGCGATGCAGGAGTTGAGCCGCCGCCAAGTAGCTGACGCCAAAGGAGCGCGCGACCTCGCCCAGGGGAAGATCCTCGACGGCGGACCGCCAGAGTGCCTGTCGCTCGCGAACGCCCATCTGCTGCAGTACCGCCTGGAGCAGTTGGCGGTCCTCAACCGTTTCGACTGGATCCCCCGCTGAGCCCGCCGTGGCGGCCAGCGTGGTCAAGGCAGAGCCGAATCGCTCGCGCCGACGCAACAAATCGATGCAGTAGTTCCGAGTGACCGTCGTTAGCCAGGCGCGAGCTTGTGGGCTATCGGGAGCCTCGGTCAGTGAGGCTGCGGCGCGCAGGAAGACCTCCTGCGTCGCGTCGGCCGCATCTTCACGACTCCCCAACAGGTGCCGGCACTGGTTGAAGACAGCGGCCGAGTTTGCCTGGTAGAGCTCCGCGAGCCATCGACGCCGGGCATCGGTGAGGTTGACAGCCACCGGCCGATTGCTTGCTAACGCCTAAAGGCGAATACTGCGGTTTCCAGAGGTCCCCTCTTCTATGCGCACG
>VBHO01000040.1 GCA_005882045.1 Chloroflexota bacterium | reverse complement strand
CGTTTCCGAATCGGACCGGCCGCGACGGCATCGATGGCATTGGCCCCGTGCTCCCTGGTCTGGATTCCACGGGCAATCTCCCCCCGACGGCGGACAACGTGATCGTGCCGGATAGTCCAAACGGCATCGTGTGGCGTGTGAGCCCCGACGGTAAGACCGCAACGCAGATCGCGAGCGGAATGGTGCGTCCGGTGGGGGCCGCTATCGATTCGTCGGGGCGCATCTTCGTTGCCGACGAGGGCGGCGCGCTCTGGGTTCTTGCCCCTGCCAAGCTTCGTTTCGCGACCTTGCCGACGCCCGATGACGTGCTCGTCGGTCGGGGCGGGCACATCTTCGTCAACACGCTCGGCGACAACGCCATCCACGAGCTCGACGGCCAGGGGCATCAGGTCGGCGTCATTACCGGCATCCAGCAGCCACAAGGAATCGCGCTCGATAACGCCGATAACTTGTACTACACCGAGTTCAACACGGGTCACATCGACCGCGTGATTCGGACTTTCACCCTCGATCCGCCGAAGGTGACCCGGACGACCCGCGGCACATTCATCATCTGTCCGGATATCCGGCGCGCCTCCGGCTTCAACGAGAAGCTGGGGCTCCAGGCCGGATCGAGTCTGACGACATCGATTCTCCAACTCGTGCAGCCCGGCACGGATTCATCGGGAGCGCTCGAGGTTCAGACCTCTGAGCTTTCGATCGGCATCACCGTCAGCGATGGCGGTCTTCTATCGCAAACGCAGACGGTGTCGCTGTCGTCCTAACTTACTCATTTCCCTTGATCGACGCCAGCGGCACGAGCTCGTGCTCGATCGTTGCCAGGCCCGCGCGGGTCACCGCCTCGACCACCTCGCGCGACGATTTGTAGACGTCCCTCGACTCGTCGAGGGGGACCATGCCATCGATGTTCACGATGATGCCCGCCTCTCGATATGCCGCATTGACTACGTCTTGTTTTAGGGTTTTCTTGGCGGCATTGCGTGACATCCGGCGCCCGGAGCCATGGTTGACGCTGTAGCCGCTGACGTGAGCCCGCTCCGCGGCCCGGAGGATGAAGCTCGAGTCGCGGTTACTCCCCGGGATAAGGATCGGATGCCCGGCTTGCGGATCATCGTAGCCGGCCGGGAACGCACGCGTGGCGCCTTTACGGTGGACGTGGACCCAGCCGAACTCGGGATGGTGCTCCCGCTGCACCAGGTTGTGACTGATCTCGTAGACGAGCGATAGCGGCTGGCCGAACACGTCCTCAAAGGCAGCGGCGATCTGCTCGAACATCGCGAGCCGGTTCACGATGGCGAAGTTTCCGCCTGCCGCCACGGCATTGAGATAGTCGCGATAGTGCGCCGACTCGGGCGTGAAGTAGCCAAGGTCGAGCGCCTTGATCGCTGGGTTCTCCGCTTTCGCGAGGTGGAAGTAGTTCGTCGCCAGGCCATGGCCGAAGCCGCGGCTGCCGGAGTGCAGCTGGACGTAGAGGGTGTCGCTCCCCAGGTTGCCCTGCAGCTCGATGAAGTGATTGCCGCCGCCCAGCGTGCCGAGCTGCGGCACGCCGCGTTCCGGTCGCCCAGGACCGCCCCACGGCGGCTGCCAGGAGTCGTCGACGGGGAGGCGGTCCCGTTCAGTCCGCGTCCGGTCCACGCGCTCGCCATAGTGCTGCGCATAGTAAGCGGCGCCGCCACGGATGATCGCCTCGAACTGGTTCTGCGTCAGGTTTTTGAGGCGTGTGCGGCTGATCTTGCCGGGTCCAAGTGCGACTCGGCGTGTGACCTCCCGATTGAAGCGCAGCCGATTCTCCGGCGTCGCCGCGCTTACCGGCACGCCACTCGAGGCGCTCATCATTCCGCAGCAAATGTCGAAGCCGACGGGACCCATGGCCACGGCGCCCGTCTCAGCATCCGTCAGGAGCACGGTGCCGATGGGCACGCCGTAGCCGTGGTGAACGTCGGGCGTGATCGCCACCAACTTGACGCCGGGAAAGCTGGCCGCATTCACGATCTGGGGATAAATGGACTCCTCGACCTGGTCGAGCAGGTTGGGCGTGAGGAACAGGCGTACCGGCACCGACCCGATTTCCTGCGTGTGCAGCGTGTAATAACCCTTTCCTGAATCCCTGGCCGCCAGTTTCCAGCTCACGCAGCCAGCCTAACGCGCAGCGAAGACGGGTTCCTATACTTGCCTCGTATGCCGGTGACGAAGGGCGGTCTCGAGGATGTCGTTGCGGCGACCTCGACGATCTGCGACATCATCGGTCCGCTGGGCAAGCTGACCTACCGCGGCATCGACATCCACGACCTGGCCCGTAACTCCTCGTTCGAAGAGACCACGTATCTCCTGTGGTTCGGGTCCTTGCCGACGCGCGAGGCCTTGTATGAGTTCAGCGCCCAGCTCGCCTCTCACCGCGCGCTGCCCACCCAGATCCTCACCATCATGAAGGATTTTCCGCGCAGCGCCACCCCAATGGATGCGCTGCGGACGGCGTTGTCCGCCCTGGCCTTCTACGATCCGCAGGCGCACGACCCCTCGAGGGAGGCGAATGTCGAGAAGGCGATGCGGGTGACGGCGCAAACCGCGACCATCGTCGCCGCCTACGAGCAGATCCGTCGCGGTCGCCCGCCGGTCGAGCCCGAGCCCGATGGAAGCCACGCCGAGAACTTTTTGCGGATGATGTTTGGCGCCGAACCTGATCCGCTGTTCATCCGCGCGATGGACCTCGCTCTGATCCTCCACGCCGACCACGAGCTGAACGCGTCCACGTTTGCCGCCCGGGTGACCGCGGCCACGCTGGCCGACATGTACTCGGCGATGGTGTCAGCGATTGGTGCGCTGGCCGGTCCGCTGCACGGCGGGGCCAACGAGCAGGTGATGAAGATGCTGCAAAAGATCGGTGAGCCGTCGCGGGTCGAGGCGTATGTCACGGAGAAGCTCCAGGCCCACCAGAAGATCTCCGGGTTCGGGCACCGGGTCTACAAGACCGAGGACCCGCGTGCGACCCACCTCCGCCAGATGTCGAAAGAGCTGGGCGAGCACATCGGTAACCTCCGCTGGTACGAGATCTCTCGCAAGCTGGAAGAGGCGGTGATGCAGCAGAAGCACCTCTATGCCAACGTCGACTTCTACTCGGCGTCCTGCTACTTCACGATGGGCATCCCGATCGACATGTTCACGCCCGTCTTCGCCGTGAGCCGCACCGCCGGTTGGGCGGCGCACGTGCTCGAGCAGTACGCGGACAACCGGCTGATCCGGCCCCGCGCCGAGTACCTGGGGGAGAAGGACGTGGCCTACGTGCCGATCGACCGCCGGGTCAAGGCCGCCAGCTAAGGATTCCCCGGATCTCCGTTATATTTATGGCGCTCGTGGAGCCCATACCCGACAGAGGAGGTCGTTCGAACTCGTCCTACTGCTAAACGCCTCACTTCAGCCGCTGAATGTGATCAGTAAGCGGCGGCTGGTCGTCCTGCTGACCAAGCAGCGCGTCACCTTCATTGACGACGCGGCCCGGCAGGCGGTCGAGCAAGCAATGGCACGGCGTTGTTTTGGTGCGGATGTCGTAATCGTCCGGCTCCTCTCCAATATCCAGATCCCACGTCGGATGCTGCGGGCCAACCGGCGCAACCTGCTGCTGCGCGACGATGGCATGTGCCAGTACTGCGGCAAGGGGATGCCCTCGTCGCAGCTTTCGGTCGACCACGTGGTGCCCACCTCGCGCGGCGGGGCGGCCAACAGCTGGGAGAACCAGGTGATCGCGTGCCGCCGCTGCAACGGGCGGAAGGGAAACCGGTTGCTGAGCGAGGCCGGCATGCGGCTCATCCGGCCGCCGCGGGCCCTGACCCAGGAGTTCGCCCACCTGATCTTCCTGCGCTATCCGCAGCTCAAGCACGCCTACGACCGGCTGCTCTCCAGCGCCCGCGCCGCCAGCTAGAGAAAGTATTGACGAGCGCGACCGATTACCCGGTGTGCCCTTTCGCTTGTTGGGCTTCGCGGCGGATCCAGGCAAGGCCAGCAACCTTTGCGGAGCTACGTTCGCGCGTTATGCCGCGGCGGGTGCCGAGGTAACCCTGGTCTGTGCCGCCGCCCGCGAGTGGTCCGGCATCGACCGGGCGGCGGTCGCCCGCCAATTGGGCGCGGGCAATCTGATCCTGCTGGATTACAAGCTGAGCGAGCTGATGGCTGCGAGCCTCCAGGACGTCTTCGCGGATGTGATGCGGAGCGTGCGTCCTCACGTCGTGGTCGCGGAGGGCTCCCATGCCGTGGTCAGGGACGCGGCCAGCTCGGCGTTTGCAGCCGTTCGCCGCATGGGCGGCGGTTCCGCCGCTCTGCCGGCCAAGCTGTATGTCCGTCCGTCGGGAGCCCCAGGGATCGTGGCGGTGACCACGGCGATCGCGGCCGGACCGCAGGCGACCCCCGAGCTCTTCGTCCGCGTCTATCCCGATCCGTGGGTGACCGGGGTGCTCGAGCGGGACCTTCTTGCCGGACTGTCCGCCGATCCCGGCACGGCGTCCAGCCTGGCCGAGCGCCTCGCCAGCTGACTCACAAACCCGTCGCCTGATCGCAATCCTTATACCGCTATTGACGTCTTTGGTGCAAACAGGTACAAATGGATTGTCGTCATTTCAAATTTTGGAGGAACGCATGGAAGGGATTGGCTGGCTTGGCGTGATCATCGTCGGCGGTATTGCCGGGGCACTGGCTGGGCGGTTTGTTAGCGGACACGGTTACGGCATTATTGTCGATGTCATCGTCGGCATCATTGGCGGTGTCATCGGCGGCTGGCTCGTGACCAACCTGTTCCACATCACGGGCAGCGGGTACATCTTCAGCTTCATCGTGGCGCTCATCGGGGCGGTCCTTCTCTTGTGGGTGTTGCGGCTCCTGACGGGGAACCGCGCTCGCGCTTAGCGAAGCCTTCGCCGGAAGTGAGCGGGCGCCCGAGGCGCCCGCTTTTTGTTCGTCGGGCAAGATACCTCGTGATGCGTCGCCTGGGTCTGATCGCGGCGATCGTCATCTTGGCGCTGCTCGCGGGCGGCGGCTACACCGCCCTGGCCGGTGCCGCCGTCTACCAGGACCTCGATAGTGGCCGGCAGGCGCTGGTCGCCGCCCAGGCGAGCATGAGGGCGGCCGCTGGCACCGGCGATCCGGCTGAGCTCCAGCGCGCCGCCGTCCAACTCAAGGCCGCCGAGCGGCATTTCAACGATGCCCATGCGCGCTCCAGCACCGACCCGGCGCTGCGCCTTGTGGGTGGGGTCCCCCGGGCGGGCCGTCAGCTGGCGGCGAGCACCCACCTGGCGGCGATCGGGGGCGACATGAGCCGGGCGGGGGAGGGGGCCGATGCGGTGGCGATCCAGCTGGCCGACCTGAAGCAAAAATATGCTGGCCGGACTCTGACCGCGGACGACCTCCAGGCCGCCCTCCAGGCGGCGCAAGCGGTTGCCCGGACCTACAGCGCCTCGATCCAGGCGATTAGCCAGCAGCTGCGCGCCGCCCACGCCGAGCGAGCCGAGGTCGACACCGCCGAGCTGGTAGGGCCGTTGAAGGACGCCTACGACGCGGTGGATAGGGCCCTGGCCGAGGCGGACACTTCCTTTCGCCGTTATCAGGACGTCCGCCAGGTGCTGTCAGATTTCCTGGGGATCCAGCTCCCGCCTTAATCTCGTCCAGCACGTGCCACGGGCGAGACCGGTTTGTAACGCTTACCGTCACAGAGCGGCCTGATAATTTCGGCAATGGCCGCCGCCCGCAATATCATGCGCAAGGCCCGCCAGCGCTCCCAGGATCCTGCCGAGAGTCTGATCAATCTCAGCAATGAGCGGCTCACCGGTTTGTTTCGCTGGACGCTGCTGATCTTCGCCGTCATCCTCAACAACCTCAATGCCGCACCCGGCTACGACGTGGGCCGGATCAACGGCATCCTTGCCGCCTGGGGCGTTGTCTGCCTGACGACCCTGTTGCTGCTCTTCCTGCACAAACGCCCCGGGAGGGCCTTCAGCTATGCGACCACCGGCGTCGACATGCTGGTAGCGACCATGATCACGTACGCCTCGGGCGGGTACACCAGTCCGTTTGCCGTCCTCTTCTTCCTGGTCATCACGGTCTCCGCGCTGCGATTCGGGGCGGCCGCGTCGGTTCTGTGCGCGCTGTTGGTCGCGGTGCTCTACCTGACCGCCGGCGCGGTGGCGCCGCTGGAGAATGGGACCTACCTCGCCACCGTTTCGGACGAGCGCATCATCATCCTGCAGCGCCTCTTCCTGTTCGTGGTCGTCGCCGTCGTCGGCTCCGTGATGGCGCAAGCAGTGTCGTCGCACCAGGAAATCGTGACGCGGCGGGACGTCGAGGCCAAGCTGATGACCGAAGTCAACATGGCGTTGGCGAATGCCATCGAGGCCAAGGACAGCTACACACGTGGCCACTCCGAACGGTTGGCCAAACTGGCGGGCGCCTGTGCCGAGCGCATGGGGCTCTCCCGTGACGAGGCCGCCGCCGTTCGCCTCGGGGCCATCCTCCATGACGTCGGCAAAATCGGAATCCCAGACCGGATTCTCCGGCAATCGATGGCGCTTACGGAAGACGAGATGGCCTGGATGCGTCGCCATCCGCAGATTGGCGCCGACATCATCGGTCCGGTCGAGGGTCTGCACCACGTGGCGCCCCTGATTCGCCATCACCACGAGAAATTCGACGGCACGGGATATCCCAAGGGCCTCAAGGGCGAGGAGATCCCGCTCGGCTCGCGCATCATCGCGGTCGCCGATGCCTTCGAGGCCATGGTCGCCGACCGGATCTACCGGCCATCGCTGGGGCTGAACAAGGCGCTGGAAGAGATCAAGACTGGGCGCGGGAGCCACTTCGACCCGCGGGTGGTCGACACCTTCCTGGACCTGATCGCGACCGACACCGTGCACCTGCCGCTGCCCACCAAGGACCAGGGTCAGAAGCCGGTGCCGTCCCGTCCGGACGAGCCAGTCCAAACCGCCGCGTAACTTCCCAGAGCAAACCCGGCGTAGCAGGTAATGTTTGCAGGCAATGGAAGTTGCCCCTGGCATTTTTCGGCTGGAGCTCCCCATGCCGTTCGAGCTCAAGCACGTCAACGTGTTCTTGCTGCGCGACGGCGACGCTTACACGATGATCGACACCGGCTTGCGGACGGAAGAATCGCGTCAGGTCTTGAACCAGCAACTCGCGGCGATGAAAGTCCGTGTCGAGCGCATCAATCGGATCCTGATCACCCACATCCATCCGGATCACTTCGGCCTCGCGGCCGAGTTGCGTGAACGGTCGGGCGCCGAGCTCGTCATCCATCGGCTGGAAGTCGCGCTGATGGAACCGCGCTACGCGCGCGCCGAAGATCTGGTCCACGACGTGGCCAAGTGGCTGAGCCGGAACGGCGTGCCGGAGGCCGAGGCGGAGTTCGTCAAAAGCGCATCGATGGCGGCCCGGGAGTTCGTCTCGGTGGTTGAGCCCGATACGCTGCTCGAAGGCGCGGAGCGGCTGCCGGTCGAGGACAGTGAGGTTGAAGTCATCTGGACGCCGGGCCATTCGCCAGGACACTGCTGCTTCTACTGGCCCGCCCGCGGCGTGCTCTTCTCCGGCGATCACCTGTTGCCGAAGATCAGTCCGAACATCGGCTTGCACCCTCAATCCGGTGCCGATCCCCTCGATGATTACATGGCCTCGCTGGAGCACATTCGCCGCCTCGAGGTCGAAACGGTGCTGCCCGCTCACGGCGACCCCTTCTACGATCATCGGGGCAGGATCAAGGAGATCATCGAGCACCATGAGGCGCGCAAGGCGGCACTGGTCCGCCTCGCCGGCGATGGGCCGAAGTCCGGGTGGGAGCTGGCGGCCGGGTTGTTCCAGGGCATCATGCAGCGGAACGTCTTCCAGCAGCGGCTGGCGCTCCAGGAAACGCTGGCGCACTGTCAGTCGCTCGCGGTCGAGGGCCGGCTGCACAAGCAGGTGAGCCGCGAGCTGGTGACCTGGCGAGCCGCCTAAGTTCGGCGGCGTTCGACCTCGGCGACGAAATCGAGGATCAGGGGCAGCACCGTCGCGAATTGCTCGGAGTGGACCTGGTGGCCGCCCTGGAGGATCTGCAGCCGCGCGTTCGGTAGGCCGCGTTGAAGCTCTTCTGCGCGGGCGACGGGCACCATCCGATCCTGGCGACCGTGAAGGATCAGCACCGGTTGGCGGATTTCGCCGAGCCGACCACAGAGATTGTGCTGCTTGACGGCCTGGTCCTGGCGCACGATGGCATGAAGCGGCATCTTGCCGAAATGGCTCGCGTCTTCTTGGACCCAGTCGGGATGCTCGGCGATGAAGCTGGTGTCATAGAGATTGGCAAAGCGCCGCAACGGACCCGCGATCGCCGGCGCGTTCCCGGCGCCGCCGGTCGGTGGGTGCTCGCCGCCGCAGTGGGTCGCGCCCAGGATCAAGCTCCGAACGGCGTCGGGATGGCGGAGGGCGAGCTGCTGCAAAATCATGCCGCCCATCGAGAGTCCGAACCAGTGCGCCGACGTCTCGCCGGCATCGCGCAACACTGCGAGCGCGTCCTCCGCCATCAGTTGCGTGCCGTAGGGCGTGTCCGGCTTGTCTGATGCGCCCGCGCCGCGGTTGTCGAAGGCGATCACCTTCAACCGCCTGGCGAAAACCGGAATGTAGCGCCACCAGGCGCCGTCGATGTTTGAGGTCTTGCCGCCGACCAGCACCAGTGGCGGCCCGCTTCCCTCGACGATGTAGTGCAGGCGCGTCCCGTCGCCCGACGTGGCGATCATTCGCGCATTAGCATGAGGCTCGAGATGGCCTCGTCACCCGGCAATAGTGCCGTACCGGAGCCGGCCTGGCGTGCCCTTCGCAGCCTCGACCCGCAAGTCGAAGACCAGATCGTCACGCTGGCCACCTGCCTGGCGCTGGCCGAGCAGCGGTTCCAGATGCTCTTCGAAGGCGTGTTGCCCCGCTTCGCCGAGACGCCGGATGACCTGACGGGCGAAGCCGACGCGCTTGCCGATGCGCACCACGCGCTGACCTTGCTCCAGGAGAGCCTGCACGCGACCTCGCGGCGGATGCTCGACGTGCTCGACCGGGTCAGTCGCGAGCTGGGCGAGTAGGCGCTACAACCCCTGGCGGTCGAGGCGCTCCCACGGTGGGTGCTCGCTGCCCAGGTCGCGCTTGATGTCGGTGGCCCGGTCGACGTTGTCCAGGCTGTCCTCACCGGACTTCGGTAGCTGCACCTGCCAGGGAGCCGGGTCATACCGCGAATGGTGGACGGGCGGCCGAAATCCCCAGGCGCGCCGGGGCATGACGCCGGCGGTCTGACGGAGGACCAGCGGCTCGACCATGGGCGTGTCGTACTCCAGTTCACCGGCGCCCGAGCGTAACGCCATGAGCAGTCCAGCGCCGACGATCAGCACCGTCCA
>VBHO01000039.1:1449-9970 GCA_005882045.1 Chloroflexota bacterium | reverse complement strand
GGCGACGGGCCGCCAGCCGTTGAAGGTGAGCGGCAGGCTGCTGTTGTTGTTGAGCTCGCATTCGATGACCACCCCACCTTCGTGGGGGATGAGCCGCGCGGTGGCCAGCGCCGCCCCGGCCTGCCAGTGGAGGGCGAAGTCATCCTGGTGCGGGAGCGGTGCGGTGGTGCTCGGGTGCCACTCACCGTTGAGCTTGACGGCGCAGGTGGCATGCGCAAGCAGTGGGCGATCGCCGGCGAAGATGGAGAAGGTACCGGCCTGCTGGTCGGCGAGCGGCTTTAGGTCCAGATCGCCGTCAGTCTAGCGTCAAATTCGGGGCGCGCTGGCGCCGCACCCGTCCGAACGGCTTGCGGCCCTCGAGCGCCTGGATGAAGAGGTAGATGTGGCGGGCCGCCTGGGTATCGAGGCCACCTAGCCAGATCGGGTGCATCTTGAGTTTGGCGGCGAGCAAATCACGGACTTCACGGGCCTCCTCATTGCGACGCTCGGTGAGGTCTTGCACCCTCTTTTCCCCTTTGCGTGGCGTCCCCAGCCACGCGGCCCCGTCCCCCTAAGGTGACGGTAAGCGCAAAGTCAGCCGCTAATGTACTGCCTGCCCTCGCAAAAATCAATGACCGCCGATCAGTGTCCGCGCGACCTCACGATCAGCTCGTCCATCCAGGGCGGAGCCATCACATGCACGGGGACGCGGTTAGGCCCGGCAACCAGCAGAAAATCACCCCGCTGCGCCGTCTCGAGATAGTTGACCTGTGGCTCGGTCAGGTTGAAGGCTTTTTGCAGCTTGGCTGCCTCCGAATGCTTTTGCGAGCCGAGCAAGAGGATGCTGGGATTGGTTGCCAGAACCGCGCCGTCTTTGGTTTCGAAAAAGTCGCCAGGATTCTGGCTCACGAGGATCAAACTGCCGCCGTACTTGCGGATCCGGCGAGCCAATCGGATCAGGAATCGACGGATCGCTTCATGCTCGAGCAAGAGGCCGGCCTCGTCGATGAGGAGGTGCCGCGGTCGACGATCTCGCCGCAGTGCCGCCCACAGCCAGTTGGCGAGCAGTAGGTAGGCGGGAGGAATCAGTTCCTCACTCAGGTCACGAAGATTGAAGCCAACAATGGCGGCGCCTAGGTCGACGTTCGTGGGGGCGCTGAAGAGCTGTCCGAGCTCGCCGGTAACCCACCGACGCAAGATGGTGCTGGCTCGCGACTCCGGCTCGGTCAGTTGAAGCTGATGCCAGATGTCACCGAGCACCGGTGTCTGCTTGCTGTTCGAGATCACCGATCGCGTAACGGCCGCGATCTGCGCCCGCTCGACCTCGTCGAGCCTGCCGCACATTAGACCGATCAGGTCGAGCACGTCACTGAATTGATCGCTCGGCTCGTCGGCGTCGACGCCGAAAAGGAGGGGGTCCAACGCGTTGATGGCGTGGCCCGACCCGGCTGCTAGGTGAAGGTACGTGCCACCCAGCGCGCGGATCATGCCGCCATATTCCGCCTCAGGATCGAGTACGATCCCGCCAATGCCTCGCGTGTAGCCGCTGAGCACGAGGGATGCAGCCGCGTAACTCTTGCCGGCGCCGGAATGCGCCAGGAGCGCGATGTTGGCATTGCTGAATCGACCCTCGTCGAAGGGATCGAAGATGCAGAGGCCCCCAGTCTCTTTGTTGTAGCCCCAGTAATGGCCGTCCGCATCCGCCAGGTCCTCCTGCAGCCAGGGCATCATCGTGGTGACGGCGCTCGTGTGCAGAATAAGTTCGCGGCCGAGCACATCCATGCCGAGCGGCCAGGAAGAGACCAGGCCCTGACGCATTTCAAAGAAGGGCTGCACCGTTTGCAGCATCATGCGGCGGCAGCTCGCGCGTAAAGCTTCGGCCTGACTTCGGAGCTCAACCGGATCGGCGGCGCCAATCGTGAGATAGAAACTGACGGCGAAGGCCTTCTCTTCGTTGCGCGCCAGCGCCTGGTGAACCGCGAGCGCCTCAGGGAGGGTCCGCATAGTCGTCCCATCGACCTCGCCTGATTCGAGGTGTGCCAGATCGTCGGCCCGTAGGTCCCGAATCCGATGATGCAGCAAGGTCAGCATCCGATCCGTGTCCAGCGGCAAGATGTGCGTACTGACGTGCAGCTCTCCTTTGAAGCTCAGCAGCGGAAGAAGCCAGCCCGGTTCCACCTCCTCGCCTGGATAGCGGTTGACGACGAAGGATAGATAGTGGCGGCCGTTGATCTCGACGTTATCGGCGCGGTGGGCGAAAGCCTGACGCTGGGGTCCTGTGTCGCCATCCTGACGTCCGCGGCCGTAGAGTTCGGCGAGAAGCTTGGACAAGGCATCGTCGCTGAGCAGCTGACCCCTGAGGCCGATTCGACGGAGCTGTTCGATCAGCGCCTCAGCACGCTGGCGCAGAGGCGTCCCGAGGTCGCTGGCGACGATTGATGGCTGATCGCGCGATCGATCAAAGCGAAACAGCCACGACCGTAGCAGCTGGCGGCCGGAATCAACCGGTCCAAGAACGATGAAGATCTCCCGCTGGTAAACCGGGGTGTCCTGCAGGTGGGCATTGATAAAGCTGCGAGTCAATGCGCCGTAATAGGCCGACGTCTCCGTGAATCCAGCGCGCTCCGGTTCGCGCGCATCTCCGGCGGGTACACGGCGAATCCGCAGGTAAAGCTGCAACGGCCCACTCTGCGCGTGTAGGAGGTCACGGAAGGCCTGAACCGATCGCGATTGTTGCTCGGGGGCAAGGCCCTGGTAGTTCAGAGAGCTGGTCGCGACGATGGCCCGTGGCGCTCCGCCACGGAGTCGAATGAGTCCGCCCTGGATGTCCGACACCTCCTCGCCAAAGGCGGCCTGTCGAAACAGCTTAACCACGCGAGCCTCAGTCGGTGCTCAAAGCCAGTACGAATGATGCGGCGAGGACGGCAGCGGCATATGTCGTCTCGTCCGTCTGGGGGATGGCCAGCAGGACGCTCGCGGGCTTGCTACTGATATTCAGTCCATGGTCGGCCTGGTCGACCTCGGTGCCTTGTTCGGTCCGGATACCGATCACCAGGATGTTCTTACCGATCATGACCGGCGCTGGTGCCTGCGGATCTACGGGGCTGACCTGCCTCGAAGGATTGGGGATCGCCATCACGTCCACTTGGTCCCCCGGTTTGAGCACGCCGCCGACGGCGGCCGCGGGCGCAATCGGTATCCCGATAATGCGATATCCGGGTGGAATGTCAAGACCGGAACCGAGGAGAGTGGCGTTCTTCATCGGAGCCACCTCGCGGGCGTCCACAAATTGCCCCTCGAGAATCGGAAACGAGACGATCTGGCCGACGGCCTGATCGGCAGACCTCAAAACGCTGCCACCGACCGACCCTGGATTGACCTGCCGGACCGCGATGTCGGAATCCTGGATACGGGTTCCGACGGTCAAGTCATGGTTCGCGACCAATGCGGTGGCTTGCCGAGTGTGCGAGTAGTAAAACAGGCCAGCGATTCCCGAGAGAACGACGAAGAGCGCGAGATAGAGACCCCGACGCATAGCCCCCTCCTAACCGCTTTCAGCGGCAAAGTTGACGGAAACGGAAAAGCTCGAAGCGATCGCATACGAGGCGACGTGGCCGTCGGGAAAGCGTGTCGCGATGAAAAGCGTAAGCGGCACCAGGTAATCGCGGGGTTGGCCGCCGACGATGTGATTTGGAGTGTTCCATTGCAATCGCAGCGGCTCGCCGGCGCTGTGGTCGCCGCCGGGGACGGTTCCAACGCCACGCGGCGCGTCCGAGGGCGCCCCGTCGAGCCGCCAGCCGGTCAGCCATGAGTGCCCGAAACCGCGAGGCACGCCGTCAACGGTCAATTGACCCTCACGAAGGATCAGCAGCTGGACGGATAGGCTGGTCAGAGCTCCTCTGAGCGCATCGATATGACGAAAGGCGCTGGTTGAGGTTGTACCGATCGCCATTCCAAGGAAGGGGACGACTCCAACGAGAACTCGCGGCGGCAGGTAACCGCGCGATGGCCGCGCGCTGGCGGTGGCCATGGCATGATTGCCCACCTCCACCGAAAACGGCCGACGCAGCAGACGAACCGTGCCATAGCGGTCGTAGACCGCGGCCTGCGCGTGGCCAGAAATGAAGGCTACGACACGGACATCGTAGATTCCGGCGGCTTGATAGACATGAGGGATCTGGAGCGACGTCCCCACGGCGGCATTCTGCGTCGTCATCTGCCCATCACCGAAATCGATCGACCAGCTGGTCACGGACCAGTCCTCGATGGCCATGCTCAGATAGAGGTTGAGATCCTGAGTGAGGGCATTGCTGAGCAGAGCGGAAACGACGCTGGTCGAGCCGGCCGTTGCCACGGTCGGAGACACCGTGACCTGAAGGTCGAGATCTAGGCGAGCAGCGGCATCCGCCTGCGGCGGTTGTGCGACCGGGGTCGCGGTCGGGCTTGCGCAGAGGACGGTTGTTGTCCCGAAATTTGGCGGGGGGGCATTGGGAGGAGGTGTATTGATCTGTCTGTTGGTTGCTCGATCAAAGACATAGACCGCCCAAATCCAGGGACATGTGGGACTCGCGATCGGTAGGGCGACCCACTCCGAAAAGAATGGGGACTGGTGACCGGTGCCGGTCGGGGCAGGGAAGGCAAAGGTCGAATCGCTGACCTGCGCATAGACGAAGGCGTGTCCGGCATACCCCGAGACCGAGGTGATGGATACGGTTGTAACCGTCCCATTCAGGCTCTGGCTATCGGTAGCCCCGCTCGCTGCCAGTGCGAGGGCCAAGCCGAGCGAGACAGCGGCCTTCGCCAGAGTCGCCGCGGGTTTCATGTCCGGATCTCGGCGTTTGCGGCTACCGTTACATCAACGACTCGCAGCCCTATCCATCCGAGGAGAAAGAATCGGTAAGGGACGCGAATGCGCGCGCAGACCGCCGGCCGATCGAGCAGTGCGCGCGTGTACGGGTCCGCCGCGGGTATCTGATTTACGACGGTGATATCGGCGGCGGCCGCTACCTGCGCTGGCTCCGGAATACCCGGCATGCCAGTCAGATTGCGCATCAGAAAGTCTCGCGTTGTCGAGGTGGCGAGGGCCGGGTCCAGTTGAAGCCGGCCGGTCTGACTGTAGTACCGCTCGTCGACCGCCGTCGTCGCGGTCACCGTTGCCAGATCGACGGCGTATCGAAGGCGGAGCTTCTGCATCTGCAGGCTTGCTATATCGACCGCAAGCGCGAACACCAGGATCAAGGTCGGCATGAGCAAGACGGCATAGAGGACACTCTGGCCGCGGGACCGAATCAATGGTTGACCTCTCCCCGACCGACGTAGCGTGACGCGAGGGTCAGGTCCTGAGTGAACAGAAAAGGTATGGCCAGATGACGGTGGCTGAGCACCTGCACCGTGATTGGCTGTCCCCAGCGAACAAATGCGGGCGTGACGTTGACCTGCACATGACTCGGATCGACGCCGGCTGCGACAAGCTCCGTGCGAATGCGGTCTCGCACAACGGCATCATCTTCACCTCGCTCTCCGGCAACACGGGCTCCGATCGCTGCTGCCGCCTGCTCCCCGATCCAGATGTGAATCAGGCCTCCAAGTTCGACGATGCCGAAGAGAACCGGTACTAAGATGAACGCCACCGCCAGCACCGCCTGGAGCGTTTCCTGTCCACGCTGCGGTTGGTGGCGGCCCCTCGTCATGACGTCTGGGTCAGCCGCTGAACCATCTGACCGATCTTGGCAACAAGGCCGTTGTTCCAGGCCATGATGCCGACGACGAGGGTTCCGAGGATGATCGCCGCCCCTATCACCCATTCCAGAGTCGACTGTCCATGCTTCAAGGTCTTCACGTTTTCCCTCCAGTCCCAAAATCGTTTCGGTCGTAAACACGCCGCCTCATCCAAACGCCCGTTGCATGATGCCCCAGAAGAGCGGAACCACGATCAAGATCACGAACTCCGGAAGGTAGATGCCTCCAAGAACGCCAAGCAGTTTGGTACCCACGGCCGCTGCTTGAGCCGTGCTTCGGTTGCGCTGATTCATTCGAACCATGAGTTCCTGGTCGCGCAGCGTCGCGTCCAGGTCGCCACCGATGCGCTTGCTCTGGGCGACGGCGCCAACGAACATGGCGACGTCGTCCACGCCTGTCCTTAAGCCGACCTCCTCGAGTGCCTGTTCGATGCTCAACCCCAGCCCATAGCGGCCCAGGGCTCGCTGAATTTCACCCCGTAGCAGGCAGTCCGGCTGACTATTGGCGGAAAGGATATGGAGACTCCGTTCGAGAGGCACGCCGGCTAGCGTGAAAGCTCGGAGGATACTGATCAGTTGCGGCAGCTCGCGCTGGAGGGCATCCTGCCGCCTCCGGCGACGACCGGCGAGGTAGCGAGCCGGAGCCACATAGCCAGCCCAGGCGAAAAGTGGGACTAGCAAGAAGGCACCCGAGAAGAGGATCGCCACCAAACCGGCGAGCAGCGCGCCGGCAGCGGCGCTCATCAAGCGAAGTGCCCGCAGTTCGACCCCGTCAAGCTGATCCGGCTCGAGGCCGGCTTGAATCAGGTAGAGGGGATCTATGCGCGATGGGCGAAGATGGAGCCGGTCTCCCCAGAGCAACGCGATCGGACGGACCCAGCGTTTGTACCAACCTTCGTGCCGCTGCTGGTGCAGCCGCCACTCGACCGGAGAGAGCGTTGTGGCTCGGATCAGCTTGCCGGCGGACGGTTGGGTCGGTCGAGTCCCACCGAGAACGGCCTGCAATCCAGCGAAGCAGGCGAGCGCCGCGCACAGAGCCCCGAGCGTCATGCCTCGAACCGGGCGATCCGCAAGCTGAGGGCGATGCCGGCCACCTCGAGCGCCGCCGCCAGCGGAAACAGAACGAAGCGACCGAGCATGGTTTCATCGAGCACGCTCAACAGTTGCGGGTTGACCAGCCGGAGATAGAGATACATACCGGGGACGATGACGGCGAGCAGCCAAATCTGCGCGCGTTGGCCGGCCGACCGCGCCCGAACCTCGTTCGCCAATTGAACGTTGAATTGGACGGCCGACGACAACTCGACAAGGAGCGTTCGGGCCGCCTGTGTCGGCAGGTGGTTGGCGTCGCAGAGGCTCAGGGTTTCCCAGATCAGTCCGAGGTTTCGCGTCGTGGTATGGGCACGAACCTCGCGAAGACTGTCGCCGAGAGGAACGTTGAGGATGAAACGTTGAATGACGAAATCGAGGTCCTCGCTGATCCATGGATCGTTGCAAGCGCGGCGCGCCTGCCGCAGCGCGTCGAGATATGTATTCCCGGCTGTCAACCCCGCGACAATCGCTTGCAACTGTGCCGGTGCCGCGGCCTCGCTGCGGCGTGCCTGCGAATGAACGAGCCATGCGAGGTAGAGCCGTGGCATCACAAGGCCAGCCCCAGCACCAAAAATTCCAAGGACCGGCGACTGCTGCCAGCCGATGGCAAACAAGGCCACCGGAGCGATGACGGCCAGGGCGACGTATGAGCCCGGGTTGCCCGCGATCCGGGCGGCGGCTAGCTGCCGCTGGTAATGGCTGGACAGTCGCTCGATCAGCTGGCTCGACCGGCCGTGTCGCCCCCGGCGTTGGATGGCTAATCCGAGACTGAGGATGGCGACGGATAAGCAGCCGGCCGCTACGAAATCCATCGCATACCCTGGAGTTCGAGCTTGCGAAGCAGCCTGAGCCCAGGTCGATACTCCGCAACGCTCGTGAACTCGACCTCCATTCCCATCTGCCCGACGACGAGCTCGGTCTTGAACACAGGGCACAACTCGTATCGGCCGCTCTCATCAGCCTCGCGTAACTCGGCGATCTCCTGGACGCAGCGGCGTCCGTCCCGAAGCCGGCTCACGAAGACGACCAGATCAAAGACGCGTCCGATGTAGCGTCGGATCTCAACCGGGCTGAGCTGTGCGAAATCGCGACTGATCAACAGTTCGAGCCGGCCAAGGGCGTCGACGCAGCTGCTGGCATGGATCGTGGTAGCTGAGCCATCGTGTCCTGTATTCAGAGCCTCGAGGACGTAGTACGCCTCTTTACTGTGTCGGATCTCGCCGATGATCAGACGGTCCGGACGCATGCGAAGCGCGTTCTGCACCAGGTCGGCGACGTCCAACCGGCGGTCTTGGGCTGTCTTGCCGGCGAGCTCCCTTGAATGGACACATTCCAATTTGACCCAATGCGGGTTATCGAGCTCGAGTTCGGCGGTGTCCTCGATGGTGATCACGCGCTCGTCGTCTGGAAAGGCGCTGACGACGGAGCGGAGCAGGGTGCTCTTCCCTGAACCGGTGGCCCCGGCGATCAAGATGTTTGCCCTGGCGACCGCCATCGCCTCGAGAAAGGCCCCCATCTGGGCCGACATCCCGCCGCTGCTGACCCAGCTTGGCTGGTTGGGGTCGTGCTCGTCGGGCAGGAGGGCGAGGCGAACCCGATTGAACTTTCGAATGCACAGGGTGGGGCCACCAACAGGTGCGAACACAGCGTTGGCGCGGCTCCCGTCGACCATCCGGGCGTCCACCAGTGGCTTGTCGAGGTTGATCTCACGA
>VBHO01000039.1:0-1428 GCA_005882045.1 Chloroflexota bacterium | reverse complement strand
GAAAGCCGTGTGGGCGAACTCCAGCCGGCCTCGCCGCTCGATGTAGATCTCATCGAAGCGATTGACGAGGATGTCCGTGATTTCGGGGTCGGCCATTAGCGACTGCAGTGGTCCAAGCCCTACCAACTGGTCGAAGAGGCTGTCGACCACGAGCGGGGTCGCGGCGAGATGACGCTGTGTTACAGCGTCACGAATCCGATCCCTGAGGATCGTCTCCCGCTGAGGGTTGACGGAGAACGGATCGAGAATTTCGGGGTCGACCTGGAGCGCAAGCTGCGCCCGCACGAAATGGCGGAGTTCGTCTGGCGTCGGTGGTCCCGCGGTCGAGATATTTTCAGCCAGCACGGCGGCGCTTCGAGAACCAGACGAACGGCGACAAACTGGATCGTGACGGCGCCGGCAGTTTAAGGGCGGGGTAAATCGATGCCGCCAGCACGGATAGCGCATCGATCGACGGACCATTGCCGTGTACTACAAGGGGCTCGTGTCGGTTCTCAGCCGTGTCGAAGGCAGAATCGTACGGAATCCGTGCGACGAGCGACCCGTTCAGATCGCCCATAGGCTCGGCCAAGTTGAACCCGTCGCGCATCTTGTTGGCGACGTAACCGAGCTTTGGGCCGAGACCGATTCGGCGAAGGGCCTCGACCCCGCGATAGAGCGATTGCACGGATCCGGCCGTCGGCGTGACCACGCAATAGATCCGCGTCGCGGTCTCGAGCAGGTAGGTCTCAAGATCGCCGAGGGTGGCTGAGATGTCGAGGATGAGGAACTGGTAGCCGGCGGACTTGAACGTCGTCAGGATATGGGCCGCCTGTGCGACGCCCAAGAGTTCGGCGCGGTCGCCGGACAAGCATTTGGATGGACCAAGCATGACGTCGAGGCTCGTTGCCGGATGTCGAATAACGAAGTCGCGTGGATCCGGGTGAGGAAGGGTGAGATCGCAGAGATAGTCGAGCATCGTCGGTTGGGCAATGCCAAGTCGAGCCGAGATATTGGCCGAGCCCAGGTCGAAATCGATAAGGGCGACGCGTAACGGTTGGGACGGACTCGTCGGAGATTCTCGATAGCGACCCTTCATCGCGAGGAGTGCGGCCACCTCGGTGGCAAGCGTCGTGCGGCCCGTGCCGCCCTTGGTCGAGAAGAAGGCGATGACCTGCGGCCCACCCAGGTATACGGGCGCTGACGCCGCGGTTTCGCCACCGCCATTGGTATCGTCGTCGTCTGCATTGTCGACATCAGAGTCAGGCAACTCGATGACATCGTCGACCGATGCCGCATCGAGAGGCGTTGCCAGATCGCTCGAAACTGGATGCACTACTCTGGCAACCAGGCTCAGGCGGGGGCGTGGCGACTGAGGCTTGAGTTGTGATCCAGTACCCGAACGCCCAGTCAGCGCGGGTTCAACCGTGAGATGTTCACTCATCTTGA
>VBHO01000012.1:385-35343 GCA_005882045.1 Chloroflexota bacterium | reverse complement strand
GAACGTCAAGGGCCCGCACGCCTACATCAAGCAGGCGGCCGGATCCGGGCATGCGGTCGCCGGCAGTGAAACCCTGTCGCCGGAGCGTGCGAGCGGCGAAGCCGCCATGATCGGTGTGCGGTTGCTGGACGGCACCACCGCCGCGCGAGATTTCCCGACGCAGCGGACCCAGCTGGTGGCGGCCGGCTTGCTGGCCGAACAGGATGGTGGCGTCCGGCTCACGCGACGGGGCATCGAGCTCGCGAACCAGGTCGGCGCCGCTTTCCTGAGCTAGGCTTTTTTCAGCAGGGCGCGTGAACTGGCCAGTCGTTCTCACCACCGTCGCTTTTCTTCTTGCCGGTGCCGCGCTGGGCTACGCGTCGCTTGCGGCCGGGCCCCTTCCAGCCGCTACGGCAGTCATCTTTCTGGTTTTACTGCTCGCCCGGTTCCGAAGCCGGCCGGAGCAGCCAGGCGCCTACATGCTCGGCGCAGGACTGGCTGGGGCGGTCATTCTGTTCAAAGTCATCGCCGATTGTTCGCCTCCGTCATGTCACTACGAGGTCATCACGCCCATTGTTGGGACCGTGTACATCGGCGTCGCCATTGTTGGAGCGGGGCTGCTGGTGCGCGCCGTCATGCAGCGCCGGTTTTCGGGATAGGACGCCTCACCCCCCACCCTGACCCTCCCCCGCAAGGGGGGAGGGAAAAGAATCGCCTGCCCGTTTGGGCACGCCGACTTTGGCCATCACGCGCTCAAACAGGTCATACGGCTGGGCTCCCATCACGAGGTAGCGGTCGGCGATGACATGGGCTGGGATGCCGTTGATGCCCAACTCCTCGGCCTCGGCGCGCCGGGCGTCGAGGTAATCGCCGAATCGGTCAGCCGCGATTGCTGCCTCCATTTCCGGGACGTCGACACCAGCCTTCGAGGCGACCTCGCGGAGGACGGCGATATCGGACACGTCCCTACCCTCGTCCCAGTAAGTGCGGAGCAGTGCGTGGTGCATGGGATCGAAGCGCCCCTGCTCCCGCGCGAATTCCGCGGCCTGCAGGGCGGGACGGGAGTTGATCAGCCGCTCGTGCAGTTTGAGCTCCAGGCCAACGGTAGCGGCCAGCCGATTCACCCCCTCCTCGGCCCCGGCCAGGTACGCCGCCGGCACGACCTCGTTGCGCGGCCGCCCTTCGGGCGGGATCTCGGGGTGCAGCTCGAAGGGCACCCATTCGATCTCGACGTCGTATTCCCGCTCCAGGCGTTCGACCCCGACCGAGTCGATATAGCAGAAGGGTCAGACGTAGTCGGAGTAGATGCGCACGGAAGTGGGCACCCACCGAGGATAGCCGGTACAATTCAAGTTAGCACTCGCGGATCGAGACTGCCAATATGGAAGCCACTCCCCTCGACGAGCGCAAACAGCAAATCCTGAAAGCCGTGATCTCGGACTACACCGTGACCGGGGTGCCGGTGGGCTCGCAGGTGCTGGCGGCCAAGTACTTTATCGCGCTCTCGTCCGCCACCATTCGCAACGAGCTGGCTGACCTGGTTGGTACCGGCTACCTACAGCAGCCGCACACTTCGGCCGGCCGGGTCCCGACCGACCGGGGATACCGCTACTTCGTCGATTTCCTGATGGACCCCGAGGCCGCCTCGCCGACCGTGCGGCGGACTGTCAAGCAGGCCTTCGAAACAGCCCCGCGCAGCGTCGAGGGGATCCTGGAGAAGGCGGCGATGGTGCTTGCCCAGATCACCGAGAATGTGTCGCTCGTCACCGCTCCCGAGACCAGCGAGGCGCGCATCAAGCACATCGACCTGGTCTCGCTGGAATCGCAATCCGTCCTGATCATCCTGGTGCTGGAAGGCAACCTCATCAAGCAGACCGTGATTCGTCTCGATCGGGCCACCTCCCAGGATGACCTGAGCCGGATGGCCGCCATGCTCAACCGCAAGGTCAAGGGGCAAACCGCCGACGAGCTCCTGTCCCGGTTGAGTCAGCTCGGTCCCGATCGCGATGAGCAGCGCCAGATCCTCGAGCGCGTGATCGAGTCGATCAGCACCCACCAGGCGCAGCGCCAGTCGGTTGTTCTGCATGACGGGGTGCGGAACCTGCTGCGCCATCCGGAGTTCGTCGAGGTCAACCGGCTCGAAGAATTACTGGAATTGCTGGAACAGGGCGCTCAGCTCGCCGGCATCCTGCAGCAGGTCGCCTTCGACAAGGACGTCGAGATCATCATCGGACGTGAGAACACGAGCAGCGGGCTCAGGGAATGCAGCCTGGTGCTGACCACCTACAAGATGGACGAGCGGGTGCGGGGCACGATCGGCGTAATCGGGCCGACCCGGATGCATTACGGGCAGGTCGTGGCCCGGGTCCGATTGGTCAGCCAGGCGACCTCCGAACTCCTCGGACCACTCGGGAACTGATTCGGCCGGCAGGGCAATGGGTAAAAAGCCAGACATGTCATCGAAGCACCAGCCCCCCGATTCCCCTGGTGGCGAACCAAGCCGCCCGGGCGTGACGGACACCAGGGCCAGCTCGGCGATAGAGAGTGAGCCGGCCCAGGCCCAACAGCCGGTCGATCCGGAACTGCAAGCGGCGCGCGACGAGGCGCAGGCGACCTTTGCCCGTTACCAGCGGCTCGCCGCCGACTTCGAGAACTACAAGCGGCGCACCCGCCAGGACCTGACCGATCGCAGCCAGTTCGCGAACGAGGAGCTGCTCCGCAAGCTGCTGCCGCTCCGAGATAATCTCCAGCGCGCGCTCGAGCACGCACCCGAGGGCACCGACCGCAACTGGTTCGACGGCATCAAGCTGGTGGTCCGGCAGTTCGATGACGTCCTCCAGGCCCAGGGTCTGTCGACCATCCCTGCGGTGGGCGAGAAGTTCGACCCGGCCCAGCACGAGGCGATTGCCAGCGAGGAGACCGATGAGCACGAGGAAGGCACGATCGTCGAGGAGATGCAGCCCGGGTACCGGCTCCACAACCGCGTGCTCAGACCCACCCTGGTGAAGGTTGCCCATCCCCGCGCGTTAAAGTCCTAAGACACCTTTATGGCGATCAAGCGCGACTACTACGAGGTGCTCGGCGTAAGCAAGACCGCCAGCGCCGAGGAACTGAAGCGGGCCTATCGCAAGCTCGCGCTGCAATTTCATCCTGATCGCAATCCCAACGACCCGCAGGCCGAGGCGCGCTTCAAGGAGATCAACGAAGCCTACGAGGTGCTGAGCGACCAATCGAAGCGTCAGCGCTATGACACCTTCGGCCATTCCGCGCAGGGGATGCCAGGCTTCGACTTCGGTGGGGCGGGCTTCGGCGGGATCAACGACATCTTCGACATGTTCTTCGGCGCGGCCGCGGCCGGCCGGGGCCGCACCGGCCCACGCCGCGGGGCTGATCTCCGGCTCGACCTACGCCTCGCCTTCGAGGAAGCCGTCTTTGGCGTCGAACGCGAGCTGACCATCCCCCGGGCGGAGGCCTGTCAAGCCTGCCACGGCAGCGGCGCGGAGTCGGGCACCTCGCCACAGACCTGCCCCCAGTGTCGCGGCAGCGGCCAGGTCCGCCGCGCCACGCAGTCGATCTTCGGGCAGATCGTCAACGTCGCCAGCTGCCCGCGCTGCAACGGCGAGGGAAAAGTGATCGAGCGACCCTGCAAGAGCTGCGGCGGCAGCGGTCACCGGCCGGGCGAGAAGAAGGTCCGGGTCAACATTCCCGCCGGCGTCGACAGCGGATCCCAGATCCGGCTCACGGGTGAGGGTGAGGTCGGCCCTCGCAATGGCGCCCCGGGTGACCTCTACATCGTCATCCAGGTCAAGCCGCACGCGGTGCTGAAGCGCAACGGCACCGACGTGATCTACGAGCTGCCGCTGAGCGTGGCGCAGGCGGCGCTGGGCGACACGGTGGAGATCCCCACGGTCGACGGGCCGGAGAAGATCGAAATTGCGCCCGGTACCCAGTACGGGAAGACCATCCGGATCAATGGGCGCGGCGTTCCGCATGTCCGTTCGGGCCGCCGCGGCGACCAGATTGTCTACGTGCGGGTCGTGATTCCCACCAACCTGACCGAGGAGCAGAAGCAGGTGCTGCGCCAGTTGGGCGGTATCAGCGGCAAGCCGCAGCACATCGAGAAGGGCTTTTTCGACAAGTTCAAGCACGTCATCGGCCTCGAGTAAGACGGCGCTCGAGGTTCTCTAGACTAGGCCGGTGTCGACGGCGGTTCGTCTCGGTCTGTTGATCGCTGCGGTCGCCGTCGTCCTCGCGTTGTTGCTCGGTCCCGCCTGGCGCGGCGGTTTCTACCGGAGCTGGCTGCGGCCGCGCCTGATCGTCTTCGGCGTGATCGTGGCGTTGCTGGCCGCCGGCGAGTACCTCTTCCGCGTCATCAATGCGATCAAGAGTCACTCGTGACGCGCTCGTTCCAGGTCACCTTCACCAGAAGCGGAAAGACGCTGGCCGTCGACGAGACCGAGGGGGTCCTCGGCGCCGGGCTCAAAGCCGGGCTGGCGCTCGCCTACGACTGCCGCAAGGGCCGGTGCAAGACCTGCATGGTGAAGGTGGACGGCATCATCGACCAATCCGAAGCCTGGCTGATCAGTAACGAAGAGCTGGCCGACGGCTACGCCCTGATCTGCGTCGGGAAACCGCGGAGCAACCTCCGAGTGCACGCGTGACGCGCTTCACGCTTGTCGACCTCGTCATCGTGATCGCCGTCGTCTTCGCCGTCAGCAGTGGATACCGCCGAGGCTTCTGGCTCTCGCTGGCCCAGTACGCCGGCCTCGTCCTGGGGGTGGTGATCGGGGCCACCCTAGCACCGGTGTTGATGGACGCCGTCAACATCACCAGCTTGGGCGTCCGGTCGCTGGGCGCGGTGCTGATCCTGATCGTCCTGGGCGCCATCGGCAGCAGCGTCGGCTACTGGGTGGGCGAGCCGATTCGCCTGCGGCTGCTCGCCCATCCGCACAGCGGCCGCGTCGACAGCGTGGCCGGGGCGATCTTCTCCGCCCTCGCGGTACTCTCGGTCTCCTGGTTCCTCGGGCTCAGCCTGGCACGTCTGCCCAGCCCCCAACTCTCGAGCGCCATCCAGCGCTCCTCGGTGCTACGGGCGCTGGACGGGATCGCGCCGCGGCCGCCGGGCTTTCTGGCTCGTGTCGAAGCCATCATCGCGGGCGTCAACTTCGCGCCGGTCTTCTCCGGCCTGGAGCCGCTGGGTCCGTCCCCCCAACCATTGCCCGCCTCGATCGACACCGCTGGCGTCAGGAACGCTGAGTCCGAAACGCTGAAGATCCAGGGATACGGCTGCGGCGGCATCGTCTTCGGCAGCGGCTTCCCGGTCGGTCCCGGGTTGGTGCTCACCAATGCCCACGTGGTCGCGGGAACCCAGGGCACAACGGTGCGGAGTCCATCGATGCGGACAGGCCTCGCCGCCCGGGTGGTGCTCTTTGACTCGCAACGCGATGTCGCCATCCTCTATGTGCCGCGGCTGGCGCTAGCCCCACTACCAGAGGCGGGCGCGGGCCAGGGCACCCAGGGGGCGGCGATTGGCTACCCTGGCGGCGGTGCGGAGCAGGCGACTGCCGCGGTCGTTAACGGCGAAGTAAGGGCTCAAGGTCGTGACATCTATGGCCAGCAGTTGGTAGTGCGCAGCATCTGGATCATCCAGGGGAAAGTCGAGCCGGGGAACTCAGGCGGGCCGCTGGTCGACCTCAACGGCAACGTGATCGGCGTCATCTTCGCGGCCTCCACCAGCTCGCCGGGCCAGGCCTACGCGCTGACCGACGCCGAGGTTCAACCCGATATCGATCAAGCCGAGGGGCGCACGTCGTCGGTTCCCGTCGGGCCTTGCGCGATGTAGGCCCCCACCCTACCCTCCCCCAGATGGGGAGGGGGAAACAGTGGGCTGAACGTTCTGCTGGCCCTGGATTGTCATCTCGCCGGAGATCAGGAAGGGCGCCCGGCTGTTCTCGCGGATGAACCCCATGGTCACCATCATCAGGATGGTCAGCACCGCCATCAGCATCAGCAATCGCTGCTCGCCCCGGCGTGCCGCGCCCCAGACCACGCCCGGCAGGCCGCGCAGATACCAGACCACCGCCGCGATGGCGATCAGCGTGTAGGACATCAGGGCAAGGACCTTCCAGGGGATCATCGATCCCAGCGGGTTGATCAACCCCCCCTCCCAGAACGGCCGGTCGAGGCCGGCACTTGCTACCGCGGCATAGGTGAAGCCGAGGTGGTAGGGCTGCGCGGCGAGCAGAGTGGTCAGCACCAGCCCAACCGCCATGACTTTGAGCAGTCCGGCGCCACGCGCCCCGTTGGTCCGCAACCGACGAGCGAAATAGATGGTCGCGGTCAGGAACATGAGCCCCAGCAGCGTGATCTGCCAGAGGAACACCGGGCTCAGCGTGCCCAACATCATCTTGTACCAGCTGCCGTAAGCATGGAGCTGGATCTCCTTGGCATAGGAGTAGCCGACGATCGGTTGCAGCAGTGTCATCGAGATACCCCAGAGCAAACCGAAGCTGCCCGCCCAGTCGTAGAAAGCCTTGTCCTGGACGGTCTTCGCGCGTACGAACCGAATCGCGCAAAAGGCACCGATGACAAACCCGATGTAGGCGAGGTTGCCCACGGTCCGATGAACCGTCAGGGGGTACGAGGTCGCGTTGAGGACGAGACGGATCGGGTTCTGCGGGGTGGTCGGCGTCAGCATGTAGCTGGCGACGACGTCGATCATGTAGACCTGCAAGAAGGAGGCGATCGCCAGCAGGCCGCCGATCGCCATGTGCAGGCCCTTGAAGCCGCGCAGCGGATCCCAGGTGTAGTACCAAATGTAGGCGAGGCTGACCTGTAAGACGAAGGTCCAGGCCTCGATGAACAACGGCCACCAGGCGATGGTCACGATCGTCGTCCAGAAGTGGCCCCAGAAACCGACGAGCAGCACCGTGATCAGCAGGATCGCGATCGTCGAGCTGAAACTGAAGTAGTAGGTGATGAAGCGGCCCAGCCCGTGGGCGAGCCGGTCATAGCCGCGGCGCTGCCGCATGAAGCCGAGGAACTCGATCGCCGGGCCGAGCTCACCGGCCCCACTGACCAGCCCGGCGATCAGGATATGGATGGAGAACAGGCTGCCGATCGCGATCTGGGCGCCGACGATGTTGTGCCCCTGCGGCGCGGTCGCGGGCAGCTCGCCGGCGAGTCGCTCGAGAAGGGGTGCGATCAGAGCCAGTGCGTTCACAGGTTGAAGAGCCGGCCGGAGCCGAGCAGGGTCAGGATGATCACGAAGAGCACGGCAAACCCGCCGGGCACCATGACCGCCGGCCGCTCGAATGGGTTGCGCTCAGGGCCGCGATCGATGAAGGGGAGCGCGAGCAGCAGCAGGACGCCGCCGGCCGGGACGATGAGCGCCAGGGGAATCAGTTGCTGCGGGACAAGCAAGAGGAGCTCGTCGAGCGGCAGGAAGAACCACTCGGGCACCGGGGTGTAGCTGGTGGTCGATGGGTCGGCAATGGGTTCCAGCGGAGCGCCGATGGCCACCGCGAGCAGGAACACGACAATGACGAGCACCACCGAAACGAGCCCGTCTTTGAAGGTCTGGAATGGGAAGAAGTCTTCGGTCTCCAGCGGGGCGGCCCAGAGCTCATCGGTGGGGACCGCCGGATACGGCGGCTCGATCGGGCGTTGTGGCGGCACCGGCGGGACATCGACCCCCTCCCGGCTGCGATAGGCGCCACGATAGTTGACATAGGATCCGAACTCCCCGTGCTTGCGGAGCAAGGCGAGGTGCGCGAGGATCAACGGGAACAGGATCGCCGGGATCAGCCAGACGTGGATGCCGAAGGTCCGGCTGAGGGTGATTGGTCCGACGAAGTCACCACCACGCCAGAGGGCCCGGATGAAGGAGCCGATGAAGGGCGTATAGGCGGGCACGTTGGTAACGACCACCGCCGTCCAGTAGGCCGCCTGGTCCCAGGGGAGGAAGGCGCCGGTGATCGCCATCACCAGCACCAGCAGGAACAGGCCCACACCGGTCACCCAGTTCAGCTCTCGCGGCCGCTTGTAGGAGCCGGAAAAGAAGGTCCGCACCATGTGCAGGCCGATCACGAACAGGAGGATGTACGCGGACCAGAGGTGGATGCCGCGGACGATCGAGCCGAAGGCGTCATGCTGCTTGAGGTAGTTCAGGCTGGCCCAACCCTCGGTGACGGACGGGACGTACACCAGCGTGAGGAAGATGCCCGTGACGAGCTGCAGCAGGATGAGGACCAGGGTGGCGCTGCCCAGCGTGTAGAACCAGGCGCCGCGCTTGGGCACCGCCTCGTACAGGCCCTTGCGGACCAGGCTGCGGACCGCCGTCCGCTCGTCGAACCAGTCGTAGACCGCGTCGAGCCTGCCCATCAGATCGACTCCGTGAAGCTGTTCTGGATGAAGAGCGTGGTGCCGTCGATCCGGTGGACGTACTGCGGCAGCGGCTTCGGCGGCGGACCACCGATGTTTTTGCCGGTGATGTCGTAGAGCCCACCGTGGCAGGGACAGAGGAACTGTCCCAGGTCCGACTGCCATCGCACCGGGCACTGCATGTGGGTGCACGTGTTGGAGAAGACCAGGTACTCGTTGTTGAGCTTAACCACGTAGACCGCCAGGTTGACGTTGCTGCTGGTCCATTCGTCGAGCGGAAAGGACACTTCGAACTTGGTCGGCTGCCGGTCGGGCACACCGCTGATATCGCCGACCTGGCGCCACACCACTTGCTGGCGGTGAAAGAGCGGCGAAAGGATGAAGCCAACGATCGGGATGCCGAGCAGCAGGGTGACCACGGCGCCGACCGCCTGGGTCCCAAGGAAGGCGAATTGCCGGCGGCTCAGCCGCCGAGAGTCACGCGCCATAGCGGATGAACCCGTAGAGCACGCCGGCGGTGCCAAGGACGATGAATAGCAGGGTTACCGTGATGGCCCCACCCACCAACCAGAAGGTCAGCGGCGTTTGCCCGTGCGCCTGGCGGAACCAGCGCCGCAAGCCGACGGCGGCGATGCCGATGAACAGCAGGGTGAGGCCGATCATGACGACGCTGATCAAGGCCAGGTAGAAGTAGGTCTGGAGGGGACCCATTAGTTCCTCATGGGTAGTAGCCCTTGCTTGGGGACTGGAAAATGCTGTAGCTGTCCGACTCTTTCATCACGCCGTAGATCGTGTAGTCGCTGCGCGCGGTGGTGCGGATGACGCCCATCAAGAGGAAGAGCAGCAACGCGCTGGCGCCGGTGACGGCGAGCGTCAACTGGCTGCTCCGACGCAGGTCCGCAGCCATCGCGTGACGTCGCGGTCGCGAGATCAGCCAGTGAACAATGCTGACCAGCACCGCGATCGCCAGCGCTACGTAGCGCAGCGCGAAGAGGTCTTTGGGAAAGACCGCCGCGGGTGTCATCGTGATCAGCGAGCCCAGCACCACGATGCCGGTCAGGACCGGTGCCGCCGGCGTCGCGCGCGATTGCCAGAAGTAGAGGTTGCTGCCGACCAGCAGGATCGCGATGAAGGTCGCCTGCAACAACCAGAGCCACGCGAACGGACCCTGCATCGAATAGTGAAAGGCTCCCGGTGAGGCCTGCTTGATGCTCTCGACGAAGACGGCGCCGAGCACGATTTGCACCACCAGCGTCGCGAACCCGACCACAAGGCTGGTGCGCGCCGCCCAGTGGAAGTAGACCCGGTTAGCCGGCTGCCGGCTCGTTGCGGCATAGACGGCGGCGACCGCGGCGATGAAGAACGATGCCCAGGAGAGATTGCCGACGAATCGATGGGCCAACTCGGGCCAGAACGACGGGTTGAAGAAGGCCGCCGCGCCCTGGCCTGACCTCGGGGTCAAGAGGTAGCTGTCGAGCGCGACGATGATGAAGAGGAAGATGTGCTCGGTGGCAGCGGTCGCGTAGCCGAGCAGGATGTGCAGGCCCTTGCGGAGGCGGAAGCGGTCCCACCGTAGGTTGTACAACAGGATCCCGCCCAGCGTCAGGAACCAGATGGTGAACGCCACCACCGCCGGCCAGAAGAAGAGGGTGATCAGGGTGACGAAGAACCTCGGGTAGAGCGCGGTCAGCACGATGACGGCGAATCCGCCCAGCGTGGCGCCGAGGCTGAAGATCTTGAGATTGACGGTGCCGAGCGCGCGGGCATACCGCTCGTAGCGCGGATCCTCGCGCCGCAGGCCGATCCATTCGAAGGTCGGCCCGAGCACGAGGGCGCCCATGGTGAACGAGCCGAAGATGATGTGGACGAGGAAGAAGAAGCCCACCGCCCACCGGTTGGTGATGAAGGGCAACTGGATACTGGGCTGGTCGAGTGAATACGTACTGGCGATGTGGGTCAGCATCGCCGCGTCTTAGTCCGACTCGGTAACGCGGCGTCCCAGGCGACCGGTCAGGCCGGCGGCGCCCACGAGGAAGCCGAAGCCACCGAGCAGGGTCTCCCACGGGAGCAAGTTCGGCTGGCCGCTCAGCGCGCCGAGTAACGACTCGTGCAGGTAGCTGAAGGGCAGCAGCCGAGAGATTACAAGCAGGACCGGCTGGGAGAGGGGCGTGAAG
Source organism: Chloroflexota bacterium (assembly GCA_005882045.1). Classification (GTDB taxonomy): domain Bacteria; phylum Chloroflexota; class Dormibacteria; order CF-121; family CF-121; genus CF-13. The sequence continues at coordinate 24,808 of VBHO01000012.1, read as the reverse complement.
ACGCCCGACAGGTAGAGCAGGGGCAGGAGAGGAATGAAGACGTAGAGCATCACCTCCCCCGGGGAATCGGAGAGCTTGCTGGCGACCGCGCCCATTAGATTGCCAAGAAGCAGTACAGCGGCGGTGCTCAGGAGCAGCGCCGGCCACCATTCGAACCGGGACGGGTGACGCAGCGCGATCAAGACCAGTACCGGCGTGACCTGGAGGAGATCGATCGAGGCGCTGGTCGAGAGCCGCTCGATCAGCAGCCGCCCCGGAGTGACGGGCAATGTCCGATAGCGCAAGGTCAGGCCGGAGTGGCGCTCGCGCGTCAGGACGGCGCCCGCCCCGACCGTTCCAATGATGGCGATCAGCATCGTCAGGCTCAGGGCGGCGTAGAACGGTGGCGCTGCGGTCACCAGCGGGATGCCAACCAGCAGCGGAAAAGCGAGCTTGATGATCAAAGCCCGCCGGCGTTGGGCGAATTCGACCAGCTCGCGCTGCCAGATCGTGCCCGCGAGCACCATCATCAGCGCGCCCCGGTGTGGAAAGGCGCGCGTGTCATCCGTGGGTCACCGGGAGCGCCTCGCCGGTCAGCTTCAGGAAGAGGTCGCCCAGGTTCGGCCGGCGAACCCGCATGTTGCTGACCAGGTCGGCGGTGCCGTTCAGCACCGCCAGCACCTGCGCCGGATTGGCGCCGCGCGCCAGGACGATGTGCACCGTATCGCCGTCGACGTTCGCGGCCTCGACCGCGGGTAGGGATCGAAGGGTGTCAAGGGGGATCGGAGAGTTCATTTGCAGCTGGACCTCTTTCGAGCCTGCCAGCTCGGTCAAGAGCTCGGGCACGTGCCCCTCCCGGATCGCCCGGCCCTGGTGCAGAAAGATCACGCGGTCGCAGATCCGCTCGGCGAGGTGCACGTCGTTGGTCGCCAGCAGCACGGCGGTGCCGGTGAGGCTGAGCAGCTGGAGCCGTTCGATCAGGTCGAGCTCGGCGCGGTAATCGAGCGCGAGGGTGGGCTCGTCCAGGAGCAGGATGGAGGGCCGGTGGACCAGCGCCTCGACCAGGTTGAGCTTTCGCTGCATCCCCAGCGAGTACTCGCCGACCAGCTGATCCCGGGCCTCCCACAGACCGGCCCATCGAAAGAGCTCATCGAGCCGGTCGCGGGCGAGCTCGCCTGCCAGCCCGAACTGGCGGGCGAAGAACCAGGCGTTTTGATAGCCGGTCATCTTGTCGAAATGCGCCGCCTGGTCCAGCATCACACCCAGCCGGCGTCGCACCGACGGTGACCGCGGGTTCGGGTTGCCAAACCAGCTGACCCGGCCGGCGCTCGCGGTGGCGGCGGTTGCGAGCACCCGCAGCAGCGTCGATTTGCCGGAGCCGTTAGGGCCCATCAGGCCCAGCACCTCGCCCGCGGCAAGCTTGAGCGTGATGTCGAAGACGCCCTTGCCTCCGCGATAGCTGCGGCTCAGGCCGGTGGCGGCGAGCAGACTAGGCTCGGAAGCCGTATTTGCCTTCATGGAAATCGCCGGTCTCGATCCATTTCTGGATGACGGTGTCCATCACCTTTGTCGTCACGCGCTTCTCTCCGAGCTCCTGGGCATTGCCCTCGACCGCCGCCATCACCTGGCCTTTGACGAACGGCGGCATGTTCTCGAGCCGCATCTCCGCGTCAGGCTCCCAGGGCATCTGCGGGCCTTTCTGCTGCAGGGCGTCTGAGACGTCGCCCCACATCTCGAACTTCACGTCCATGGCTGCGGGCGTGATCACCGGACCGAGCCCCTTCTTTGCCGCGGTCCACTCGACGCGCCAGCGGCTCAGCTCGCGGCAGAAGGAGGGGAGGTTCGCCAGCCGCGCCTCAGCCTCCGGAGACCAGGTGAAGTAATGCTCGAAGGTCTTGGGGCTGAGCGGGTGCCCGTACCCGATCTTGATCCCGAGCCGCTCCAGGAAGGCGGCGTTGATCGCCTCGGAGGTGCGCGCCGCGCGCGACTCGGCCGCGTGCTGCGCCAGTTCGCGCGCCCGACTGGGTTCGAACTTCTCCTCGGCGCGGATCTCCACCTCGTTGAGGCGGCGGACCCCGTCCTCGGTCCAGCCGGGTGACGGCTCGCGCGGCTCGTCGCCGTTCCCAGCATGGTGGCCGTGCGCCTGCATGGCCGCCTGGACCATTTCAGGTGATTGCCCTTTCAGCGCCTGGTTCATCATCATCCGCGCGTCCACCAGGCCGCCCTCGGCAACGTCGCCCGTGATGGTCTCGGCCCGGATCTTCCGGGCGAACTCTTCGACCTTGGTCCGCGCCATCATGCGCATGAAGCCGCCCGGCACGCGCTCCATCCGCTGGACGGCCTCGTCGGTCCAGATCAGCGGCGTGTCGCCGGCCGGCTTCGAGGGCGGCAGCGTATCGCTGACCACTTCGGCCACCGGGCCGTAGGCCTCGTCGAGGTTGGCGTCGGCAAAGTCGCGGGTGATGCTGGGAAGCCGCTGCACCCTGGCGATCTTTTCGATGCGCGCCTTGACGCGGCGCCGCTCGTATCCCTTGGGAACGCGGTTGAGGACCTCCTTCGCCTCCGCTGTCCACTTGACCTTGAAGCCGTCGAAGGCTTCCTCTTCTTCGACGCCGCCTTCTTTCGTCGCCGCGGCGATCATGGCCTCCTTGTCCACCCGCTGGAAGCTGGTGCCCTCACAGACCGGGCACGCGTCGGGGTGGCCGCCACGGGACGGCCGCCCGCAGCGCCGGCATAACCAGGTCTCGACACCGGCGGCTGGCGCCTCGGCCGTCGCCTTGACTTGCGCGGGCTCGACGCCCATCGCGCGCGCCGCGTGCTCGGGCATCACCTCGGCCACCGCCTGGTCGATGACGGACGAGCTGATGATCGAGTGCCCGCGCTCCATGGCGTAGCGGCAGATGGCGGTGCGGGTGATAGCGCGAAACGCGGCGGGGACTTTTTCCATACGCGCCTCGGCTTCCTCGGTCCACGTGACGCTCGCCTCGGCCTGGACGTCGATTGGCGGCACGAACGTGCGGCTGGACAACAGCACCGACACCGGCGCGAGTCGTAAGAGGTTGTCGCTGTTGCTGCCCATGTCCATCTCGGCTGCGGAGTGCACGCCGATCCGTCCTATGACGAGCAACCACGGCGGGTCCTGGCGCACATACTGCAAGACCTTCTTGAAGGCTTTGCCGTCGAGCAGCGTCGTCTTGATCTCGACGCCCTCGTCGCGTGCGAGCGACTCGGCCACGCGCAGATGCGATTCGTAAATCTTTGCCAGGCCGGTGTCGATGATCTCCTCGTGTAGCTGCTCCTGCTCTTTGAAGCGGAAGACCTTCGATGCCTCGGCCGAGAGGACGTCGACGATCCCGTTGAACATGGCGTAGTGAAGGTAGGGGTCATAGACCGACACGGCCTCGATCTTCTTGCCGAGAGCGCGACCAAGCTCGATGGCGGTGCGCAGCCCCGCAAATGACTGCGGACTGCCGTCGATGGCAACCACGATCCGGTCGGAAGCATCGTCGCGGAATGGGTGCGTGTCGCGGATGACGAGCGAAGCGACGCGGATCCGGCGCAGGACCCGGTCGGTGACGCTGCCGACCATGCTGTCCCTCACGGCGCCCATACCCAGCGCGCCCATGATCACCAGGTCGTAATCGGACTCGGCGATGTCGTCGACCAGGCACTCCCAGTTCTTGCCATCGAAGGTCTTGTACTCGAACGGCAGCCCCGCTCGGTCGCACGCAACTTTCATGACGTCGCAGTAAGAGTCCGAGATCAGCTGCAGCCCACGCGTGATCAGCGAGTCATGGATCTTGCGTTGCCGTTCCAGTTCCTGCTCTTGCTGGTATTCATCGGGGAGTGTGTATTCCATCTGCTTGAAGCGCACGTCGTGCATGCGCGCGGCGTAGACGTGGCTCCCGACAAGGCTGGCGTTGGTGGCCCCGGCAAGCCGGACGGCCACCTCGATGGCGGCGTTGGAATGGTCCGAATTATCGAGGGGGACGTAAATCTTCCCGTACACCAGCAGCTTTCCCTCCAGACGGCCATGGCCGAAGCGTGATGCCCTGACCTGATATTGGCAGGCGCGCCCAAAGCTGTGCAAATATCGGGGGCCGCCTAAATTACCGCAAAATTCCCCAGGTCGCGCTCGTGCTCTGACCGGGCTGGAGCACGATCAGGCCGTCGCCGCTGCGGAAGGCGTTGGGCGCGCAGGTCATCGGTTCGATGGCGATGCTGCGCCGCCGCCGAGACGCCTGCGGGATCGCATCCGGTGTGTACACCATCAGGAACCGGTACACCGGCTCCATCCAGAGGGTCCAGGCAGGGTCGCCCCCAGGAGCCCGGAGGCGGACGCGGATCATGCCATCACTGTCGGGTACCAGGTTGGCGAAGGCGGTATCCATACGCAACGAGCCGATCGCCCGCAATTCGAGGAAGTCGTATGCGGTTCCCTTGGTCGGCAGCAGCCGGCCGGTAGGAATCAGGCGGTCAGTGACTTCGAGCCGCATCAATGCCGGCAGCTTCAGCAGCGCCTCGTCGATCAAGGTGCCGATGGTGAGGTATGGATGGTGGCCCGCCCCGTACGGCGCGGCGTGCGTCCCAATGTTGGTCGCGGTGGTCCGGACTGTCAGGCCAGCGGCCGACAGGCGATACTCGGCCTGCAGTTCGAGGAAAAAGGGGTAGCCCTCCTGGGGATGGAGGACCAGCGACATCAGCACGCCCTCCGCGGCGTGCTCGATGGCGCGCCAGTTGACCCAGCGAATCAGCCCGTGCAGCGCGTTGTGCCGGGCCGGCTCGGTCAGTGGCGTTTGATACACTGTGCCGCCGAATTCATACCGGCCGTCCTCTATCCGGTTCGGCCATGGCAGGAGCAGCTGGCCGCGGCCGATGCTGCACATCTCGTCCTCTTCATAACCGTCGATGACGTCACGGTCGGCGACGGTGTAGGTGCGTAGCCCCGCGCCGACTTCGGTGACGACCGCGCGCTGGTCGCCGAAGGTCAGGACAAACTGTTGCCCGGAGGGTGGGCTGGGAGACATCGCAACCGGATAATAGAAGGGTGGCACGGCTGAAGCTCTGCCTCTTTGGTACCCCTCGCGACGAGTTGGCCAGCACCGTCGACGGCGACGTCCCGGAATGGATCGATCGCCTGTACGAGAGTTACGGCACGACCGCCGAGACCGCGCCGGCGAGCGCGTCGGTGCTGGCCTTGGGGGAATCGCTGGTGTATCGGTTACGCAAGCTCTCGGTGCTGCTCAAGAAGATGGAAGCGCTCGGCTGGTCGATCAAGCCCCTGCGCTGGGATCTCCTCGCCAGCACCGACCTCGATGAGGGCGAGGCCCAGGCGCAACTGGAAGCCGCCGGCGTGTGGGTGATCGCGCGACAGCATGCGCCGCTGGACAAGGCGGGCAACGTCGCGTGGTCGCACGGGTTGCTTCCATAGCTGAGCCGCCGCGCCTCGCGGAAGACACCGTCGATGCCGATCCGCTGAAGCAATTCGCCGCCTGGTTCAAGGATGCGGTCGCGGCCGGCGAGATCCTTCCCGAGGCGATGACCATCGCCACTAGCACCCGCTTGGGTGAGCCTTCGGCGCGGATGGTGCTGTTGCGCGGCTTCGACGAGCGGGGCTTCGGGTTCTTCACCAACTACGAGAGCCAGAAAGGGCGCGAGCTGGCCGAGAACCCGAAGGCGGCGCTGGTCGTCTACTGGGCGAAGCTTGGCCGCCAGGTGCGGATCAGGGGCGAGGTGGTCAAGCAGTCGGCGGACGAATCGACGGCCTACTTTCATGCCCGGCCACTCGCCAGCCAGATCAGCGCCCTGGCGTCGCCGCAGAGTCAGGTGATCCCGAGTCGCGCTTCGCTCGAAGAGGCCGTTTCGACGTTGGCTGCGAAGTACGAGGGCGCACCAGTGCCGCTGCCTCCGAACTGGGGTGGTTACCGAGTTATTCCGCAAACCATCGAGTTCTGGATACATCGCGACAACCGTCTTCACGACCGCATCCGCTACACGCGGCAAGCCAGAGGTGGTTGGCGACTCGACCGGCTGGCCCCGTAGGCAGTGCCGGCAACGCAGAGGGAACGATGAAGGTCACATCAAGCATCATGATCAAAGCCTCGGACGAAGACGTCTACAAGGCTTTAACGGAACGACAAGACCGCGAGGCGCTGGTACCGAAAACCGATCTGCCTGCACGCGCCGAACTCGTAGCCACTGTGCCGAATTCAAAGATCGTCGTTCGCGAGCGACTCGGGCGGCTCGTTGGCACGACAACGATGACGATCGGTCCGTCATCAGATGGCAGCAGGGTCACGATGGATTTCGACTTCGCCCTGAAAGGGCTGTTGGGCCCGATCCGGATGCTGCTTTTTGGGCGGGATCTGCAACGCGCCTACCGGGACTCGATCCGAGCATTACTTGTGCGCCTGAAGGCCCGTCTTGAAGGAGGACCCATTCCGCCAGCCCCAAGAGTCCTGTCCCGTCGCGAGCTCACGTACCTCTGCATAGCTATGGCGCTAACGGCAGCACTGGCGGCGCTTGTCGTTGAGGCCCTCATGCTGAGCCTCGCGTTTCCGGTAGTCCTCGCCACCACCCTCGCGACATACTTTGTTGCCTACGTTCTCGCCATGAAGTACGCGGGTCGAAGGCTTCTGACAATTATTGACGCCATACGTGCTGATCTCGGCACGGGCGGTTGACGATCAGTCAATGCAAACAGCAAGAGCCCTGGCGGAGAAGCCGGGGCTCTTGGAGAAAGGAGGGGGACTACTTGTTGCGATAGGCGACGAGCGCGGCGTCGAAGTTGTGGCTGGCGTCGTAGCTACCGGCGGCGATCAACCGCATGCCAGCGTGAATGTCGTTGAGCGAACCAGCTTTCCGCTCGTGCTTACCGGTGATCTCGAAATACTTCGTACTGTTGTTGACGGTCAGCTTGACATCCTTGCCGTCGCGGGTGCGAATCGTGATCACGTTGCCGTTGACGCTCTCGACTTTCCCGGCGACGTGCGCGCGGCCGATGTGGACGCGCTTGGCATAGAGCTTGCCGTCGCGTTCCTCGTAGCGAACCATGACGTGGCTACTGATTTCGATCTCGGACCAGTTGGACTTCTCGTTGCGACCCTTGACCACCACGGTGGCGTCGGTCCGCAGGAACGTCTTGCTGCCCGCCTTCGCGTTCTTGACGGTCAGCTCCGTCGCCGTGATGGCGGTGACGGTCCCACCGAACACATCCTTTGCCGCCGGACGCTGCGCCTTCGCCGGGCTCGCCGCTGTCGTGGCCGCCGGTGCCGCCATTGCGCCGGTGGCGAGCACGCCCGCGATCACTCCCGCCGTCGCGATTCCTGCCAATATCTTGCCGATCATGTTGTTAAGACCTCCAGTGTTTTCCGACGATTTCGACAGGGTCAGTGTCGCGCCGGCACCTGAGGCTTCCGGCGGAGAAGCCTTAGAGGTGGCTGAGAGGCCTGGCTCCGGCGCCGAAGGTGAGGGGTCTTTACAGCCGCATACAAGGTCCGACGAGGCAAACCCTCGCTGGTGGTTCATCGCGTTGCACGGCGCCAAGCCCAATGCTTCATCGACCCGTATAGCCGGCGTACACGTCGTTAACGACTCCTTGTCCGGTCCGATACGTGGCGACACGCCCTGGCGCCCCGGAGCTGGCGAGGCACCGTTGAAAGGACTGTGTGACGGTGGGTTTTGTATTAGGTGTGCCGTAAGCTTGCGGCCGTATTCTCGGGCCCGTGGGATCGACTGTTACGTTGCACCTCGCGGAGCTCGACTCCACCGCCGAGCCGCCCGACTCCGCCGCTCAGGCGCTCGACCTCACGCTGGAAGGCCACGACTACGGCCCGCTGACGCCGCTCCTGCTTGACGACACCATCAGCGAAGTGATGGTCAACGGCCCCAACCAGGTCTACGTCGAGCGCAAGGGCCAGCTGACGCTGGCCGATGTGCGCTTCTCCAGCGACGCCGAACTGGTCCGGGTGATTCGTGACATCGCCGCCTTCGTCGGCCGGCGTATCGACGATGACTCGCCGATGGTCGACTGCCGGCTGCCGGACGGCTCCCGGGTCAATGCCGTGATCGCCCCGCTCGCGCTCGACGGCGCCTCACTCACGATCCGGAAGTTCGCCCGGGACCCCTATACAGTCGAGGACCTGATCAAATTCGGAACGCTCTCGGCGGAGGCCGCGGCCTTCCTGGAAGCCTGCGTCAAAGCCCACTTCAACATCCTGGTCGCCGGCGGCACCGGCTCCGGCAAGACCACCACTCTGAACGTCCTGTCGTCCTTCATTCCCGACAACGAGCGGGTCGTCACCATCGAAGACGCCGCCGAGCTGCAGCTCCGTCAGCCCCACAAGGTCCGGCTCGAGTCGAGGCCGGCGCGGATCGACGGCACCGGCCGGATCAGCATTCGCGAGCTGGTCGTGAACGCACTTCGTATGCGGCCCGACCGCATCGTCATCGGCGAGTGCCGGAGTGGCGAGGCGCTCGACATGCTGCAGGCGATGAACACCGGACACGATGGATCGCTGACTACCATCCATGCCAACACACCGCGCGATACGCTGTCCCGGCTCGAGACGCTGGTGTTGATGTCGGGCGTGGATCTGCCGCAGCGCGCGATCCGCGAGCAGATCGCCTCGGCGATCCACCTGATCGTCCAGCAGTCGCGGCTCCGGGACGGTTCACGCCGGATGACGAACATCACCGAAGTTATCGGCCGCGAAGGCGACACCATCACGCTCCAGGACGTGTTCCTCTTCGAGGAGACGGGGGTGGATGGCAACGGCCGCATCCAGGGCAAGCTGAGCCCCACCGGGATCCGTCCGCAGGCGATGGCAAAGATTTATTCGAAAAAGGTGGCGATCTCGCCGGCACTCGCCGCCCTCTTTCCCGACCGAAAATCGCCGGACTTTACGCTGGGGGTGCGCCGATGATCGTCGAACAGCCAGAGCGAATCGACATGGAGATCTTGCGCGACATCGCCGCCGACATGCGCGGAGAGCTCGACCGAGTTCAGGAGCAGATGGCCGAGCTGAGCCGCGAGCACAAGCGCGCGAGGGTGCTGAAGCAGATTTTCGGCGTCGATCCGCTCACCCGCGACCGCTTCAATCTCCTGCACGCCAACATCGACCAGTTTCCTGGAAAGATGGCCGAGCTGCAGGAGGAAGAGCGTCTCTTGACTCGCTGGCTCGATCGCTGCCGGGATCTGCTCGAACTGAAAGCTGCCTGATAATGGCGGCGTGACGTCCGAGCCGGATCTCCAGCAATTCTTCCGCGTGGCCGAGGACCTGTTGGCCGAACAGGGGCCCAACCCGGATGCGTTCGGCCGGGTAGGGAGCTTACTGCGCCCCTTGGCTGCCGATCCGAAGCTGGTCGATCCGTCCAGGCTTGCCGCCCTTCACAATTCCAGCGCCGGCTTCACCATTCTCGGGCACGGCAACGGTGGTTCGACGCTGATGCTGGGTCGTTTTCGGTCGGATGCGCCCACGCCGGTCCACAACCACAATTCGTGGGGTGTGCTCTGTGTGATCCGCGGCCGCGACCGTCACATTCTCTGGGCTCGCGAGGACGACGGCTCCCAGCCAGGGCGAGCCCGGCTGCGCCAAGTCGAGAGCCAAGAGCTCGGTACTGGCGAGATCGCGTGGTTTCCGGACGTGCCCGGCGACATCCACAGTCAGCAGGGGATCGGCGGCGATGCCTGGGAGTTGGTCTATTTTGCGCGGGATCCAACCACGCGCTCGCGCCTCTACTTCGATCCGGACCGCGAGCGGGTCGAAGAACGGGCGCCGGTTTAGAAGTCCGCTCTAGATCTCGAGCGCGCGGACGATGAAGTCCCGGCTGCCGTCCCAGGTCCAGCACGTTTGCAACGTCAACGAGGATGCGGGCGTGGCGCCCAGCGGCCACATCTGCGTGTTGCTGACGATGGTGGTGTAGCTCACGCGATAGGTATGGATGCGACCCGATGGGTCGCCGTACTTGACGATGTCGCCGGCGCGCAGACCGAGGATGGGGGTAAAGGTCCCAGGGTTGTGGGCCATGACATAGATGTTGTTGCTCCCCGCGCAGCTCCAGCGCCAGGCGCCCCAGTGCGGAACGGCGGCCTGTCCGAGGCAGTCGGTGTACCACCCCACGGGCTGGACCAAGCCAAGCCGCGGGATGACGATGGTATTGGCGCGGACGGCCGGGGTTGCCGCGACCGGACGAGCGGCGGCAGGGGCAGGCAGGACCGCGGTCGCCGTGGGGGCGTCCGCCGCTGCCTGGCTCGCGGCCACCGCCAGGGCCTCAGCGGCGGCTCGTGCGGCCGCGGCCTGGGCCGCGACCACGCGGTCCCGCTCCAGCTGCCGGACCAGGCGGTGGTCCGCAGCGTCAGCCATGGCAACGGCAACCCCTTCCGCATACACGGGGTGGCTCGCGGCCGCGGGGTGCCACATGAATAGGGGGAAGCTCAGGAGCCAGATCGCGACGCCGCCAACAAGCGGCCCACGCCAACGGCGAACAAGGTTGGCCATGGGTCGCGCAACGCGGATGCGGCGCCTGGGTTTGCGCGCTTTACACGATCGTCACGTCAGCGAGCTCCGGTGTGGAACGGCGAGCGTGATCGTTGGCCGCGCCCAGCTATTTACGATTCTTGACATCGCACAGACGTACGTTGCTCAGGCGATCTTTGCCTCGCGCTGGGCCGGGCCGATGTAGCGCTCGACCACGCTGACCAATTCCTCGAGTTCGTACGGCTTGGTCACGCACTCGGCGCACCCGGCCGCAATCGCCGTTTCGCGGTCCCCGACCATCGCGTGGGCGGTGACGGCGACCACCGGAATGCCGGCCACCGCCGGGTCCGCCTTGAGCGCCCGGGTGGCTTCCCAGCCATTCATCTCCGGCAACGAGAGGTCCATGAGGATCAAGCCGGGGCGGAAGGCGCCCGCTTTCGCCACCGCTTCCCGCCCGGTAACGGCGAGCTCGCAGCTGAAGCCGCGAGAGCGCAGGATCTTGAGCGCCATCTTTTGCATAATCGCGTCGTCTTCGACCACGAGAATCAGTTGGTTCATGCGGCGGCTCCTTGCGTTTTACTCTGACCGAGCAGCTGACGAACCGCGTTGGTCAGGCCTTCCGGTTCGATCGATCCCTTCGTCACGAATCGCTGGACGTGTCCATTGAGGGTGAGGATGTCTTCCGGCGTCAGCTGCTTGGCGCTGACGATCATGATCGGGATGCTGGCCCCACGAGGCTGGGCGCGCAGCCGCGCGACCATCTCGAAGCCGCTCATGCCCGGCATCATCAGGTCGAGCAGGACGAGATCAGGCGGTGAGATCGCGATCATCGCCATCGCCTCGTCGCCGCTGGCCGCGCCCACCACCTCGGCATGCTCTTCCTGGAGAATCTTGCCGATCATCGACCGAGCGTTCGCCTCGTCATCGACGACCAACACCCGCTTGCCCTCAAGGGAGGGCAGCAAACGGTGGATCTTGGCGATCAGCACGCGTTTGTCGTAGGGCTTGCCCAGGTAGTCCGAGGCACCGAGCGCGAACACCAGCCGCTGATCCTCGACGATGGTGACCACCAGGACCGGAATGCCGGCGGTCTGCGGATCCTCCTTCAGCTTTTCGAGCACCCACCATCCGGAGGCATCCGGCATCATGATGTCGAGCGTGATCAGCATCGGGCGCGCCTCGCGCGCCAGCTGGAGCGCGTCGGCCGCGTTCGACGCCTGCACCGTCTTCCAGCCTTCCTGCTCCAGGTGTCTCGAGATCAGCTGACGGACACTGGGGTCGTCGTCGACCACCAGGATGGCAGTCCCGGGGAGGCCCTGGTTGGGCCGGCGAAGCGGCCGCCGCTGGACGGGTGCCACCCCGGCCTGCCCGGCGGCCCACGCCGTGATGGTGAAGGTGAAGGTGCTGCCCAGGCCGGGCTCGCTCACCAGCGTGATGGCGCCGCCGTGCATCTCGACCAGCCGGCGCACGATGCTCAGGCCGAGGCCGGTCCCGCCATGCCGCCGGGTGCTGCTGCCGTCGCCCTGCACGAACTCATCGAAGATCACCTTCTGCGACTCGGCCGAGATGCCGGTGCCGGTGTCCTTGACGGCGATACGAACCATGCGGCCGGACGGTTGTGCGCTCACTTCGATGTGGCCGCGTTCGGTGAACTTGACGGCATTGGAAAGCAGGTTGATCAGGATCTGCTTGAGGCGTACGGGATCGGCCTCGACCGCGGGGAGTGAGGGAGCGAACCTGGTGTCGATCCGCAGGCCCTTCCCCTGGGCCAGCGGGCTGATGCTTTCCAGCACCGAGCTGACCAGCCCCGGGACCTCGACGCGTTCCAGCGAGAGCTCCATCTTGCCCGCCTCGATCTTGCTGAGGTCGAGGATCTGGTTGATCAACCCCAGCAGCGATTGGCCGCTTTTATTGACCTCCTGGATGTCCTGCTGCTGCTCCTCGTTGATCGGCCCGTCGATACCGTCGAGCAGGATTTGCGAGAAGCCGATGATGGCGGACAGCGGAGTGCGCAGTTCGTGCGACACATTGGCGAGGAATTCTGATTTCAACTTGTTGGCCCGCGCCATCTCCTGGTTGGCGGCCTGCAGTTCAGATGTCCGCTGCGAAACCTTTTCCTCGAGCGTCTGGTAGGCGCCGCTCAGCTGGCTGGTCATCTGGTTGAAGGTGGTCGCCAGTGCCTGGAGTTCGCGCGCCGCGTAGCGTTCACGGACCCTGATCGGGGTGAGGAAGTCGCCACGGGCGATCCGCGCCGCGGCACTGGTCAACTCGTCGACCGGACGAGTAATCCACGCCGCCCCCAGGAATCCGAGCACAAGCGCGAGCACGATCGCGATCAGCAGCCACTCGATGGTGCTCACGATCAGGGGTGTTAGCTCGGAGCGAAGATCGGCGACCGGCTGGGACACCCACACCTTCCAGCCGACCTCCGGAACGGTGGCAAAGCCGGCGGCGCGCTGTACGTTGCCGTCGAGGTCGGTGTACCAGCTGACGCCGGTCTCCTGGCCGAGCGCCTGCTGGAAAATGCCCGAAGACGAGAGGTCGGTGGCGGCGAGCCGCCAGTCTTCGCGTGGGTGGGCGATGACGCGTCCGCGACGGTCGACGACCACCGCCTGCCCGTTCTGACCGATCCGGCTGTAGTTCGACAGGCGCTGCACCTCGGAGAGGTCGACGGTGCCGGCGAGGAACCCAACCAGGGCACGTTGCGAGTCCAGGATGGGAACCGCGATCACGACCGCGGCCACGCTGGCATCGCCGCGAGACCGCACCACGTCCGAGTACTTCGGACCGACACGGCGCGGATTGAGCACCTCCTTGACGTAGTTCCAGACGCTGTAGTCGACGCCGACGCCGGCGGGCGGGGCGGCGGCCACGGCCCGACCGGCCAGATTACCGACGTACAGCTGGAGAAGCGCCGGTTGGGCCGAGTGGGCGGCGGCGAGTTCCATGTTCAAGTGGTCGGGATTGAAGCTGGCGTTGTTGAGCCGGGCGATGCTGGTGTCGTTGTCAGACTCGATCTGGGATGCCGTGCTCTGCAACGCCGCGGTCTGGTCCAGCAGGTATCCGTAGACCGCTTGCGCCAGGCTTTCGGCCATCGGCTCGTGCTTCTGCTGGATGCTGGCGTTCTGGGTTGCGAAGAGTGCCGAGATGCGCTGCGCGCCGAAGAAGATGAGCGGAACGACGCCGACCATCAGGAAGCCGACGCTGATGTACCAGCGAAGGCTGTGCATGGAGGCCCGACGGGCGTCGGCCGAGGGTGCGGCGCGCACATCGAGGTAACGGGTCGTTGAACTCAACTTTGCGCACCGTTCCTCCGCGCGTCGTTACAGAAACGTCTCAAACGCTCGCATCGCACTAAAGCGCGGCTCGCGTGGGGCGACGCCCCGTTGTGACGGCGGCGACTACGCTTGAGCCGATGGCCGGACTGCGCGCTCGCGACCGTGCCCAGCTCGCCGTCGAGCGGCTGAAGGCGATCTACCCGGCTGTCTCAGAGCTGGACCACGTCAACCCCTTCCAGATGTTGATCGCCACCATCCTGTCGGCGCAGACAACCGACCGCTCGGTCAATTCCGTGACGCCGGCGTTATTTGCCCGGTATCCCGATGCCGCCGCGCTGGCCCACGCCGACCCAAGGCAGGTCGAGGCGATGATCAAGCCCACCGGGTTCTTCCACGTGAAGGCGAAGACGATCATCGCCACCAGCGCGGCGCTGGTCGAGCGCTTCAACGGCGAGGTCCCGGGCCGCATCGAGGACCTGGTCACGCTTCCCGGCGTGGGGCGCAAGACCGCCAACGTCGTGCTGGGTGTCGCCTTCGGCGTTCCGGGCTTCGCCGTCGATACCCACGTCAAACGGCTCACCCGGCGCCTCGGTTTGACCAAGAGCACCGACCCGGTCAAGATCGAAGCCGACGTAACGAAACTGATCCCGCCGTCGGAATGGACCGGGTTCAGCCTGCGCTTGATCCTGCACGGGCGTCGGGTCTGTGTTGCCCGGGCGCCGCGGTGCCCGGAATGTGTGCTGAATGACTTCTGCCCCTCGTCGACGGTGCGGGCGAAAGCCCGGCGGCGGCCCTTGACACCCACTCGGCGCGGGGTAAGGTTGGCCCATGGCCGATAGTCAGGCGCCTCGCCAGTCGCGACGCCCGTCGATGGTCTTGGGTGGGCTGCTCGTCCTCGTTGGGGCGATCTTCCTGCTCGGACAAGTCGTCCAGATCGATGTCGGGCATTATGGCTGGCCCTTCTTCGTGATCGCGCCTGGCGTCGCAATCCTCTTCCTCGCGCTGACGGCCAGGGGCGCACTCGGCGAAGGCCTTGCGATCCTCGGCAGCATCGTCACCGTCACCGGGCTCATCCTGCTCTACCAGAACGCCACCGACCACTTCGAGAGCTGGGCATACGCCTGGACGCTGATTTTTCCGGGTGCGGTCGGGGCAGGGATGGTGCTGTACGGTCTTGTCGCGAGCCGCCCCGGCAACGTGCGGGCGGGGACCCGCCTGGTCGGCATCGGCGTGGTGCTGTTCCTGCTCGGCGTCGCATTTTTCGAGGGCATCATCGGCATCGGCGGCTATGAATTCGGGCGCTCGGCGGGCGTGGTAGTTGGCGCGCTGATCATCGCGATCGGCGCTTTCTTGCTCATCCTCAATCTGACTTCCAGCCGTCGGCGTTAGAGCTAGGCCCGGCTAAACTAGGCGTCGTGCGCATCGGCGTCCTCACGGGCGGTGGCGACGCCCCCGGACTCAACGCCGCCATCCGTGGCGTAGCTCGCCGCGCGTTCCAGCGGGGGTTCGACGTCAGCGGCATCAAGAATGGCTGGGCCGGCTTGCTCGGGGAAGGCGATCTCGAGGACCTGACGACGGCATCGGTCCGCGGCATTCTTCCGCTGGGCGGCACCATCCTGGGCACCTCGCGAACCAACCCACTCAAAGAAAAAGGCGGGATCGAGAAGGTAATCAACCTGCTGCGCGCCTCGGGCATCGAGGGGCTGGTCGCGATCGGCGGCGATGACACGCTCTCGGTCGCCGCGGCCATGAGCGACGCCGGTTATCCGGTGGTGGGCGTTCCCAAGACGATCGACAATGACCTCTCGGTCACCGAGTTCTGCATCGGCTTCGATACGGCGGTGGGGGTCGTCGTCGAGGCGCTCGATCGGCTACATACGACCGCGTCCGCGCACCATCGGGTGATGGTGGTCGAGGTGATGGGCCGCGACACCGGCTGGGTCGCGATGGTGGGTGGGCTGGCGGGCGGCGCCGACATGATCATCATCCCCGAGTTTCCGGCCGAGCTCGACGCCGTCGTCCAGCATCTGCATCACCGTCGCGGTGAGGGCAAGGACTTCAGCATCATCGTCATCGCCGAGGGCGTCAAGATGCGGGCGCTCGAACCGGCCGTGCCGGTCGCTGTTGGCGCGGAGAAACGTGACGCCTTCGGCCACCTGCAGCTCGCCAAGCAAGGTGTCGGCGATGCGCTGAGCACCCGGATCGAGGAGGCAACCGGCTTCGAGACGCGCGTTACCGTGCTCGGTCACATACAGCGCGGCGGGTCACCCTCGCCGGTCGACCGCATTTGGGCCACCCGCCTGGGAGTTGCCGCAACCGACCTGTTGGCCGATCGGAAGGCCGGTGTGATTCCGATTCGCAAAGACGGTCGAGTTGCGGTCGTGCCGCTGCGCGATGTCGTCGCGGAAACCCGCCGCGTTCCGCGCGAGCTCTACGACCTCCAACTCGTCTTCGGCTAGCCGGCGCGGCGTTTCTGCCGGTAGAGGGTGGCATCGGCGGCGGCCAGCAGATCCTCAGCGGTCGTGCCGTCCTGTGGGAAGGTCGCGACGCCGAGGCTGACCCCGGGGATCTGGAGGAGATCGCGCCCGGCCATGAAGCGGTGCCGGCCAATGCCGTCCGAGATGCGCTGGGCCACGACCGCGGCCGCCGCTGCACCCGTCGCCGGGAGCAGCACGACGAACTCATCGCCGCCATAGCGCGCCACCACGTCCTCGCCCCGGACCGCATCGGTCAGCGCATTGGAGACCTCGCGCAGGAGTGCATCGCCGGCGAGGTGGCCGTAGGTGTCGTTGATCCGCTTCAGCCCATCGACGTCGAGGAACACGATGGAAAAGCTGTCGCCGGAGGCTACCGTCCGAGCCACCGCTTGCTGGATGCGTTCGAGGAAGAGCCGGCGGTTATTGAGCCGCGTCAGCGGGTCATGACTTGCTTCGCGCTTGAGACTGTCGTGGAGCTGGGCGACCTCGAGGGATGAGGCCAGTTGCGATCCCACCGCCGACATCAGCACGACGTCCGCCTCCGAAAAAGCATCGACTTCCTGACTTTCCGCATTCAGGACCCCGACGACGCGGCCTCGGCTGATCAAGGGAAAGGCGAGCTCGGATCGAACCTTGTCGTCGACCCCGATGTAGCGGGGCTCGGCCCTGACATCGGGGACGATCTTGGCGACGCCATTGGCGAACACCCAGCCCGTGATCCCCTCGTCGACGGAAATCGTGAGCCCGGTGATATCGACGGCGTAGCCGCTGTGGGCGCCGACCCGGAGCTCGTCCGGCCGTGATCCCGGCAAGAGGAGGGCCACCATGTAGTAGCCCATCACCTCGTGAATGATGGTCACGATGCGGTCCAGGAGCGTGTCGAGGTCGAGCACCGCCGTGGTCTCCTGCGCGATGCGATAGATGATGCGCAGCTCGCGGGAGTCGGCGACGGACAAGATATCGCGTCGGGCGGTCGGCGCTGACGGCGGGGGACTGTTCAGGGCCAGCAGCACTTGTTCGAACCAGGGCGCATGGCTCGACTCGGCCTGGCGGCAGAGGTTGATAAAGGCGTCGGTCAGGCCGGGGTCCAGGTCGACGCCTTTGAGACGCGCCAACTCGTCAAGGCCTCTGGCCAAGGTGGGGGCGGGGCTGCCCGGCCGGTCGAGCGTCACATTGAAGAAGGCGGTCACCACCGAGATCACCCGTGTCTCGAGCGGAATCGCCTCGCCCTCCAGCCCGTCGGGATAACCCTCGCCGTTGAACAACTCATGGTGTGATCGGACGAGCGGCGCCAGCTCAGCCAGCGGTTTGAACCGCCCGAGCAGGTCGGCGGCCACGCTCGGGTGGGTCATGATCAGCGCCCGCTCCTCTGCGCTCAGCCGGCCGCGTTGCTTGAGGACGCTTTCCGGGACGTTGAGCTTGCCCAGGTCCTGGAGCAACGCCGCGTACCGCACTCGCCGCTGCCGCGCCGCATCGAAGCCGAGATGGCCGGCGAAGCGCTCGGCCAGCTCGGCATACTCTCGGGCACGACTGTGCATCGCCTGGCGGAGCTCGATGGCGCCGGCGAGCGTGAGGACCGCGGCCTCTTCCACCTGCCGCGATTCGTCGAGAAGGCGAGCCGTCTCGAGGGCCGCCGCCGTCTGGTTCGCAAACGCCATGACGGCCGGCAGGTCGGTCTCTTTCAGCCCAGGGCCCAGTACCGTGATCGCTCCGATGGCCTTGCCCTCGAGCACCAGCGGCGCCGAGATCAGGGTTTGGAGATGGAGCAGTTCGCCCAGCTTTCGCGCGTTTCCGGTCGAGCCCGGCGGAAGGACAAGGGCCACGCGGCCGACCAGCTCGTCGTGATCGTTGACGTAGTGCGGTCGGAGCGTGGTGCAGACCTGGTGGAGGATCGGAATGCGGTCGAATGGGATGTAGGCGCCGGACTGCTGCCGGCCGGTGAGCTTACCAATCTCGGCGGCCGCTTCTAGGGGATGACTGTACGCCACCGTGAGGCCCTTTCCGTCCGCTGCCAGCTCGAACAGGTAGGTCGACAGGCTGGCCTCGGCAAGGCGGTTGCCAACCGCCGCAAAGATCGCTTCGCGGTCCAGTCGCTGCAGCGCCTGGAGGCCGGCATCGGCGAGCGCGCTGAACAGCGCCCCGGGCGTTGGGGATTGCTCCGCGCGCTCGGGGGCCATCTGTGGCAAGAACTGGGCGAACCCGGCCTCGGACAGTCGCTCGGGGCGAAAGAACCAGACCCGGCCGATTTTTTCCGCCGGGAGACGGCCGTCGCGCGCCTGGCGCCGGACGACCTCGGGATGCCGGTGGATGGCGGCCGCCACCTGCTCGACCGACAGCAGGTTTGGCAGCTTCAGCGCCAGCGAGACAGACGGTTGTGTGACGCGACGCTTCACTGCTCTCTGCAACGAAGGAAGGTCCACCTTCCTACGTCTTACTGCCAGTGGAAGGCTTCTTAACAGGACCGATGCCGGAACGCCGGACCATCCTGGTCACGGACGACAGCAGCGCCAATCGGGACCTGCTCTGCGGACAGCTTTCCACCCTGGGCTTCTGGACGGAAGCCGCCACCAATGGCGAGGAGGCCGTCCGCGCCGCCCGCCGGCTCAAGCCGGACCTGATCCTGATGGACATCGAGATGCCGGTGATGAACGGGCACCAGGCCTGCAAGCAATTGAAATCGGACCCGGAAACGGCCGAGATCCCGGTGTTGATGATGACGGGCTTCGACCCCCGGCCGGAGCGCGCCAAGATGGTGGAGGCGGGCGGCGACGACCTGATCGTCAAGCCGATCCCGATGCGCGACCTCCAGGTCCGCGTGCGGGCGCTGCTTCGCCTCAAGGAGCTGCGACGCGACCTCCGCAGCACCCAGGAAAGCCTGCGGGAGCTGGTGAAAAAAGAAGACCCGACCGAGTCGAAGGAGCCGTTCGATGACCGGGTCGCCATCACCGCCCAAGCCTTGGCGCGGCTGATCGGCCTCGACGCGGAGGACCAGGAGGTCGCCTTCCACGCCGGCCTGCTGCACGACATCGGGCAGATCGGCCTGCCGGAAGAACTGCTGAACAAACAGGGGAGCTACACGCCGGAAGAGTTTGCCCAGATCCAGAAACACACGATCCTGGGCGCGGCGCTCGCCGGCCCCTTTCGACCGGCAACCGTCCTGGCCCCGGCCATCCGCCACCACCACGAACGCTGGGACGGAACGGGCTACCCCGACAAGCTGCAGGGCGGGGCGATCCCGATGATGGCCCGCATCGTCGCCGTTGCCGACGCCTTCCACGCCATGATCACGGACCGCCCCTACCGGGCGCGGCACACGGTTGCCAAAGCCCTCGAGATCCTCGCCGCCGGATCCGGCACCCAGTGGGATCCACGCCTGACCGCCGCCTTCGCCACCTCGTCCCTCCCCCAGCGGATCGCCGGGGTTGTCGAGGGTGACGCGGCGAAGATCGCGTAACAGAACGGCGAGGCCGCAGGTCGAGCGCCCTTCCTGTGCCTGACGGCTAGAAAAACAGTTCGGCCGGCCCGAAGGCCGGCCGAACCTCGATGCTTAGTTGCTGCTAGCCGCTTAGTTGTAGACGCAGGCGCTGCCCTGGATCGCGCCGTGCACAGTGCCCTGAGGCGGTGACGCCTTATAGGTGAAGATCTCGGTAGCGGCCGGCGGCGGCGCTGCGGTATTCCAGCCGTTGGTCGCGCTGTGCAGCAGGTTGGCCATCAGGAGTTCCTGCTCGTTGACGTACGCACCCGCTGCGGGTGTGGCCACGTCGTTAACACCCGGGATGGTCGCCGGGCTGTTCTGTCCGACGGGGTAGACGCCGTACGTATTCCAGTAGAGGTCGGCGGCGCCCTGGAGGGTCGCGCCGTCGGTCTTCATCCCGTTACACGCCGCACTGGCGTTCACACCCGAGATGTTGAACAGGACGATGGCGGCGAGCACGCCCAGGATTGCGATGACGACGAGCAACTCGACGAGGGTGAATCCACCCTGGTGACGATGCGAGCGTTTGCGCGCATCTTTGAGTATGGCGAGAAGCATATTTTGTCGTTTACCTCCTTAGACTCTGTCGAGCGTAGGGCCGTAATCTTGCGAGATCTGTAAAAGTTCGCTCAGCGCAGTAGCAATTGGGTGACGGCGACCGTCATCGCGCCCAGCGCCACCGCGACGAGCGCCAGCGCCAGCAGCGGTCGAGGGACGCGATTCGGCCGCCGCGGCGGAGCGAAGTCGACGCCGACCGGGGGGTGATCAGGCCGCGACACGGCTGTCACCTCCCTCTGCGGGGGTGAGGCGGTCGTACCAGCGAGCTTGCAAGAGCAGGCCGAGTCCGGCGAAGTGCGCCTGCCAGGGAAAGTTCTGGGCGGAGGTGAATCGCGTGGCCGGGACGGTCACCGTGAAATCGAAGCGCTGCTCGGCTCGCTGAAACCCGTCGGGAAGGAAAGCGAACCGCCCACCCAACGCCAGCGTGGTTGCCGGCGTGATCGGGACGTCGGATGCGGTGCCGCGCATGAATTTCACCAGCGCATTGAGGGCATGGGTGAGCTCCTCGAGTTGCCCTTCTGCATCGTCGGCGGGGGCGTCGAGGGCGAAGGTCCGGAAAAACCGAGGGCGGCCCTTGACCATCAGCACCAGCGTCGCCTCGGCGCCTGCCCATTCGAGGAGCAGGCCATCGGATACCGCCATGCCACGGGCCAGGGCCAACGGCTTGAGGTCGATGCGCTCGACCTGCAGGCCGGCCGAGCTCACCGCTGCCACGATGGCGTCGATCATGTCGCGTCGGGCTGCGACCAGGTAGACGGCATAGCCGGTCGTGGCGCGGATCGCGTGCCAGGCGAAGTGGACGTCGGCCGCGTCCATCGGAACCTGGCGGCGACCTTCAAACATGACGGCGCGGGCCAGCTCGCTGGCGGGCACCGCCGGCAACCGAAAGTCCCGAAAGGCGGTCCCGGTCTCAGCGATGGCGAGGCGGGCGTGGGTGGCGACAAAACCGCCAGATTCCAGCGCACCGCGGATGGCGGCGGTCAGTAACGGCGTCGGCATGCCGTCCGTCAGCGCGCCCTCAGGGAGGAGGATCTCTGCGTGTCGCGTCAGTTTCCGGCCGTTGGCCTCCAGGATCTTGAGCTCACGCGCTCCCAGGTCGAGGGCGAGGCGTGCGGGCACTGGTAGCTTTCCCAGGTCACCACGGATGATGTGGTCATTTCGGTGATGAGGGCGGTGAGACTTCGATTCGTTCCGGTGGCGGTCACCGTGATGTTCCAGGTCGCCCCGTTGCCGTGGCACAGACTGCCTTTTCGAATCCCCACACTGACCGTAATCGGTCCGCTCGGGTAGTTCAGGGTCACGGTGCTGGTCCTCGGCGCGTTACAACCGTTTCCGTTCTTGTCATCGATGACCTGCATCGCGTAGGCAATGCCGGCATCCAGCGCATAGGTCGTGCGCGTATCCGCGCGCACCGTTCCCAGCCCGAGGAAGGCCGCGCTGGCGATTGTCAGCGCCGCCCATACCAGCAGGAGGAAGGCGGCCACGAATGCCAGCACGACGAGAAGTGCCTGACCTCGCTGGCGACCCAAGCTTCGCGGCATCAGACACACCCGCCCGGGCGGTTGCTCACGTTGAGGATGACGGCTGCCGAGCCGGTTACGGACGGCAAAATGCTGACCGTTCCATAGCAACCGACCCAGCTGATGGAGACTCGAGTGATACCGCGCGCGGCCACCTGGTCACTTCCATTGACGGTACGGATCAAATTCTGGGATGCATCGATGCTGTAAACGACCACGGTGCCAGGTGGCGCGCCGTACGTAAGGGTCATGGGGCCGCCGGCCTGGATGGTGCAGGGACAGCCGAGGGTGGTTGTCGCGCTGTTCAAGTCCCGGGTCAGCCACAGGCTGGCTTCGTTGCTGGCCGTGTCCGCCGCGATCACACGTGCCTCGTTGCCAATCGCTCGATACCCAACCAGAAAGGTGCCCGCCATCGCCACGGCCACGACCGTGAAAATGGTCATACTGACCATCATCTCGACCAGCGTGAAACCATGCTGGCTCCGC
Source organism: Chloroflexota bacterium (assembly GCA_005882045.1). Lineage (GTDB taxonomy): Bacteria > Chloroflexota > Dormibacteria > CF-121 > CF-121 > CF-13. The sequence goes on along the minus strand of VBHO01000012.1, from coordinate 2,557 downwards.
CTCATGGTTGCTCCTTCAGGAAATCGACGACTTCCATCGAGCCATTTGGTCCGCGAACCGTGAGGATGATCTCCTGCAGCCCAACATCCGGGTTGCCCGACTGAAAGTTCGGCGGGTTAGTGAGGGCGCTGTAGTAGAGGACCTGGTAGGCGAACGTGTAGCCACTGCTGCTGAGGTTCTGGTAAGGCGCGGGAAGAAGGTTGTTGACCGAATAGGGCTGGCTCTTGATGTATTCGATGTCCGAGCGCGTCAGGCGGTCGAGGGTCGTCTCCTCCTGATGCCGGCGGGCGGCGAGCGTGGTCGCGGAGAACGCGCTCAGGATGGCGACGACGATGACGGCCAGCAGGGCGATCGCCACCGTGGTTTCGATCAAACTGAAGCCCCGTTTTCGCGTCATTTCAACGCTCCGACCAGACCGTACATCGCGGAGATGAGCGACACCGCGATGAAGCCGACGACCAGACCGACGGCGACCGTCATCACCGGCTCGATCAAGGAAGTCATCGCGCGGATCCGATATTCGAGCTCCTCCTCGTAAAAATCGGCGGCCTGTTCGAGGTAGGTATCGAGCGTTCCGGTCTCCTCGCCAACCCGGACCATCTGGGTCAGCATTGGCGGAAACAGGTGGGTGCGCAGCAGTGGGCCGGCAAATCCCTCGCCACCGGTCATCTGCTCCTTGACCGTTCCCAGCCCGCGCTGGAAAACCTTGTTGCCGGTGCCGGCGATCACAGCGTCGAACGTCTGCCCGAGGGGCACGCCGGCTTTCAGCACCATGGCCAGCGTGCGGGAAAAGCGATTGAGCACGGCCGAGAGGACGATCGGTCCCATCACCGGGAGCTTCAGCGAGATCTGGTCTTTGACATACTGGCCACGCTGCGTTCGCAGCGCGAACGCGACCGCGCCGATGATCGATGCGATCACGGCACCGATTACCAGTCCCCAGGCTCGAGTGAAGGCGACGATCGCAATCAGGATTCGGGTCGACAAGGGCAGCTTCACCCGAAATTCGGCGAAGATCTTGACGAAGGCCGGGAGGGCAAAGAAAACGAGGATGATGACGACGGCGGTGGCGACCACCAGGATGACGGCGGGATAGATCATGGCGGTACGGACGCGACGCACCGTATTCAGATCCCGCCGCAAATAGCCGGCGAGCTCCTTGAGCGTCGCTTCGAGGTTACCGGTGAGCTCGGCGACCCGGATCAGATCCACATAGAGGCTGGGGAAGACTTTCGGGTGTTTGACCAGCGACTCAGAGAGATTCTGTCCACGCTCCAGGTCGTCGAGCACGGTCAGGATCACGCGCTTGAAGAGCGGCGAGGCCGTCTCTTCGGAGATGACCGTCAGCGCACGGGTCATCGCGACGCCGGCGCCGACGAAGGTGGCCAGCTGGCGCGTGAAGAGGATGAGGTCCTGGCGGGAGATCTGGTAGAGGGACGGGAAGTAGTCCGCCATCGTCTTCTTCGGCGGCGCCGGGCTGAGCTGGACGATCTTGAGGCCTTCGAGCCAGAGCGCCTGCTCGGCGGCCGAGGTGCCGGCGGCTTCGATCCGCCCCTCCCGTTTCTGCCCGCGCTCGGTGTAGGCCTTGTAGGCGTAGCTAGGCAACGTTCCCCTCGCTGACGTGCACCGACCGGATGACTTCGCCGATGGTGGTCAGGCCTTCGTCGATGCGGGCCACACCGGCGGAACGCAGGGTCGTCATGCCCTCGCGGATCGCTTGCTCGCGCAGTTGCTCGTGGGGCGCGTCGCGGACCAGCAGCCGCTTGATCCCGTCGCTCATCGGCAGCACCTCGAAGACGCCGATGCGTCCGCGGAACCCGGTGTGGACGCAGTTGGCGCATCCCGCGCCGCGATGGAAGATGAGGCCCTGCCCACCAACCGAGCGATAGAATTGGAGCTCCTCGGTCGATGGCTCATAGACGGCGGTGCAATCGGGGCAGTTGCGGCGGACAAGCCGCTGGGCGAGTACGCCAATCACCGCCGAGGTCACCATGAATGACTCGATGCCCATCTCGAGGAAGCGATAGATGGCGCCGACCGCGTCGGTCGCATGCAATGACGAGAGCACCAGGTGCCCGGTGAGGGCCGACTGGACCGAAATCTCGGCCGTCTCCTTGTCGCGGATCTCGCCCACCAGGATGGCGTCCGGGTCCTGGCGCAGGATGCCGCGCA
>VBHO01000012.1:0-360 GCA_005882045.1 Chloroflexota bacterium | reverse complement strand
CGAAGGTGTACTCAACCGGGTCCTCGATCGTCATCACGTTCTTCTCGACGCGGTTGAGCTCGTTGAGCGCCGCGTAGAGCGTGGTCGTCTTGCCGCTCCCGGTCGGGCCGGTAACCAGGATCATGCCGTAGGGCGACTGGACCATGGCGCGCAGCATTTTCAGCGCCGCCGGCGCGAAGCCGAGGGTGTCGAGCCGAAGGATGGAGCGCGAGCGCTCGAGCAATCGAAGCACGGCCTTCTCGCCCCAGATGGTCTCGATGGTGCCCACGCGGATGTCGAGCGGCCGTCCGTCGACGGTCGTCTGGATCTGTCCATCCTGGCTGTGGCGACGGTCGACGATGTCGAGGTTGGCTAGCAACT
>VBHO01000038.1 GCA_005882045.1 Chloroflexota bacterium | reverse complement strand
CCTGGCGCGGAACGGCTCGCGGCGATATCGTCATAGTCGCCCCTTATCCTCAGCCGGCGCTTCACAGCGGGCAGTCGAACCAAAGCGCCCCCTGCGCGAATCCCGGGGGCGGCGCGCCCGGGGCGCGCGGAAGACTGCCCGAAGCCGGCGTGGGCGCACCCTTTACCGGCAGCCAGTCGCTCCGCACCAGCTTTTGCTTGGTTTTCTCACTTAAGCGCTGCATCAGTGGGACCCGCGGAATGGAGGGCCAGGGCGTCCCCTGGGTGGAGACCATTGCCGCGAAGCCTCCATCCGTCATCCGCTCCAGCGCATCTTTTGGCGTGGCATTCACGCTTCCGTGGTGCGCCACCTTGAAGAAGCTCACCTCGGGAAGAATCAGGTCTGGTTTCTCGTTATCGAGCCACCATCGCCAGTTGCCGTATTGAGCGTCGCCCGCGAACAACAGATTCTTTCCTCGGTAGCTCAGCAAGGCGACGACACTTTCGTTGTTCCTGGCCTGGTCGAGCGCGAACGCCAGCTCCTCGGGAGGCGAACTGGCTGCCGCCTCCAGGCTGATCCGATCTGCTTCCGAAAGTCGGGTCATCGTGTCCCCGATTGCCGTGTCGATCTTCCACCGAGCGGCGAACGGCTCCACCCTGGTTCCTTCGTCGCCGTCGGCGGCTCCCACCCGCAGGTAATGCTGTCCCGCGGGCGGATCCATCTGAGCCAGGAATTCCGGCGATTGCGGAGGTCCGAGAATCTTGACCGATAGGCCTGTGACTCCGGCGGGGTCGCCAAGGCTGTCACCCGCCTTCAAGAACCGGACCTTGGCTCCGACGCGGAACCCGCTGACCAGCAGGTCGATCGCGCGAGCGTTGCCGCTAAGATTCACCACCGCGTCGGCTGCGGCCGCCGCAATGGAACCCGCAGCGGTCAGAGTATTCGCAGCCTGGAAGTGATCATTGAGCGCCGCGGCGAGTGCGGCATGTTTTGCCTGCAGCTTGACCGCATCGGGATTGTTGGGATCCCAGGTCCATGGCAACCAGACCTCACCGACTTCGAACGTGGAAAACACATCGGCGCGCTTACCGAATCCGGAGATATGGTCCTGGTGGGCGTGGGTCGCAATCACGATCGCAAGTTTGCGCTTGGTCTCGGCGGCGATGTCATCGATCACCCGATCGATGGAGCCGATATCACCCCTCGCATGGACACCGCAGTCGACAAGGATGTGACGACGCTCGCCCCCGTTGACCGGAAGGGATAGGAGGAAACAGTCGCCAAAGCCAACCCGATACATTCGAATCGAAATCACGCCAACGCCAGGCTGGGCATCGGCGCTCGCCCTGGTCCTGCCGTTTGGTTGAGGCTTTGGGCGGCGGCCGGCGGCTAATCTGCTCCGGCGCACGACCACCTTCCGAGCTGCCATTGTCAGTACCCCCGGTGGACCAGTTTGAAGTCGATGGTGGCGTTGGCGAGCCGCGCCGCAAGGCGGCTGTCCGTTACGTATGCTGCCATTCCCACGCTGGAGATCCGATCGTTGAGATAGGCGCGCTGTTGTTTCAGGCGCACATTCTTCGAATCATCCGCCACGGCGCCGACCCGCTTCTGAATCGCAACGCGGACCTCGCCTGCGCGGTCGATGACGAGGGTAGTACCGCCGCGAAAGGTAAACGTGCCCGCGTCCGGGTTCTGCGGATCCGCCGGCACCTCCCGGTGTTGCGTAAGCTCAGCCACAAAGTCGAAGAGCACTTCGCCGTCGGGCCGGACCCGATGGACTTCATGGAAGGTCCGCGCCTGAATCTTCATGCCCTCCTCAGCCGACAATCCGAGGGCTTCCTGATTTGCGACGGCGTAATCATGGAGCACGCCTCCGTTCTTCTTCTCGGCCTCCTTCTGCAGATCGGGGTCATGCTTGAACACATCGAATTCGAGGCCCTTGCAGGTCGGCAGCGACGTTCCATCGAAGATTTCGGGAGGCGCCCACCGCAGCGATTCCTCGGAGAACGAGGCGGCGCCCTCCGGCACAATGCCGCGAGAGCGAAAGGCATCGATAATGGCTATCCGGTAGCCATATGGATCGTCGGGTACAAGGTCCGAGTCGGCGGTGATCATGGCGCGGAGGAAATCACCGAATCGGATGTCAACCGGCGGGCAGTAGTCGAGCGCCCGGATGCAAATGTTCAGAAAATGCTCGGCTGTTTTTACCGCCTCCGACGCCAGCCGATTCGACAGATCCGGATGAAGGTCGTACAAAGTGCTGCCACCCAGCCGCGCGATCCGCATCAGGTCTTGCGTGCGCCGTACATAGATGGTGAAAAACGCATCAAAGACAGCCGCGACCAGAATCGCACCCCGGGCATGCGGTTCCCAAACGGTCTCCAGCATTCTTGAATTCGGCGGCGTTCCTAACGCCGCGCGCAGCGCCTTCCGCATGCCCATCGCCTCACCGAACTGCCTTGCCAGTTGGACGAGAGGATTTGCGCTCGAGAGCTCGGCCTGAATGAACCCGCCCGCCATCGCCGGTTGGCGTTCAGGCGCGACCTCGCTCTGATAGATCGCTCCGCCGGTACGCTGGATCATCGCCAGCAGCGCCTCCTTGAAGCTGAAATGCTGGAATAACGCGACGAGATCAGCAAAGGCCTCGTGGAAAGCTGGTGCGTCCGGACTCGTCGGTTCCATGAAGAAGTCCCGCTGGCTGTCGACAAGCGCGTGGGTGGTTTCGTGGGCGATGATGTCGTGCGAGAGGCACGTGAAAACCATTTGGCCGGGCAGGTTGGCGCCCGAGTCGGTAGTGGATGCCGGGAAGTATCCGAAAAGGAGCGCTCGAAGATCCCGGCTGTAATACGCGTTGGCCTCCTGCATCGCATGAGGAAAGATCCGCAGCGACCCGCTCTCTGATGGGTCGCCGCGGCGCCGGCGACTGAAGCTCCATTCGATGGAGCGACCCAGCGCCAGCTCGAACCGGCGGATGGTTTCGCTGGCAACCGCGTACACCATTTGTTGATGAAACTGCGGATCCGTTTCCGCTGGATCCAGGCCGCTGCGGATGAGCACGGCGGGGTCGTCCAAATCTACCGGGCGGTAGTAACACTTATTGGTGGCGTCGTAGTCGATGACCGCCAGGTACCTATCCGCGGGACCAGCCCGCAGCAGTGGTAGATACCGCACGCTAACAGTCATGTAGTTGCCCAGGGCCTTCCCTTGCGTGGGGTCAAACGCGTAGGCCTTGAGCGGCCGGCTGACCGGGTCCTTTAGATCGACCTCACTTCGCTCGTCGCGTTCAAGCGCCATTGGCTACGAACGCCCGAGCGATCGCGTGAACTGAAGCCCCACCAACCCTCCTTCCGTTCGATGGCAGCGTACACCCTGCTTTGCCGTTGTCAAGTGACTAGCATCACGCCAGGTGGCGGCCGCCGGCTAGGAGGAGAGGCTGACCTCGGAATGAGCGCCGAGCATGAAGCGAAGCGCGCTTGGCGGCGCCGCGCCGCGGTGGATCTGCACGTCCTTGCCGATCAAGGAATCGGCAATGCGGGCGGGGACATCGAGGATCTTGCTGTTCTCCAGGACGATCGAGTGTTCGATCTCACTGTTGCGAATCTCGACCCCGTGGTAGATCGAGGTGAACGGTCCGACATAGGCGTTGGCGATTACGCTTCGCTCGACTTGGTGCTACAGGTGTAGTGGTCGTAGGCCGGCGGGCTCAGGAAGAGGACGTCGAACGGCGATGCCTCGCCGGGCTTGAGCACCTCGGCATCCGTCGATGCCGTCTCCTCGGCCTTCTGAACGCCGCCCAGCGTGAGCTGGCAGTCCACCGTGATGTCCTGCGCCGTCTGGACGCCATCGTCGTTGCGGACCTCGCCCACCAGATGGAGAGCCGGATTGAGCCCCAACTCGTTCCAGGTCGAGGCCGACACAATCGTCAGCACCACCGGTGCACTGGTGGCGGCCACCGGCGGCGCGACCAGGATCAGCCCAAGCGGCCCGCCGGCGATGGCGGCGGCCGCCGCAAGGGCTTTCCGCCGTGAGAATCGCAAGGCAGGCGGAATCGGCATCGCCACCCAGTGTCACCGGGATCGGATCGGGCAACAAGGACCGGCGGGACGGCTCGCTAGGCAGCCATCGTCCTCAGCCGCCCATCGTAATCGAGTGAACGTCGAAGACGTCGAGCTCCGTCTCCGGGGGCCAGGTAGTCTTGCCGTTGTCCCAGAGCCCGATCATTTGACGGCCGTCTGGAGACCACTCGACCTCGGTCATCGTGCGATCCGAAACCCGAACAAAGTTTCCTCCTGAAACCGACAGTAGCCAGGTCCCGCCGCCATGACCCGGGACGTCACTTGCCGAAAAGGCGAGCCATTGACCGTTCGGTGACCAACTGACGCCAGCCGGAAATCGTAGATTCTGGACCAGCGCCTTCACGCTGAGCGTGGCCGTATCCATTAGGTAGATGTTTCCAGGGACCTCGAGGCGAGCTGGACCGCTTTTTCCGATCGCCTGCGGGAAGCCGATGAATGCGATCTGCCGCCCATCCGGCGACCAATCTGGGCCGTCAGAACGGCCGATCGAGCTGCAGTCATCGCCCGTACGACGTTTGAAGTAATCATCGAGGCGCCACTGTCGCTGTCCGTCCGTGACGGTCGCCGAGATGGGTTCGACCCCGTTGCGAGTAAGGTAGGCGATGGTTCCGCAAATGCTTGCGCCCTGTGCCGTCACGGCGCGGTCATCACTCGGATTGAAGCGCAGGCCGCTTGGATGGATCTTGGCCTCAACGGGGAACAGTTGCTCGACCGCCCCGGAATTGGGATCGTAGGCGACCGCCCCATAAGCGGCTGACGGTGTTGCCCCCGCCGGCAAGTCGCAGATCTTCACGATGGCTAACCGGCCATCATGGAGCACACCGAAGCCCTGGTACGAAGTACGACGACACGCGGGGTCATCCGGCAGACTGACCGGCCGGAATTCAGAGCCGTCGGCGTTTAGCCGGCGAACTTCGGGAAGCCGGGCCGGGTCGGCGGGAACGTACCCGACGAAGATCACACCGCCACGAGGCCACGCCACCGTACTCACGTAGCCGCCGGCCTGCGGCCCCAGCATCGAGTGATAAGGGAGACCCTGCCCAGCCATTGGCTGTGCTGCAGGGCTAAAGGCGCAGCCAGGCAAGAGGAGTAACGCAACTACCCAGACGGCGCGTGTCGTTCCGGTAGCCACGATTCAAGACTAGAAGGTTATCGGCCGCGAGATACCATCCGTCCTAGCTCCCTAGGTATGGGTGATCGAACGGACGTCGAAGAGATCGAGTTCGGTCTGTGGGGGATAGAGGTTCTTGCCGTTGTCCCACAGGCCAACCAGTTGCGTGCCGTCGGGCGCCCAAACCATATCGGAAAGATCCCGGTTAGAAACGCGGAAGAATTTGCCCGTCTCAACTGATAACAGCCACGTGCCGCGCCCGACGTCCGGTATGTCCCTCGCCGAAAAGGCGAGCCAGCGCCCATCCGGTGACCAGCGTGCACCCGATGGGTAACTCACGTCATGCACCAATTCACGAACTTGCAGCGTTGTGGGATCAAGCAAGTAGAGATTTCCGGGGACGTCGAGCCGGGCGCTGCCCTTCACACCGATTGCCTTTGGAAAACCGAAGAAGGCGATCTGGCGACCGTCTGGAGACCAATCGGGTCCATCAGCTCGGGCGGTTTGGCTGCAGTCTGAACCTGATGGGGTGCTGAAATAGCCGTCGAGCCGCCACTGCCTATCGCTGTTGTTGATCACCGCCGGGATGGGTTCAACCCCCTGATGACTCAGGTAGGCGATCGTGACGCAGATACTTGCACCCGGCGCGGTCACGGCTCGTTGGTCGGAAGGGTCGAACGAGACCGGCCCAGGGGCAAACTTGTTTTGCAGCGGGAGAATCTGGTCCGCCTTATTTGAAGCCGGGTCATAAGCGATAACTGCGTAGCTGGCCGAGGGCGAGACGCCGGCAGGCGCCTGACATACTTTTCCCACGGCGAGGCGGCCATCGTGCAGGACACCGAAACCCGCGTAATATGTTCGGCTGCAAGACGGGTCAGTTGGAAGGTTCAGGATCTTGAAACCGGATCCATCGGGTCGAAACCTCCCAACCTCCGGCAGTGCCCCCGGAGCACCCGACGAGTGAGCTACAAAGATCCACCCGCCTTGCGGCCACGCCAGGCCGCCGAAGTAACCGCCGCCGGCGTTGACGGAGAGGATGCGGTAGGGAACCTCGCCATTGGTCTGCAGCTTTCCGCCGGAGGAGGCGCTAATGCCACAGCCCGTCAGAACCATGATTGCCAGAGCTAGCAGAGTGACTTTCCTCATTGTTCGACCTCACGGCCACAGCGTTATTGGCGGCCAGCTCCAGGGCGCTCCAAACTCAGCTGAACCATCCCATCACATCGCCCACCACGTCGACTGAGCCCATAGCGTTGTAGATCGTGATCGTGCCGTCGGGGGCAAGCTTGACCACGACAAGGTTCGGAATGGTTTGCCCGGCCATCCAGTTCAGGTCCGAAATCCCGGGCCGCGACGCGTCGCTCGGATACGCCGATAGAAAGCTGGGTGCTTTGCCGTTCGTGGCAGTGACGTTCAGGATGACCGCCGTCGGCGGTGTCGTCGACGTCATCGACGGAACGCCACCTCGACCCGCAACCTGGACCGTGATCGTCCCGCCCTGGCCGAGGGCTTGCGCCGGAGCGCCGGTGCCGTCCCGGGTATCGAGGATGCGATTGGGTGCGACCGCGTTCATCCGACCCCCCGCCGAGACGGTGGTCGCATCTGTATACCAGCCGCCGACGTCTATCACGACGTCGACCCATCCCGCGCCGTTGGTGATGGTCACGCGGCCTGCGGTGCCGAGCTTGACCATGACCCGGTTGGCAATTGTCTCGCCGGCCTCGAAGTTGACGTTCGACGCCGTGGGCCGCGAGCTGCCGCTGGGGTACGCGCTGAGGTAGCTCGGGTCGGTCGCGCCCGTGGCAGTGATGTTGAGCACGGCCGCTTCTGCGCCGGCGAGAGGCACGCCGCCGACGCCGCCCACCTGCACATCGATCGATTGCCCGGGCCCCAGCTTGCCTGTCCCGTCGCGCGTATCGAAAATCCGCGCGGGAACGACCGGCCTGAACCAACCGTCGGTTGTACCGGTTGAGCTGGCGCTCGAGGTCCATCCCGCCACGTCCACGACGACATCGACCGTCCCCAGTGCGTTGTAGAGGGTAATCATGCCGTTCTGGCCGGTCGCGACTTCAACCAGGTTGGCCACCGTTTGGCCTCTCGTCCAGTTGAGGTTCGACGCCAGCGGTCTCGACAGTCCGCTCGGATACACCGTGAGATAGCTGCTGGTCGCGGTATTGGTGACGGTGACGTTCAGGGTGAGCGCCGCGACACCGGACGACGGCACGCCACCGCGGGCGGTGACCTGGATCGACAGGCTGCCGCCCGGACCGATTGGCGCGGCGACCACGCCGCCGGTGCCGTCACGAGTGTCGGCGATGCGGTAAGGCATCAGCGGGTGGTACTGGCCACCGGGAACAGCCGGAGTCGGTGTCGGCGTTGGCGTTGGTGTTGGGGTCGGCGTTGGGGTCGGGGTTGGCGTTGGTGTCGGCGTTGGCGTGATCGACGCCGGTCGGTCCATCCACCAGGCACCACGTCCGTGGGTCCAGGCGACGAGCTTGCTGAAGGTCGGGTCCTGGGTCACGCTGATGGAGTCGACGCGCACCCCGGGTAATCCGCTTCCCAGCGGCACCCACGCGGCGGCGGCCGTATCGCACGCGATGGTGCAAGCGAGCGCGCCGCTATCCGTTCCCAGGTACACGGTCGACGGCGTCACGGGATCGAGCGCGATCGCGTCCACGACCAGGCCGCTGGGAACGGCCACCGTCGCGGTCCCCGTGACATCCGTCCAGCTGGTTGGCGCCGTGGTGGCATTCGTCGTGTGCCACACGCGACCCGCAATGCTCAGCGTGCCAAGCGTGACCCAGACTTCGGCGGGATTGCTGGGGTTGACGGCGATGCCGGTGATCCAGCCGTTCCCGCTGTCAAGCGAGCGCGAGTAAGACGGAAGGTTCCCCGTGATGTCGGACCAGGAGGGCGTCGTGGCCCGCCCATTGGTCGTGAGAAACAGTTTGCCGAAGGCACTGCCAGTGATCACGGTGGCCGAGGATGAACCGGACCCGATGGCCATGGCCACGATCTGGTCGCCCGTGGCGCTGTTGATCGTGCCGGTGGTCAGATCGCCCGAGATCGGTGACCAACTCCCTCCGGAGCCGGCCGAGGTCCCAGCCGGTAGCCCGCCGGTTGGCGAGCGCCAGACGCGGTTGGTGCCGCCATAGATGACCGCGGCACTCGCCGATGAGCTCGACGGGTCTACCACGAAGGGCGCGATAAAAGCGGTTGGATCGTTGCATGCCGCGTCCCGCGTGGGGTCGTTGCACGGTGCGGATGGCGTATCGATCGGGGCTTGCGGATTGCTGGCATCGACCTGGTAAATGCCCAGCTGCGGCTGCGCCCCATAGCCGATGCGCCCGCCGGGCAGCAAGGCGGTCCAGCCGCCGTCACCGCCAAGTAGATTGGGCCACGCCGTCGCTGCTGTGGGCGCCGAGCCGGTCATCGCGCCAGGCGTCCCCGTATCCTGGGTACCCCCCATCAGGTGTCCCTGGTCGAGCGCGCTTCCCGAAAAGAACTGTGAAACCGACAGCGTGGCGCTGAGGTCTTTCCAATCAGCGGCGCCGCCGCTGCCTCCCATGACGCTCAGCGTCTGGTAGACGCCGCCGTCATTGGCCGCGTCGAACAAGCCAGGGCCAGTAAAGGCGATCGCGTGAAAGTCCGGATGTAGCGGACCCGGAGGTTGCGCGTACGGCCGCGCCACATCGTGAAAGGTCTGACCGCCGTCGCCGCTGGTCAGTAGGGTGACACCCCCGAACACGACATTGTTGGCATTGCTGGGATCGACCGCGATCGTGGTGTCGTACCACCCCTGGTACTCGATCGGCGGCGGGGGCGGCTCCGCGAAGTAATCGATCAGCGATGGCAACGAGGCGCCCGGGGTGATGACGGACCAGCTCGCTCCGCCGTCGCTGGTCTTGATGACCTCCTCGAGCTGGCCGAGGCTGTAGGCGGGCGTGGTACTGGCACACGCGGCGATCGCCGCGTAGGCGACCCCGCCCTTCCCTACCCCAAGCGCGATCCGCGCCGCGGGCGCGGGCAAGGCGGGGGCGGCGACTGCGGTCCAGGTCGTCCCCGAGTCGGTCGATATCTGCAGCGCTCCGTTTTCGGTCTTGCACCAGTCCGCCAGCGTCGCCCAGTAGGTGGTCGGCGTGCTGGGATCCTCGATCACGGCGTTGACACCGCCGGCGATCCGTTGGGTCCAGGTGATGCCGCCGTCGCTCG
>VBHO01000037.1 GCA_005882045.1 Chloroflexota bacterium | reverse complement strand
CTACCGTTCGCGCCGACCCCGTTTCGATTCTTCTTCCCGGGCCCCAGCAACGAGGTCTCGACGATCGGCGACTTCAGGGGATTCGTCGGCGGCGCCGACGTTGGTCAGACAACGGGAAGGGACGGGACCGGCCGCAGCCTTTTGTGGAAAGCGGACGTGCGCTTCATGCAGGGCATGTTCGTGGGGACAGAGGGCGATACTCGAAAGGGCACGTTCGCTTTCGTTTGACTCGATGTCTACACGCAGGCACCGTTGGTGCCTGGGAACCAGATTCACGATTTCAACCCGGGTGTGAATGGTGGCACACCCTTTCAGGCGGGTCTGTTCTGGACCATGCCGCTGCCGCCTGGCAGTGTGCACGTTGACATGGCCGACAAGATGGCTTCACTGGACATCAGTCATCAGAAGATCGACGACTACGGCAACGTGGTCAGGGCTTTGACCGGCGCCAAAGAGCTGACGCGAGGAACCATCGATGTCGAGCTCCAGTGGGTGGGCGGCGCGCCCGCCAACGCAACCAGCTCGACCGACAACTTCAGCGGCCAGTACCTTCGGGGCGGCACAGCCACCTTGGTCTGGTCGGCGAAAGAAGGGGCGTCTGACGCTTTCCCCAACGGATTCACGTTCCAGTCTGACCCAGGTGTTGCCGACTTCGCGGAATTCGGCACAGAAAAGAACGGCGTTTTCAACAGCTAGGTCGTTTGTGAGCAGGAAGGGCGCGGGCGCGCCCTTCCTCGACACCGGGCAAGATTCCAATTGCCACGGCCACTAGTGGGCCCTAGCGCGCCACAATGGAAACGATTCCGGAAGCGGCGTAATGCCATGCGAGGCAAGGCAAATGGAGGTCCGACATGAACCCCGATGACTTTCCGGCACCGAAGGACGGCTTCGTCATCACCCACTTCCTGGTCGTTTCGGACCAGGACCGTTCGCGCGAGTTCTATAAGAAGATCTTCGATGGCAAGGTGCTCATCGAGCGTGACCCGGTGATCATGAAGGTCGCCAACACGTGGCTGATCCTGAACGCGGGCGGGGGGCCAACGGACGACAAACCGACCGTCACGCTGACGACGCCGCCTGACCCGAACCGCACCAGCGCATTCCTCAACATCCGGGTCGCCGACATCCAAAAGGTCTACAAGGAGTGGTCGGCGAAGGGGGCGACGTTCCTCACGGAGCCAAAAGTCCATAGCGCTGAGATCCGCGCCTACATCCGCGATCCGGACGGCCACCTGATCGAAGTCGGCCAGTCCACCCGCCGCCCGAGCTGACCTAACGAATCAGCTCGACCTTAACGGCGATTTTCAGGCGTGACCAGGCGCCGTCCGTTGTCAGGGCTCGGACCCCGAGTCGGAGCGCTAGTCCCAGGCAGGCGCGATCACCAAGAGAGAGCCCATGCGCTTTCGTCCTTCGGTACAGCTTGGCCATAACGACGGCGTCGTCAGACGTCAGCGGAAATACGGCTAGCGTGCCACCGAGGAAGCCGCGGCGTTGTAACTCGTCGCTGACGTCTTCCGGCTCTTTGCCGAGCTCGGTCAGCTTGCTCAGAACTTCCGCCATGTTTACCGCGCTGATCGCCGAGCCTCGACTCAAAGCGTCCTCGACCAGCTGGGCGCCCGCTTCATCGTTGAGATAGGCGAGAAGGGCAGATGCATCAAGAACGCAGGTTGGGCTTTCCAATCAGGGCGTTTGCGTTTCGCGCTTGGCTTCCGTTCGCCGTTCGGCGATCAGCTCATCAGCGAGGGATCGATGCCCTGCCCGCGCCCGGTAAAGCCCCCGGGTTTCTCTGACGACCTGATGGGGGCTCATCAGCCGAAGAGAACCGTCCGGCTGCACCGTGACAAGAAGCTGGTCACCCTCGCGGAGGTTCAGCCGCTTGCGGATCTCGGCAGGAAGAACCAGGCGTCCCCGGTCTCCAAGCTGGACGCGAAAAGGCTCAGGGTGGAGCACCCGATCAGTGTACCACAAATTCTATCCCTTCCCACTCAGCTAACACAGTGGGAAATTGGGCGGCCCCGTAGTGGCTTGTCTTTTGCCCAGTTCGGGCGCATCCTAGGGCTGTTGTCTTTAACCCCCTCCCCGACCTTCCCGCGCAAGCGGGAGGGAAATTGAGGAAGGGTGGTGGAAGCAAGAGGAGGAAGCTGCATGAGCGTCGAAGTTCGACCGGCTCGCGTCAATACGATGGCTCCGGAAGGCAAGGACTATCTGCTGCGGGTCGTCCGCAAGGAGCGTCAAGGCTTCTACGACCTGATCGACAGCACGAATGACGAAACCTGGAAAACGCCGACCGCCTGTACCGAATGGGAGATCCGGGATCAGGTGGGACACCTGGTCGACGTCACCGAAGGCTACCTCGAGCGGTTTGCCCTCGCCCGCGCCAAGGAGCCGTTCCCGGACGCTCTCGGCCTGCCCGGCATGGCCGGGATGCTCGATTCGGGCTCCAAGCGGTTTCGGACATCGTCGCGCACCCAGCTGATCGCCCGCCTCAAGGTGGCGTCGGACAAGATGTTCGAGATCTTCGACGCTCTGACGCCAGAGCAGTGGACGAGCGAGATGATCCCCCATGTCTACATGGGTCCATTGCCCACCATGATCTACCCGGCTTTCCAGCTCATCGACTATTCGGTCCACAGCTGGGACATTCGGGCGGGGCTCGGCGACGTGCAGCCGCTCAGCAACGATGCCGCCAACACTCTGATGCCGTACATGTTCATCGTGCTGCAGGTCACGGTGGATCAAGAGGCGGCCAAAGGATTCGATGCGACCTGGGGCGTCCGCATCAGCGGCGACCAGGGCGGGAGCTGGAAGGTGCAGGTCAAGGACGGCAAGCTGACCTACGAAGAGGCGAGTGTCGCCGCGTGTCCGGTCGTCTTCAATTTCGATCCCAACGATTGGGTCCTGACCGCGTACCAGCGCTTCCCGGGTGGGGCGGCCATCGGCGACCGCGCGCTGGCGTATAAGATCCGGCGGCTGTTCTTCAAAATCTAGATCGGGAGGAGCGATGGCAACCACGAAGGTCGACTACGGAGCCAAGCGCGAGGCGATGACGGCCGCCTATCTCAAACCGAAACAGAAGCGGCCGGCGACCAGCGCCCGTGGCATTCACCACCTGGCGCTGATCTCTTCGGACATCGAGCGGACCATCAAGTTCTACAGCGAGGTCCTCGGTTTCCCGCTGGTCGAGCTGTTCGAGAACCGCGACCTCGCCAGCTCAACACACTGGTTCCATGACCTCGGGCACGGCAACCTGCTCGCCTTCTTCGATTTTCCGGAGGATCCGATGCCGCCCACGCGGGAATCGGTCGGAGGCATGCACCATGTCTCGATTTCGGTACCGCGCGACCAGTTCGATCGCATTCGCGGCGAACTCGACAAGCGCGGCATCGAGTATTTCGGCCCGGATCGCGTCGAGAACTCCCTGTACTTCAAGGGCCCGGATGGGGAACTGCTGGAGATCGAAGCCGACCCGCTGGAAGTGATGGAGGGTCGCCCGCTCGCCCAGTAACGGTTGGACTCTGAAGGCGCCCCGCGTCCTGCTTGGACGCAGGGCGATTGACCGCGTCGGCGCCGAGGCCGAGGCACTCGGGCAGCGCGTCCTCTTCGTCTGCACGCCGAGCCTGAAGGCGTCGACGCACGCCGCGCGTGTCCGCGCATCGCTCGCCGGCCGGCTGGTTGCGGAGTTCGCGGAGGTGGAGCCGCACGTTCCGGTGGAAACGGTCGCCGCTGCTCGGGCGCTGGCTGAGCAGAAGAAGATCGACGTCGTCGTGGCCATGGGTGGTGGGAGCGCGATGGGCGCGGGAAAGGGGGTAGTGTCGGGAGCGGGGAGGAGCTTGATCGCGATCCCGACAACCTATGCCGGCTCGGAGATGACGCCGGTCTTCGGGACGACGGACCGTGCGGAAGGGCGGAAGTCAGTCCGTCGAGACGATGCCGTGCTCCCGAGGCTCGCGATCTACGACCCGGAGGTTACGGTCGACCTGTCGCCGGAGCTTACGGCCTCGACCGGGATCAACGCGCTGGCTCACTGCGTCGAGGCCTGCTACGCGCGCGACGTGAACCCCCTGGTTCCTCCGGTCGCGCTCGAGGGCATTCGTCGCATCGTCCGGTCGCTACCCCTGTGCATTACGGACGGGCGCAACCTCGATGCCCGGGAGGACTTGCTGACCGGCGCCTACCTGGCCGGCTTCAGCATCGGCAACGCCACCATGGCCCTGCATCACGGCCTTTGCCACGTGCTCGGCGGCCGCACCGGGGTGGCCCACGGCGTCCTGAATACCATCATGCTGCCGCACATCATGCGCTTCAACGCCGACGCCGTTCCGGATGCGATGGGCGCGATCGCAGACGCGATGGGTGCTGACACCCCCGACCCTCCCCCGCAAGGGGGGAGGGAGATTTCGCGGATGGAGTTTTCGGCATCGGACGCTGTGGCGGCACTGGTCGCGTCGCTGCCCGTCCCGCAGCGGCTGCGCGATGCCGGCGTAGCGGAAGGGCTGCTGGAGTCGGTCGCGGCTGAGGCCGCCGGCCACAGCACCGTCCAGGCGAACCCCAAACCGGTCAGTGAGGCAAGCGTCCGAGAGTTGCTGCGCGCCGCCTGGTAACGGTGCGTCAATGGAGTTGCCGGTAGAGGGATGGGTTGCAGTCCCGGGGAATAGGTCACGCAACCCACCATTTCGTCATCGGCGGCCGCGGCGAGGCGGATGCGGCGGTGCGGCAGCGCTGCCGTTTCCAGCCTCGTCCCTCTCCGAGTAAGTGGAGAAAGGCGGTACCTCCGGGGACAGATACCTCTCTCCAGGACTCGAAACGCTCTTCGACTTCTGGCCCGGCTTTCTATTGCGGAGTTTATTGCGGGTATTTTTGCGGGGCAACCCGGAAATTGCGTTCGCAAACACCCGTTCTCGTGGGAGGCTGAACGGACACGCAAAGTGGGCCGAATGACCTAGCCGGTGGGGGTCCTTTAGAAAGGATGATGGCACCACGGTGACAGTCAGCAGTCCAGCGGCCCGAGTCCTCCTGATCGCTGATGACCCGAAAGCCAGCGAGATCTACGGTCGGGTGCTCGAGTTCGTTGGATACGAAGTCCGACGGGCAGCCAATTTCGTTGACGCCCTGGGCACGTCGACATCGGACGCCGACCTCATCGTCCTTTGCAACCTGGCCACGCTCGCGTACCCCGGACAGGGTGCGCAAGTCATCAGGATTCCGGAAGGAACGCCGCCAGACGTGCTCGTCGCTGACGTTTATCGACGACTCGCGCCACGCCCCGCCATCTAGCTGTACATCTAGCGCCCCGCCCGCCCTCCCCCGGGGAAATGATCAGGGCTTAGCGGTCGGCGAGGAGCTGACGACGGAGAACGTCACCGTCGGTCGGTCCGATGCCATCACCTTGAAGAGCGCGTTCGTCAGGAAAAAGCTTGCCGCCGCGAGCATCACGAAGACGACAGCGCCAACGCCAGCCTGGACAAGTGCCCGATTCATGCCTTCCCTTCCTTCGGGGTAAGCCCCCTACCTCAGGAACACCGGAGTGGCGAGGAAAGTTACAGATGGCAATTGGGGAGGCCTTCTGATCCCGGCGTACTGCATCCTTACTATGTGCCCCTGGATTGGCGTCGCAACCTGGCCGCCCTCTGGCTGGCCGAGTTCACCGCCATCCTCGGCTTCTCTTTTGCCTTCCCGTTCCTGCCGCTTTTCCTTCACCGCGAGCTACACATCCCGAACGGGCCCGAGCTTTCGTTCTGGACCGGGATCGCGGCCAGCGCGACCGGGTTCACGCTGGCGCTGACCAGCCCCATCTGGGGCAGGCTGGCCGATCGCTTCGGCCGCAAGCCGATGCTGGTCCGCGCCATGATCGGCGGCGGCGTCTCCGTCGGGCTGATGGGACTGGCCCAATCGGCGCTGCAGCTGACGGTGCTGCGCGGCATCCAGGGGGCGAGTTCGGGGACGGTGGCGGCCGCGACCGCGCTGGTGGCAACCGAAACCCCGAGCGCGCACCTCGCCTGGGCGCTCGGCATCCTGAACTCGGCCATCTCGCTTGGGAATGCCGCGGGGCCGGCGACAGGCGCGCTGGCGGCGAGCTTCGCGGGCTTGCGAGCGATTTTCGTCGTCGGCGGCGTGCTGCTGTTGATCGCCGCGGTGCCGGTCCTGCTGTTCGTGCGGGAAAGCCCGCGTCGCCTGGTTCGGGCCGCGGCGCCGCCGACCATGCAAGTCCTGCGGGCGGCGCGACCCGGAACGGTGCAGGCGCTCGTGGTCCTGATGGTGGCGCAGGCCCTCCAACAGACCAGCTACGGCGCGGCCCAGCAGCTCGTCGTCCTAAGGCTGCTTGATTTGACCGGCGCTAAACAGGCACAATCGCTGACCGGCATCACCTTCGCGGTCGCCGGGATTGCGACGGCGCTGGCGGCGGTCACCTACTCGCGGCTGCTGCGACGGAGCAACTACCGCACGGTGACGACCGCGGCGGCCGCACTGATGGGCCTCACCTTGCTGGGCACGGCCATCGCCAGGACGCCCGCTCTGGTGATCGCCACGTTCGTTGTCAGTAGCTTTGTCACCGGCTCCTTGATCCCGGCGTTCGGAGCCATGATCGGTCTCGAGACGCCGCGCATCATCCAGGCGACCATCTTTGGAGTCGGCTCGAGTGCGATCGCGCTCGGCTTCGGCTTCGGGCCGTTGATCGGCGGCTTCGTCGCCTCGGCCGCCGGGCTGCAGGCGGGCCTGGCGGTGGCGGGCGGCATCGCGCTGGCCCTCGCGCTCCTGATCGGCATCGGGGCACGCGAGCCGCTTCGTCAGCTCGATGCTCCCACCCCGCCCTCCCCCGTAGGGCGAGGGGAATGAATTAGGCGACGCCGACGTGAGCGAGGGGAGGGGCATATGATCGAAAGGATGGCGACGACCTGGGAAACGATCGAGGAACGAGAGCGGCGCGTTCGGGGAACGCGGACCACAAGTGTGCTGGCCCGGGCCGCCGAGCAGATCCCAAGCGGGGACAACCTCAAGACGGCGTTTGCCGAGCGACCATTCATCAGTCGCGACGAGCTACGCAACATCATCCGCGATCACGATGAGGGTCCGGTAATCACCCTTTACCTGAACTTCTCCGGCGAGCGGCTGGTCCGCGACCATCCGCTGTTCCTCACCGTCTTCGACAGCCTCCGTCACGGGGAGCTCGAAGCCCGCAAACCGTACATCGAATCGCTGCCGTACGCCCAGCGGCTGCGCGTCCCCGAAGACCTCGCCGAGATGCACGCCTTTCTCGACGGATTCCAGCCGGAGGGCGCCCGCGCGATTGTCATCTTCAAGCAAGGCGCCCGACTCAACCGGGTGATGCCGCTGCCGGTCCGGGTCGCCGACTCGTTGACCATCGACGTCGATCCCTACATCCAACCGCTCGAGGCGATCCTCGAGGAGCAGCGTCGAGTTCTCGTCATCGATCTCTCGAAAGAGAACACAACCGTGTCGCTTTACGAGCTCGGCTACGAAGAGTCGCTCGCGTCCATCAAGGCATTCGAGCCGAGTGACAGCGTCGACGCCTCCCGACCGGGAAAGGGACAGGGCCGCCGGCTGACCCATCTCCAGTGGCACCTCAAGTCCTCGGCGCTTCTCGCCGACCGTCTGTTCCGAGAGAAGGGCGCTGATCTGGTCGCACTGATCGGCGAGCAGGGTCTCGTTACGGAATTCGAAGACTACCTTCCCAAGGCCATCAGGGAACGTCTCCTGGCGCGGTTGCGGCTGTCCACCGACGATCGGACCATTAAGCGGCGAGAGGCGATCGAGGGTGCGCTGGCCGAAGCGCGAAGGAGGGACGAGGAAGCGGCGCTGGCCGAGCTCGGCTTTTACAAAGGGCACGGCCGCCTGGCCGCCGGGCTGGAATTGGTGATCGACGCCGCCAACCTCTTCCTGATGCGGCAGCTCTACCTCGACGACCGGCTGACACAAGCGGGCTACGTCTGCCGCTCGCATCACTTCCTGTCGCTGACGGCGGGGCCGTGCCCCTTCGACAACCAGCCGCTGCTGCCGGCGGAAAACGTCGTCGACGAATTGATCGAAATCGCGAGGCTTCATGGCGTTCAGGTGATGCTGGTGATGTCCCGCCAGGATCTGCTCGTCCCCTACGAAGGGGTCGCGGCCGTGCTCGTGACGGCCGTGCCCATCGATGAGCTCCGAGCGGTGAGCGTTACGAGCTGACCCCAGCCGCGTAATGCGATCATTAGGCGATGGCTGACGAAGCGCCGCTGATCAAGTGCCCGAACTGCGGCAAGACGAATCGCGTTCGGCCCGCCGCAACCGGCGTGCCGCACTGCGGGAACTGTGGCGCCGCGCTGCCATGGCTGACTGAAAGCGGCGAAGCCGACTTTCCAGCGGTGGTGGTGGACTTTTGGGCTCCATGGTGCGGCCCGTGCCGCGTCGTCTCGCCCACGGTCGAGCAGATCGCGAAAGACCTGCCGGGCAAAATCAAGCTCGTCAAGGTCAATACCGACAACGCGCCGAATTTGTCGCAACGGTTCGGCATCCGGGGCATTCCCACCCTGATCCTCTTCGACCACGGCAAGCCAGCCGCGCGCGTGACAGGTGCGCTCGGGGCGCCTGCCTTGCGCAGCTGGGTGGAAGAGCATTTGCCCCGGGCGGCGGCCAAAGCCTAAGCCGGGAGAATCAATTGCGTGCGGGGTTGCGGCCTTTGAAAACGCCGAAGAGCACCCATAGCGATGGCACCAGCACGAGCGACCCTACGGCGATCGTGATCGTCAACGCCTGCAGTACCGTGTCTGGCGCGGCGCTTCCATGGATACTGAAGTCGGGGGGCACGAGTGCCGGCCACTGGCCGATGGCCCACGCCCACAGGACGAATACGATCTGCGCCGCGACCGCAACGCGAGCGACGCGCGGTGACCGGCGCCACACCGCGAAGGCGGCAACGGGACCGTTGATCAGCGCGATGAGCAGGAGCCAGACGCCACGACCGGTGAGCTCGGACCACAGCAACGGCGCCTGGCGCCAGGCGAGCACGAGGCCGATGAGGGCCAGCACGCCCGACACGATCGCGGCGCCGAGCGCGCGCCGTCGGAAATCCGCCTGCAACGGCGGGTCGTCCTCGGTCTCGACCATCAGGTAGGTGGCCGCGAGGTAGGCGCAGAGCGCAACGGCGAGCAGGGCCAGGTCGGCGGCCAGCCAGCTGACCCAACCGGTGGTCACGCTGGGACCGGCGGAGGCATGGACGGCGCCCACGGCGACGGCCGCGAGCGCGGCGCCGAGAAACGCCGGCGCGATGATGCTCGCCGCCCCAAAGGCCACGCCCCAGGGCGCGAGCTCGGCCGCGGCCTCGTAGCCGTGGGTCTGGAAGGTGAAGGCGGCGCCGCGCAGGATGATGCCCAGCAACGCGATCGTGAATGGCAGGTAGAGCGCGACGCTGAGCGCCGCAAAGACGGTCGGGAATGCGGTGAACAGGCCGACCAGCAGAAAGATCAGCCAAACGTGATTCGCTTCCCACACCGGGCCCATTGCCGCCGCGATCGCGGTCCGCTGGGCCTTCACGCGCGGACCGGAGGCGAAGAGATCCCAAACGCCTCCGCCGAAGTCCGCGCCGGCCAGCACCGCGTAGGCGGTGATCACGAGCAAGAGGATCCCGGCAACGCCGTCCGCCAGCGTCAGTCCGGTCATCGGCCCGGCCCGGGGCCGGTTGGCGCGGCCCGCCGCCGTTCACGTTGAGCCAGGAGCAGCAGCAAGCGTGTCAGCGTGAGGCCGAGCGCAACATAGACCAATATGAAGATGGCGAAGGTCGGGCCCAGGGCCGGTGTCGTGGTGGCGGCCGCGGAGGTCCGCATCACGCCATAGATGATCCAGGGCTGCCGGCCGAACTCGGTCACGAACCAGCCGGTTTCCATGGCGACCACGCTGGCCGGTCCGGCGACGGCCAGCGCAAGCAGCAACCAGCGATTGGTTGGAGGCGAGCGCCGGCGGGCGGCGAGGATCCAGTAGAGCAGCGCGCAAAACCCGAGCGCGATGCCGAGCCCAACCATCAGCTGGAAGGAGAAGTGGACGATCGCGACGTTAGGCCAGAGATCTTGCGGAAACGCATCGAGACCTTTGATGGTGGCATTCGGATCGCCGGTCGTCAGCAGGCTGAGCAGCTTAGGGATCTCGATCGCCAAAATCATGCGCTGTTGGTTCTGCAGCGGCACACCGAGGATATGGAGGGGCGCCCCCGCCGTGGTGGGGAAGAGCCCCTCCTGGGCGGCGAACTTGATCGGCTGCTCACCGGCGACAAAGCGGGCGCTGGTGTCGCCGGTGATCCCTGCGAGCCCGCTGGCCACCACCGCCATCGCCATCGCCAGCGGAAGGGCACGGCGGTGCAGGGCATCACCGTGCCCGCGGAGAAAGCCGGTGGCATAAACGGCCGCGACCGCGAAACCGGTGACCAGATACGCCGAGACCAGCATATGGACGTCCTCGGTCGGAGTCGAGGGGTTGAAGGCGGCGGCTAGCGGATCGACGCGGATGATGCGATTGCCGGCCGCCTGGAAGCCGGTCGGGGAGTTCATCCAGGCGTTGGTCATGACGACGAAGAGTGATGAGGCCGCGCCGGAAATGGCAACCGGAATCCCGGTGAGCCAGTGGGCCAGCGGACTCAGGCGTTCCCACCCATAGAGGTAGAGGCCGAGGAAGATGGCCTCGATGAAGAAGGCGAAGCCTTCGGCTGAGAAGGGCAGGCCGATGATGCTGCCGCTGAACGCCATGAAGCCGGGCCAGAGAAGCCCGAGCTCGAAGGACAGCGCGGTGCCAGACACGGCGCCGATGGCGAAGATCAGGGCAAAGGCCTTCGCCCAACGGCGGGCCAGCGCGAGCCAGGCCGTGTCGTGTCGCCAGAGCCCAATGCCCTCGGCGACCAACATCAACAGCGGCATTCCCACACCGAGCACGGCGAAGACAATGTGGAATCCGAGTGAGGTGCCCATGATCGCTCGGGAGAGGACGACGTTGTCCATACCGCTAGTTTGATTCTCCCTCCCCCGCATGCGGAGGAGGGGAGGGTGGGGGTCCCTTTCTTTGCTTAGCGGGGGTGGGGGAGGGTCACGTGCCGGCCGATGATTGGAAGGCGGGCACCGTACTTCAAAACGATGGGCGCCAGCTGACTGGTCGCAAGCGCCGGGCGGAGCGTTCGCTCGTAGTAGTTGATCACCTGCGCGTACTGGCCGAGCTGCGCCAGCCCAATCGGGTGGGTGCCTGCGACCGTGGCGAGCTGGCGACCTGTGGGTTCTCCGCGAGCAACATCTGCATCGCGACAACCTGGGGTGCCTGAACGGACCCCACTTTCGTGAGCGGGTCCAGGACGGTGCCGGCGCCGGCGAGGCCAAGCAGGACGACATAGACGATGACAAAGGCGAGGCCCCCATTCGCGGCCGCACCCAGGATTTTGTCGAGGCTATGTGTCAGCGGTAATCGGAAGAACGACATGAAGACCGCACGGCCGACAAATCCGACCACCAGGCCCAGCGCGATCGGGAGGATGAGAACGGCGAGGGGTCGTGGAACGCTCGACGGAACAAGCGCGGCAAGGCCCGGGTGGGTCGACACGATCCAGTAGCTGAGCAGGAACGTGCCCTCGGCGAGCAGGGGCCCGATCAGCCCGTTGCGCCAGCCAATCAAAATGCCGAGCCCGATCACCACGACGATCGCCACGTCAACCAGGTTCATGCGGCGACGCCATTGTCGCCCATGCCGGGGGGAAACTCAACCGCTCGCTCCCCATAGATGTCGATTTCGGGACCCCTCCATTCGTCGTAGATGAAGAACAAGGCCCAATGCGGCCACAAGGAGGACGACATGAAGTACGTCATGCTGATCGCCGATGAGACAGGCTTCTGGGAATCACTCCCGGAGGAGAAGCGCAACGAGACGTTTGGCCGTATTGGCCAGTGGTGGGGCGAGCTCTCCCAGAAGGGCACGATCGTTGGAGGGCATCAGCTGCAGCCAGCGCAGACGGCGACGACCGTAAAGGTGCACGGCGGAAAAGCCGAGGTGGCCAAGGGCCCGATCAATGCCAAAGAGGCCCTCGGTGGCTACGGAATCCTGGAGGTCGGTAACCTCGATGAGGCGATCGCTGTCGTAAAAAGCTGGCCCGGCGACGNNNGCGTTGGTAACGCGCCCAGCGCACCGGCCGCTGCGCGCGCACGCCGGTAGCGGCAACAGGAGGGGGCGGCACGGGAACCGCCCCTCAGTGCTGCGGGCGTGGAAATACGAGATTGAATTGCTCGAGGATGCGCGACGTCCCCTGTGGATCGGTTTCGAGGCCGTAACGCGTTGACCAATCAACGCCGGCCTTACCCTCGGCCACACCCTCGAAGTAGTGCTCGAATCCGGCCGGCGAGATGATCTCCAGGATTCGACAGGCGGAGTCGCCGGCGTTCCAGAAGGTGTGCCACTGGTCGCGTGGCTTGAACACCAGGTCGCCAGCATCTGCGTAGACAACCTGGTCACCCAAGCTTGCGCCGAGCCTTCCTTCGAGGACAAAGCTGTACTCGTCCTCTCGTGTGTGGCGGTGCATTGGGGCCGCGAGATGCCTGGGCGGGATCGGATGCTCGACCAGCGTGAAACCGCCGCCCGATTCCTCACCCCAAATCATGAAGCGAACCCCACAACCGCCGAGATCGACCATTTTTCCGTCGCCCGGATGAACAAGTCGGACTCCTTGTGCGCCAGTGAATCGTTGATGTTGATCCATTCGTGGTCCTCCAATCACGTTAGGCCAGCCATTCATCAAGCGGGAGTCTCGCTTTAAGCGCCGAGAAGTCACCGGCATCGCGGATCGCCTCGGCCGCGTCGACCATCGCTCGGACCGCAACCCAGGTCAAGCTCCCGCCGACACTCACCCGGCGTGCGCCGGCGCCCACGACGTCAGCGAAGGCGAGACCCGCGACCGCCAGCACGTTGACCGGTTTCGAAACGGCCACGCAGACGGCTCGGATCTCGTCGACGGTGCGCAGTCCGGGCGCGTATAGCACGTCTGCGCCAGCAGCCTCGAATGCCTGGAGACGCCCGATCGTGTCCGCGAGATCGGGATGGCCGCGGATGTGGTTCTCGGCCCGCGCCGTCAACGTAAACGGAAATTCCAGCCGGCGTGCCGCCTCGGCCGCTGCAGCAATCCTCTCGGCGGCGTGACGCAACTCGTAGATGCGACCGGTGGGATCGTAGTCCTCGATGGATCCTCCGACCGCACCGACCTCGGCCACGCGCAGGATCGCGAGCGCTGCACTCTCCGGATCGGGACCGTACCCATTCTCCAGGTCGACCGAGAGGGGCAGATCCGTTGCCTGGTCGAGTGCGGCGGCATGCTCGACCACCTCATCCAGCGTCGCCTGGCCGTCCAATCGCCCGAGCGTGAACGCGAAGCCAGAGCTTGTCGTCGCCAGGGCCTTGAATCCGAGCGCCGCCAGGACCCGGGCGGAGCCGGCATCCCATGGATTCGGGATCACGAATGCCTTTCCGGTGTGCAGTGCCCGAAACTCAGCAGCTTTCCTCTCCTGTCGGTTCATTGCAGCCAAGTGTATTTAGTGGCGAAGCTGCGGCGCCTGCGGTGGCGAGGTCGCGACGGCGGTAATCCGCACGTCGCGCTTCGTTGCCTCGCTCGCGGCGAAGTCCAGCAGCCGCTCGCCCTCCGCCACGACCGCGTTGCGGTCGGCCACCGTCAAACGCCGCAATGGCTCGATCGTCAGCGTCGCGGCATCGCCTTGCCGCTTGACCATCCAGGTGGCCTGGACGAAGCCGTCGACCAGAAGGGTGCCGATGAAGATCACGTAGCGGTAGGCGTGGTCGATGACGCGAGTCCGGTCGTGGTGACCAATCAACAGGTTGTCGTACTCGGGGAGGAAGCGTGGTGGGGCAGGGGTTTTCGGATCAGGCAGCGGGCCGTCCGGCACGTCGAACAGCTCGCGGGCGCGCTCATCTCGAAAGGTTCGGAGCTCGGGTCGCAGGCGCGCCACCACGCCTCGCAGCGCGGTCAGTCCGGACCAGGCCGACATGTCGGCGACGGTGGCCGGCCCGAAAGCAGCCAGGTACCTCATGACCAGGCTATCCACCGAGGGCTTGAGCGTGAGCGGCTGACCGAGCCATAACTCCGCGGTCGTCCAGGTCGCTTGGGCGGACTTGCCCCAGACACCACGCGGCGGCACCTGCACCAGGGAGACGAGATGACGGATGGCGTAGGCCAGCGAGTTGGCGTCGCGATCCGGCCAGCGCTCGTGCAGCAGCGCGCCCAGCTCCGCCAGCGTGCGGGGTTTCTCTTTCATGAGCCGGGTCGCCTGCCGGATCAGGGGTTGCGTCTCCATCCCAACGAGGTTCCGACCGAACGGCGAGGCCTGCAAACCGCGCCCGAGGACCGGCGAGAACAGCGGGCGCAGGGCGATACAGTCGCGTGCCGTCACCAGGTGGAGGGTGTTGCGCATGATGCCGAGGCGCACGGCGCGCCGATGCGTGATCAAATCGGCTAGCTGGTGCGGCTGGAATTCTTCGAGCCGCGTCCAGAGCCCGACGTATGGCGAATTGGGCACCTGCGCTTGCATTCCCACCAGGTGCTCGATCTCGTCGGCGGCCGACGCCTTGCGGCGGCGAAGCAAATGCTGCCGCGCGAGCAGGGCGCGGTTGAGGGCTCGCTGGCTGAGAATGGGTGGCGGCACCGTCTCTCAGCGACCGGGGCTGACGCGGGCTTCAGCGATGTTCCCGGCGATGAGGACCACCACGAGCGCGGCCAGCTGCGCGACCGGAGTGATGCGCAGCCCGATGAATGCCGTCAGCAGGGCGAGACCGGCCATCACCAGCCTTATCGCGATGGAGCGGACGTGGATCAGCCACCGGAAGATTGCCAGGCCGGCCAGGTAGATGGCGACGCCGGCCGCGAGGACGACCGCGGCCGCGACGGTCGATGGTTCGTTGTACCGGACGACGGCCAGCTTGAGGCCGGCGGCGATCAGGACAACGCCGCCCAGGATTGGCACGAATGCATATCCAAACGCATTCAGCGCCAGCCACGGTTTGTGTTCGCCTTGAGCCGCGTCGAGCGCCGCCT
Source organism: Chloroflexota bacterium (assembly GCA_005882045.1). GTDB lineage: Bacteria > Chloroflexota > Dormibacteria > CF-121 > CF-121 > CF-13. The sequence continues at coordinate 7,197 of VBHO01000037.1, read as the reverse complement.
CTGCACGGTCGTCATCGCCACTGAAGTAGAGCCACCAGAGTGCGGCGGTGAGGGCAAGGCCGAGCAAGGCGGCCACGATTCGGCCGGCCGGCAAGTCGATCGCACCCAGGCCAATGCCGACGGCGACCACCGACTCGCCGAGCGCGATCAGCAAAATCAGCCCGTGGCGTTCGACGAAATGGCCGGCTCGAATCGTGAAGACGGATTGGTGGATAAGGTAGGGGGTGATCCAGTGGAGGATGCCCCCCAGGGCAAAGAGGGCGATGCGAACGCCTCCAGGCGTGAATCCGGCGACCAGCAGGAGGGCCGCCGTGATGAGGTTGAATGGGCCCAGCCGGGCGAGCGCCGAGCTGATGGTCTGCTGGGCTCGCAGGAAAAGGCCGGTATGCACCAGGGTCACGACCATGTAGCCAACGCCGAAAGCCACGCCGCCGCTGCCGAAGGCGGTGGGAATGGAGAGTGCGATCAAGAGAAATCCACCCATGCCCACCAGCAGCAGCAGCCGGACCGCGAGCTCGCGGGGTGGGACCGCATTGGTCAGCCAGGCGTAGCCCCCGTACATCCACCAGACGTTGCCGAAGAGCAGCACCATTTGCACGAGACCGGCAATAGTCGGATCGCGCAGCAGGAAACTGGTGAGCTGTGTGATGGTGAAGACGAAGACCAGGTCGAAGAAGAGTTCGAGCGTGCTGACCCGTGGCTCGGTCGAGGCTGCAGAATATGGGGTAGGGATGGCCGAATTCACTGACGCCGAGCTTACCTTCCGACCGACCGAGAGATCGGCATGAAGGACATCCTTCGCCTGCTCGAGTCACAGCGCGAGTTCGAGCGCCGGTTCGTCGCCGATGCCGAGACCGAGCCGGATTTTCCACGTGGATGGTCGGCGGGTCTGCTGATGGCCCATGTCGCCGGTTGGCGCGGCCGGCTTCGTGATTGCCTGATCGAGGTAAGCCGCGGGCTGCCGGTTTCGGGACCGCCACCGGACATCGACGCGGTCAACGATGCGGAACTCGCTCGCTACGCCGGCATTTCGCTCGACGAAGCAGCGACCAGGGCAGACGGGCTGCTTGGTGACCTGATCGATCTCTGGGCGACGTTAGGCGACCGGCCGTTCTCGTGGTTCACCGCCAAGACGACGGGCGAGGCGCTGGTCCGCAACAGCTTCATTCACCCACGACGACATCTCGCCGAGCACTACGCCGAACGTGGCGATCAGTTGCGCGGAGTAGAACTCCATAAAGAAACGCTCGCCGAACTCCGTCGGATTGATGCCCCCGAAAGCGTGATCGACATCTGGAAGTAGCCCTTAAACGGGCTGGCGCTTATGGTTAATGCCATGCCTGGCAAGGACCGCGGCTATCGTCTGCGGTGGGTTGACGTCTTCACCGACAGGGCATTAGCTGGCAATCCGTTGGCAGTGGTGTTACAGGCCGATGGGCTCTCGACCACGCAGATGCAGGCGATTGCGAGGGAGACGAATCTCTCAGAAACGACGTTCGTCCTGCCGCCTGAGAAGCGCGAGCACGCCGCGAAGGTCCGGATCTTCACGCCGCACGTAGAGCTGCCATTCGCCGGTCACCCCACCGTCGGCACGGGGTGGGTGCTCCTCGACGAGGGATTGGTGAGTCCGGATGCCACCGGGTTCACGCTCGAGGAAGGGGTTGGTCCGATTCCGGTAAGGGTCGACCGGAGTGGGGGAGCCATGGTGCTGTGGATGACGCACCCCACCGTCAAGTTCGGTGAGACGATCGAGCAGCGCGATGAGATGGCCGCCGCTCTCGGCCTAAGCGCGGCTGACCTGCAGCCGGATGTTCCGATTCAGATCGTCAGTACTGGCGTGCCATTCGTATACGTGGCGCTCAAGGATACTGCGGCAGTCGATCGCGCAGTGTCCAGCGGCGAGGCACTGACGAGGCTCCTGGATCACCATGGCCTGCTCCCGGTGTTTCTATTTGCGGCGATCGGCGGCAAACGCTGCTATAGCCGCATGTTCGGGCCGCACAGCACAACCCAAATCGTGGAGGACCCGGCGACCGGCTCGGCGAGCGGGCCGTTGGGCGCGTTCGCCGTGCGCTATGGCCTGATCCCTCGGGCGCCGCAAGTCTCGATCGTCAGCGAGCAGGGAACTAAGATGGGACGGCAGAGCTTCATCCAGATCCAGCTGGCGTATTCGGCTGATGCCGAGATTCCCGAACGAATCGAGGTGGGCGGCTCGGTGGTCCCGGTGATGACGGCGGAGCTTTCTGTAAAGAACTAGGAGCGGCGGCGAGTGCGGGGTTGGTCGCGCGTCAGCCTGCTCAACTGGGCGCCCGAGTCGACCACATCGAGCGCGCGCTTCGATAACTCAACGAGGCCGCGGCGACCCTTGCTCCGCATCCACTCGAGCGCGGCTTCCATCATCGCGGCGGTCATGAGCTGTCACCCGTACCTCGAAATCATCGGGGCGCCTGCCGGTCCGTTCCGCGAGGATCTGGTTGAAGATCACCAGCGTTCGCTCGGTCTCTTCCCACATCCGCGACCGCAGCTCCGGAACCTCCAGGAACAAGCGGCCCCGGGCCAGAATCACGTCCTCATCTCGCTGAAAGACCTCCGCGAGCTCTTCGAGCACCCGCCGGACGACGACGTTTAGCGGCTCGTCTTTGGGTCGCTCGAGGAACATCCGGATGGCCATAGGGTCGTAGGCGTCGAAGAGGACCACGTCCTCCTTCGTCGGGAAGTAATTGAAAAACGTGCTCGGTGAAATTTCAGCTGCCGCGGCGATCTGCTCGATCGTCGTTTCCTCGTAGCCTTGTTTCACGAAGAGTCGTAGCGCCGCCCGCTGGATCGACTCTCGCGTCTTCTGTTTTTTCCGCTCGCGCAGCCCACTCTTCACCCCTCCAGCGCCGGTGGGGGCACGCTTCGCTACAGCCACGGCTACACCGTACCCGCATCGATAGGCTCGATGCGAGAGGGCAGGAAGATGGCGATCGCGATCGCGGTTGCCAGGACGAGGGCGGCGCTCACCAGCATCACCTCAGACATTCCCTGGGTGTAGGCCTGATTCGCAGCGCCCACCACAGCGGTACGGATCGGTGCCGGCAGATGGGCGGCCACCGCGTGAGCCCCGGCGATGCTGCCCAGCGCTGCCTCCCGTGCCGCGGACGGCAAGCTGGCCAGGTGCGGCCGGATCTGCGCCTGGTACGCGCCGTTCAAGATGCTCCCAAGGGTCGCGACACCGAGAGTGGCGGCGATCTGTTGCAGTGCCCGGGTCAGGGCCGAGCCCGCGCCCGTTTGCGTGGGCGGCAGGGTACCGAGGATGATATTCAGCGTTGTCGGAAGCGCAATCCCGATGCCGATGCCGATGACCGCCAGCGCGGCCGCGACCGGAGCGAAGCTCGTACCCGCCCCGATCTGGGAGAAACCCATCAAAGCGGCAGCGGTGATGGCGAGTCCAGCCGATACGGCGACTCGTTGGCCCAACCTGGCCGCAAGGACATTACCGGCGCCGGCACCCAGGATCACACCGCCGATCAGGGGCAGCAACTTGATCCCGGTCGCCTGCGCATCGTTACCGAGCACGATCTGCAGGAAGGGCGTGAGGATGAACATCACGCCGAACAGGCCGAAGCCGGTGACCACGAAGGCCATCGTCGCCCAGGTGAAGCCGCGACTACGGAAGTTGCTGAGGTCGACAAACGGTGACGGATGGCGCAAGTCCCAGACGACGAACGCGGTGAGGATCACGGCCCCCGCGATGATCCCAACCACCACGCGCGGGTCGGTCCACCCGTGGATCGGCTGCTCGATGACCCCGTAGACGAGCGCGGTGACGCCCGCCACCGCCAACAACCCGCCAACCCAGTCGAAGGATCGCGGGTTCGGATCCTTGCCCTCCGGTACGAGGAACCAGACGCCGAGCAGCGCGATCACGACGACGGGCGCATTGATCAGGAAGACGGATCCCCAGGCGTAGTGGGTCAGCAGAAATCCCGCGAGCAGCGGGCCGAGCGGGAGGCCGAGGAAGGCGCCAGCCGCGGTGGCGCTGATGGCGCGAGGACGTTCCTCCGGCGTGAACATGCTGGGCAGAATCGACAGGGATAGGGGCACGATGAATGCGGCTCCAATGCCCATGACCGCGCGCATCGCGATCAATTCAACCGAGGTCGTCGCCTGGCTCGCGATCACGGAGGAGATGCCGAAGAGCGCGAGCCCGACCAGGAGCATGCGCTTGCGGCCGTACCGGTCGCCGAGGACGCCGGCTGGAAGCAGCAGACCGCCAAGGGTCAAGGTGTAGGCGGCCGCGATCCATTGAAGATCACTGGTGGTGGCGCCAAGTTTCGACGAGAGGGTGGGGAGGGCCGTGATGAGAACGGTCGAATCGAGGCCAACGACCAAACCACTAACGACGATGGCAGCGAGGGCCCACCAGCGGCCGCCACGTCCCTGGGCGGATCGTTCAATCGCTGTCTTTCGAAGTTCGGCGCTCATGGGCGTCACCTCCTAAGGTTCTAGTTACAGTAAAGTAGGAGTGACTCCAAAAATCAAGTGGCAGTACAAAGTCGTCACAAATCCCTCCTCTGATTGCGGGGGAGGGCGGGTTGGGGGCTCGCGATTCCCTAGGATTGCGGCATGAGCCCCATGACCATGCCCAAGCCCAGCGAGCAGGCCAAGGCCGCCTTTCAGAAGCTGGTGCCGCCAGACCCGAACGTCACCACCCGCCCGATGTTCGGTAACCTGGCCGGTTTCGTCAACGGCAACATGTTCTGCGGGCTCTTTGGCGAAGACCTCTTCGTAAGGGTGTCCGAGGATGACCAGGCCAGGGTCCGCAAGCAAGGCGGTCGGGCCTTCGAGCCGATGCCGGGAAGGGCCATGACGGGGTACGTAGTGGTGCCCGCCGGCTGGCAGAAGAAACCCGATACGACGCGCGCATGGATCGTGACGGCGCTAGCGTGGTCACGGGCGCTGCCCGCAAAAGACAAGAAGAAGACCGCGCCGGCCCGACGGGCGCGCTAGTCGGGCGTCTTCCAGCTCGTCAGAAGACTGGGCGAAGCCAGCCGAGGGGAATCACGCGCGACGTTTTCTTGGGGTAGTTCGAGTATCCTTTCCAGCCGGCCACCACGTTGTTCCAGATCCGCTCCCGATCCGCAGGGTTGGTGATCTCTTGCATCCGGGCCTTGATGACCTGGTCGTTAACCTGGAGGGTGACGTTGGGATTCGCCGCCATGTTGACCCACCAGTTGGGATTGACCTTGGCGCCGCCGTTCGACGCGATCACAACCCAGCCATCCCCCTCAGGAACGGCGCCCAGCGCCACGGTATGCGGCCGTCCGCTCTTGCGCCCGATAGTGGTCAATAGAACCTGCTGCATGGAGCCCATCTTGCGGGCAAGGCCTCGGCGATAGAGGAATCCGTGAACCGCCGCGCCCGCGCGAACCATCGAGCCCATAGCGGGCACATTAGCACGGAGAATAGATAAGTGAACCCGATCAGCTGGGTTCAGGCGTTGGAGGGCCCCGCGCTTGTCGCGGTCATCTGCGGCCTGATGTTCATCGAGGAGACCGGGGTGCCCCTGCCCTTCGCACCCGGTGACCTGATCCTCGCCCTTGGTGGGATCGCAGTGGCAGGTGGTCGCGTCAATCCCGTCTTGCTCGTTGCGGCCGTTGCCGTGAGTATCACTGTCGGCGCCCTCATCGGGCGTGCGGCTGCCGCGCTCCTCGGTTGGGAGCGGCTGATGCGCATCGCCGAGCCGCTCCGTGCTCGCGGACCCCTGGAGCGCGCTGCTGGGATGCTACAGCGAGGCGGTTGGCGTGCCGTCTTTACGGCTCGACTCATCCCCGGCCTGCGCGTCTACACGACACAGGTCGCCGGGGTCAGCCGGATGCCCATGCGGACATTTGTCGGCGGTCTGCTCCCGGCGAACGCGGTCTACATCGGCGCCTTCGTCGGACTTGGCGCAGCCTTCGGACGTCCCATCCTGGCTCTCATCCACGAGGCTGAGCATCAACTCCTGATCACGATTCTTCTCATCGCGGTCGTCGTCGCCGTGTTCTTGCTGACCCGAGCGCCGGCCCGGCGAACGCTTGCCTCGCTGCAGGCGGCCGGCTGGACCGGTCCCTTGAAATTCAGCCTGGACTCGGTCGGTGTCGTCCTGATCCTGGCCTGCCTCGGTCTGAACTTTGCCGGGCATGCCATCGCCGTCACCTTCGGGCTGCCGCTCTTTCTCGATTCGATCGGCACCGTGTTGGCCGGCGTGGTCGCCGGGCCCTGGGTCGGCGGCAGCGTCGGCTTTGTCAGCAACCTCGTCAGCTCGAACACGATCGACCCGATTGCCGCGCCTTACGGCATTGTCTCTTTCGCGGTCGGCTTTGCCGCCGGCCTCAGCCGATATCTCAACTGGCAGAAGCGGGCGAGTGGTTGGGTGGCGCTCTGGCTCGTGTGCTTTGCGATCTCAGCGATCGTCTCGACGCCTCTCAACTTCTTGAGCGGCGGCGGCAAGAGCGGTGTCGGGTTGGGCGATTCGGTGTATGCCGCGCTCAGCAACGCCCATCTGCCGCGGACCGTTGCGGCCTTCATTGGCGAAGCCGCCGTCGACCTACCAGACAAGCTGATCACCGTGATGGTGGCGCTGCTGATCGCCCAGGGCCTCCCGCAGCGGCGGACTACCACAGCCCCGGCCGACCTCGACCTCGGCGAGGCGTTCACGTTCGTCATCCGGTCCGACCGGTGGGTTCGCAAGCTGCTTGCCGGCGCCGTGTGTCTTCTCTTCATCTGGCTCGTCGTTCCATTCTTGCTGCTTGTGGGCTACATCGTGGAGATCGCTCGCCGAGTGCGCTCCGGCGCCCGCGAGCTTCCGCCGTGGGACCATCCCTGGCGGAACATCAAGGACGGCTTCAAAGTCCTTGCTGCCCTCGTCATCTGGACCATTCCGAGCGGCCTGCTCAGCATCCCGGCGGCGATTGTCGACGCGGCCGTGAGCGAAGGCTCGCGGCAGGCGCTCGGCGGGTCGGTCAGCGCGGCGGCGGCGATCGTCGCCGCGGTCGGCAGCGTGTGGGGACTGATGGTGGTGTTGCTCGAGCCCGCCATTATCAGCCAGTACATGGACCGCGGATTTCTCGGCGCGCTGAACGTCGCGGCCGTCATCCGGCGGGTGCGGGTGAACCTGGCGCTGAGCATCGTTGTCGGAGCGCTCGTCGTCGTCCTGTCGACGATCGGCTTGAT
>VBHO01000232.1 GCA_005882045.1 Chloroflexota bacterium | reverse complement strand
TTCGGCCTCGACATCAACGCCGACGGCAGCATCAGCACCACGACCAACGGATGGACCGGTTGGAATAGCCAGAACCTGGTCAACACCATCAACGGGGCGCACGCGGCCGGCGATCGGGCGGTGGTCGTGATCAAGGCGTTCGACAACGCGACCATCAACCAGATCGTCACGACGCCGAGCGCGACCCAGGCGGCGATCACCAACACGATCAATGCGATCGCGGCCAAGAACCTCGATGGGGTCAACGTCGATTTCGAGGGATCCTCGAGCTCGGGCTATCCCAACATGCAGAGCGGCTTGACCAATTTCATGCACCAGCTCTCCTCGCAGGTGCATCAGCGCTGGCCGCAGGCGATGGTCAGCATCGACACCTACTCGGGATCGGCCAGCTGGGACGGAGGGATCTTCAAGATCGGCGACCTGGCGCCCAACGTCGATGCCTTCTTCATCATGGCCTACGACATGGCCTTCGGCAACATGTCCGGTCACGCCGGCGCCAACGCGCCGCTGAACGGCGGGACCTACAACGACTCCACCTCAGTCGCGCAGTACCTGTCGAAGGCGCCGGCGTCGAAGATCCTCCTCGGGGTCCCGTACTTTGGTTATAAGTGGAGCACCGTCGACAACAAGCCGAACTCGACGGCCAGTGGCGGCGCGCAGGCCGACACCTATGCCGGGGTGCTCAGCGACTTGAGCTGCGGCGCACAACAGCTGACCCAGTCGTGGGACAGCATCGCGGCCTCGCCGTGGGCGTCGTGGTACAGCCCGGCGACCAACGATCCGTGCGGCGGCAACCACGGCAGCTGGCGTGAGCTGTATTACGACAACGCCGCCTCGCTGGGCGACAAGTACGACCTGGTGATCAACAACAATCTCCTCGGCACCGGCATGTGGGCGCTCGGCTACGACGGCACCTCACAGGATCTCTGGAATGCGCTTCGGGTCAAGTTCGGCAATCCCTGGCCGGGGCAATATCATCCCGTCGCGCCGGCCCGCATCTATGACACGCGCGCGGGAGCCGGGCGGCTTGGGCCGGGCGAGACGCGGAGCCTGATCGTCGCCGGTCAGCCCGGTGTCCCGGTGCCGGCCAACGGCGCGGCGTCGGTGACATTCAACTTGACGGTCACGGGACCCACCGCCGCCAGCTATCTCACCGTCTTTCCGGCGGGCGCTGCCCGACCCGCGACCTCGAACCTGAACGTTGCTCCCAATACCACGGTTGCGAACCTCGTCACGGTCACCCTGGGCCGCAACGGCGCGATCAGCATCTTCAACGCCGCGGGTGCGGCCGATGTCGTGCTCGATGTCGCGGGCTGGACGTCGATTACCGGCAATGATGCCGATGCGGCCGGACTCTACCGGGGATTGACTCCGAGCCGCCTGCTCGACACGAGAATGTCGGCCAGCCTCGGGCCGCAGCAGACCACAGGGGTCACGGTGTTGGGCAACGGCGGCGTTCCGGCGACCGGCGTCTCGGCCGTGGCCTTGAATGTGACCGCGACCAACCCCACGACCGCCACCTACCTGACGGTCTTTCCGGCAGGCGGGGCGATCCCGACCACGTCGAGCGTCAACGTCACGGCCGGCCAGACGGTCCCGAACCGGGTCATCGTCGGCGTCGGCGCCAACGGACAGGTCAACGTCACCAATGCCGCGGGCACGCTTGACGTGCTGGTGGATGTGTCCGGCCGGGATCGGGCCGGCGAGAATCATCGACACCCGCAGCGGCGCGGGCGGTATCCCCCGAGCGCCGGTGCGCGCCGGCGCGCCCTTGACCGCCCAGGTTGCCGGGCTCGGCGGCGTGCCCGCGATGTCGGCGGCGGTGCCGCCCAGGGCGGTGCTGGTCAACGTCACGGTCACGAACACCTCGGCGGCCAGCTACCTGGCGGTCTATCCCAGCGACGCCGCCACACCAGGTAGCTCGGACCTCAACTGGCCGGCGGGCAGGACGGCGAGCAACCTGGTCCTGGCCCGGCTCGGACCGGACGGACGGATCACGCTGCTGAACGGCGCCGGCAGCGCCGATACGATCGTCGACGTGTTCGGCTGGTACAACTAACCTGACAGCGGCTGGCTAACGTCTCGGGGGACCGCTCGCGCAGGCAACCCGGCCGCATCGGCGTTATCCTCCTGAGCCTTGAGGGGATCAGGTTTCCGCTTCACCACGCTGAGTGCAGTGCTGATCGCGACCAGCGCGGCCGGAGCCCAGGTGCTGGCAGCCCAGGCCCGCATTCCGACGCAGCCCGCCTCGAGCCAGACCGTGGCGGCCGCGCCCGCCTCATCGGCGGTCCAGCCCGCCTACATCAAGGACGAGCACCTCCGCCCGGTGCTGGTGACGAGCACCCAGCCTGCGGCACGCATCGCCACCATACCCCAGAACCGGATGCACAGCGAACTTGCCGGTCGGGTCGCGACCCGGATGCAGCCATCCCAGCCCGCGCTGACGATGCAGGCGCAGACGACGACTTCGGCGCCGCAATTCTTGACTCGTCCCTACCTGACATGGCACAACATCACGTCGGTCTTCGACCACTGCAACCCCGACTACACCACGGACGGTAGGGTGTGCGAGTTCGACGGATCGGTGGGGCTGAAGTCCAACGGCGTCGATCGACGGTCGGGGGCGGTGATTACCTCTACTACGACGGCCACAACGGATGGGACTACGCCCTCAACTACGAGAACATCCTCGCAGCGGCTCCGGGGACCGTCACCCTGGCCGGCATCGACTCGATCAATCCCTGCTTCGGGCAGAACGTGATCATCGACCACGGCAACGGCTACAGCACCCGCTACGCCCACATGTCACAGGTTGCCGTGAGCGTGGGCCAGGTCGTCGACCGGGCCCAGATCCTCGGGCTCAGCGGCAACACCGGTTGCAGCAGCGGCCCGCACCTGCATTTCGGCGTCTACATCAATAGTTCCTGGACCGCGATCGATCCCTGGGGATGGTGGGGTGCGCCCGGCGCCGACCCGTGGCCCGCAGATCCTGGCAGCGTCTGGTTGACCGGCAGCGCCATGTTTCCCTTGCCGACCGCGCCGACGAATATCAGCGCCATCTCCGGCAACGCCTCAGCCACGGTCAGCTGGTCGGCACCCTCCT
>VBHO01000094.1 GCA_005882045.1 Chloroflexota bacterium | reverse complement strand
GTCGGGTCCTGAACCTCGGCGGCCGCCACGCGACCGGCAATCCGCTCGAACAGCGGCTCGGTCAGCGCGCGCTCCTCCGAAATTTCGGTCACCCAGATGCCGGAGGTCGTGCCGCAGTCTTCGCTGCGAACGATGACGTCCTGGGCCACGTCGACCAGCCGGCGGGTCAGGTAGCCCGAGTCTGCCGTACGGAGCGCGGTGTCGGCCAGACCCTTGCGGGCACCGTGCGTGGAGATGAAGTACTCGAGCACGGTCAGCCCTTCGGAGAAGTTCGCCTTGATCGGCAGGTCGATGATCCGGCCCGTCGGGTCGGCCATCAGGCCTCGCATGCCGGCCAGCTGCCGGATCTGCTGGATGTTGCCTCGGGCGCCGGAGTTGGCCATCATGAACACCGGGTGAAGGGCGTCGAAGCTCTTCATGGTGGCGGCGGTGACTTCTTCCGTCGCCGTGGTCCACAGGTCAACCGTCTGGGTGTAGCGCTCGTCGTCGGTGATCAGGCCGCGCCGGAACTGCAGGTCGATATCGCCGAGCTTCTTTTCGGCGCCTGCGAGGATGGCGGCCTTGCCGGCCGGCGTCTTGATGTCCATTGCCGAGATCGTGATCCCGGCCTTGGTCGCGTAGGCGAAGCCGACCCGCTTGATGTCATTGGCGACCCGCGCGGTCAGTTCGTTGCCGTGAAGGCGGAAGCACTCCGCGACGATCGCCCGTAGCGCCTTCTTGTCGAAGACGGCGTTCTGGTAGACCATTGCCTCGCCGTGGCCCTCCGCCGGCTGCACGCCGATCGGGAGCACGGTGTTGAAGAGCACGCGGCCGGGCGAGGTCCGGACCATTTTGCCGTCGATGCGGACGCGCACCTCCTGCTGCACATGCACGCGCTTGTTGTCGAGCGCGAGCAGGGCTTCCTCGGCCGTGCCGTAGGTGGGCAGCTCCTGGTCCTTAATGTTGGGCGTGGCCTTGATCATGGTCAGGTAGTAGGTGCCGAGCACGATGTCCTGGGTCGGGCTGATGACCGGATGGCCATCCGATGCCGACAGGATGTTGTTCGACGACATCATCAAGTTCTTGGCTTCCGCGATGGCGCCGCTGAAGAGCGGGACGTGGACGGCCATCTGGTCGCCGTCGAAGTCGGCGTTGAAGGCGCTACACACCAGCGGATGGATCTGAATCGCCGATCCCTCGACGAGCACCGGCATGAAGGCCTGGATGCCGAGACGGTGCAGCGTGGGCGCGCGGTTGAGGAGCACCGGATGCTCCTTGATCACCTCGTCGAGCACGTCCCACACTTCCGGACGGACGCGCTCCACCATCCGCTTGGCGGACTTGATGTTCTGCGTGTAGCCCTTGCTCACCAGCTCGCGCATCACGAACGGCTTAAAGAGTTCGAGCGCCATCTTCTTGGGCAGCCCGCACTCGTGCAGTTTCAGCTCGGGGCCGACCACGATGACCGAGCGACCCGAGTAGTCGACACGCTTGCCGAGCAGGTTCTGGCGGAATCGGCCCTGCTTGCCCTTCAGCATGTCGGAGAGCGACTTCAGCTTGCGGTTACCGGTGCCGGTGATCGCCCGGCCGCGGCGGCCGTTATCGATCAGCGCATTGACGGCTTCCTGCAGCATCCGCTTCTCGTTACGCACGATGATCTCGGGCGCACCGAGCTCGAGGAGCCGCTTCAGCCGGTTGTTGCGGTTGATGACGCGGCGGTAGAGGTCGTTGAGGTCGGAGGTGGCGAAGCGGCCGCCGTCCAGCTGCACCATCGGGCGCAGTTCCGGCGGGATGACCGGGAGCACGTCGAGGATCATCCAGGTCGCCGACGCCCCTGACTTGCGGAAGGCCTCGACCACCTTGAGCCGCTTGATCGCCTTCTGCCGCTTCTGGCCGGAGGTCGACTTCGACTCCTCGCGGAGGATGCCGGACTCCTGTAGCAGATCGATGCGCGCCAGGAGATCGTGGATCGCCTGCGCGCCGATGCCGGCCTTGAAGACCTTGCCGAACTTCTCGGTGAACTCGCGGAATTCCTGGTCGGAGAGCAGCTGCTTGACGTAGAGCGAGTCCAGCTGGGTCTTGGACGACTCGATATCGCCCGAGAGGCCTTCGGTGTCCTTCTTCAGCCGGTCGTTGAGCGTGCCGGCCTTCTGCTCGTAGTCCTCACGCCACTTCGCGATCTCTTCGTCGGACTTGCCCTTGAGCTCCTGCTGGCGCTTCTTGGTCGCGGCCTGCACCTGGTCGATCTTCTTCTCGACCTGCTTGGGCAGCTCGCGGGCGAGCTTGTCCTCGAAGAGGGTGCCCTTCTCGATGATGACCTGCTCGTCATCGCCTTCGCCGATCGTGAAGTTGGTCGCGGCCTTCTTGCCCTTCTGGGCCTTGATCTTGTCGACGAGTTCCTTGGCGCGCGACGTCATCGCGTCGACGGTTTCGTCGAGCGACTCCTCGAGCGCCTTGCTCTTGGTCTTGGTATCGTCCTGCTTGGCCTTGATCCGCTGGTCAAGGTCATCCTTGAGTTCCTTGATGGCAACGTCGCGCTCCTCCTGCAGCTTGATCACGCGATCGTTGTGCTGCGGCGAGGACTTCGAGAGGTACTCCTTGCGGGCGTCCTCGTCGATATGCGTGACGATGTAGTTCGCGAAATAGAGGACCTTCTCCAGGTTGCGCGGGGACATGTCGAGCAGCAAGCCCATCCGCGACGGGATCCCCTTGAAGTACCAGACGTGGCTGACCGGTGAGGCCAGTTTGATGTGCCCCATCCGCTCGCGCCGAACCTTGGAGCGCGTGACCTCCACGCCGCACTTGTCGCAGATGATCCCCTTGTAGCGGTAGCGCTTGTACTTGCCGCAGTGGCATTCCCAGTCGCGCTGCGGTCCGAAGATCCGCTCGCAGAACAGGCCGTCGCGCTCCGGCTTCAGGGTGCGGTAGTTGATCGTCTCCGGCTTGGTCACCTCGCCGTGCGACCACGAGAGGATGGTCTCGGGCGATGCCAGCGAGAGCTTCAGCGCGTCGAAATTTTCTAGTTTCAGTGTCATTGATTACCTCAAAGAATCAAGGGGATTCTGCGCAGCCCGCGGCGCGCCGGTCGCCCATTGGTCCGACTCATCGATCTCATCGCGTTCGAGGTTGATGCCAAGGTCGAGCGGCATCTCGCTCATGTCGTCTTCGGACAGGATCACCTGCTTCTCGCCGTCGGACTGGATCTCGACACCCAACGCCAAGCCTTCGAGCTCCTTCACCAGCACCCGGAACGACTCCGGAATACCGGCCTCCAGCGTGTTCTCGCCCTTGACGATCGCCTCGTAAGCCTTGACGCGGCCCACGATGTCGTCGGACTTCACCGTCAGGATCTCCTGCAGGATGTGCGAGGCGCCATACGCTTCGAGCGCCCAGACTTCCATCTCACCAAACCGCTGGCCGCCGAACTGCGCCTTGCCGCCCAGCGGCTGCTGCGTCACCAGCGAGTAGGGACCCGTCGACCGGGCGTGGATCTTGTCCTCGACCAGGTGGGCCAGCTTCAACATATAGATGTAGCCGACCGTCACTTCGTGGTCGAACTGCTCACCGGTGCGGCCGTCGCGTAACGTGATCTTGCCCGACTCCGGCAGACCAGCCCGCACCAGCTCCGACTCGATCGTCTCCTCGGACGCGCCGTCGAAGACGGGGGTGGCGACTTTCAAGCCCAGCGCGTGCGCCGCCCAGCCAAGGTGCGTCTCGAGCACCTGGCCAAGGTTCATGCGGCTCGGCACGCCCAGCGGGTTCAGCACCAGCTCGACCGGCGTGCCATCCGGCATGTAAGGCATGTCCTCGGCGGGAAGGATCCGGGCGATGACGCCCTTGTTCCCATGCCGGCCGGCCATCTTGTCGCCCTGCGCGATCTTGCGCTTCTGGGCAACATAGACCCGCACCAGCTGGTTGACGCCGGGCGCCAGCTCGTCCTTGGTTTCGCGGCTGAAGATCTTGACATCGACCACGATGCCGCGCTCGCCGTGCGGTACGCGCAGTGAGGAATCGCGCACCTCGCGCGCCTTCTCACCAAAGATGGCCCGCAGCAGGCGCTCCTCGGCGCTCAACTCCGACTCGCCCTTCGGCGTGATCTTCCCCACCAGGATGTCGCCCGGGTGGACCTCCGCGCCGATGTAAACGATGCCGCGCTCGTCGAGGTTCTTCAGCGTCTCATCGCTGACATTGGGGATATCGCGCGTGATCTCCTCCGGGCCTAGCTTGGTGTCGCGGGCTTCGATCTCGTACTCCTCGATGTGGATCGAGGTGTACTTGTCCTCGCGCACGACCGACTCGGAGATCAGGATCGCGTCTTCGTAGTTGTAGCCCTCCCAGGGCATGAACGCCACCAGGATGTTGCGGCCGAGCGCCAGCTCCCCTTCCGAGGTGGCCGGGCCGTCCGCCAGCGCGGTGCCGGCAGTCACATGCTGCCCGGCTTTGACGATGACCCGCTGCGAAAGGCAGGTGCCCTGGTTAGAGCGTTCGAACTTGTGGACGGGGTACCACTGCTCTGCCGATCCGTCGTCCGGCTTCAGCAGGATGCCGAGCTCGCGCTTGAAACTGTCCAGCTTGGCCGCGGGCGAATCCGCCGGCGGTGGGGCGGCGCAGGACACGACGGTGCCGTCCAGCCTGGCCACGATCAGCTCACCCGAGTCCTTGGCGGCGGCCGACTCCATGCCGGTGCCGACGATCGGCGCCTCGGTCACGACCAGCGGCACCGCCTGGCGCTGCATGTTCGATCCCATCAGGGCGCGGTTGGCGTCGTCGTGCTCCAGGAACGGGATCAGCGCGGTCGCCACGCTGACCGTCTGCTTGGGCGACACATCCATGTACTCGATGCGGTTGACGTCCGCCACCAGGAAGAGATTCTTGGTGCGGGCGGTGGTCCGCTCCTCCGTAAAGTGACTGTCCTTGTCGAGCGGCGCATTTGCCTGCGCGACGACAAAGTGGTCCTCCTCGTCGGCCGAGAGGTATTCCACCTCGTCGGACACCCAGGGCTTGATCGCCACGTCGCCCGCCTTGGCCTTGACCAGCTCCTCGACCATGTCGCGGTCGAGCTTGTCGCCCTTCTTGGCCAGCTTGTTCTTGCGGTTGGCCGGCTCCAGCACGTCCTCACGCAGCGTCCGCCCGACCAGTGTGTCGCGGTGGGCCTTGTCGGCGGGCACGGTGCTGTACACCCGGCGGAACGGCGTCTCGATGAAGCCGTACGCGTTGACCCGGGCGAAGGTCGCCAGCGAGCCCATCAGGCCGATGTTCGGACCTTCCGGGGTCTCGATCGGGCAGATGCGGCCGTAGTGGGAGTGGTGCACGTCGCGGACATCGAAGCCGGCGCGCTCGCGGGACAGGCCGCCGGGGCCGAGCGCCGAGAGGCGGCGCTTGTGCGTCAGCTCGGCCAGCGGGTTGGTCTGGTCCATGAACTGCGACAGCTGGCTCGATCCGAAGAACTCCTTGATGGCCGCCACCACCGGCCGCGCGTTGATCAGGCTGGCCGCGGTCACGGTGGCCGCGTCGCAGATCGTCATGCGCTCCTTGATGATGCGCTCCATCCGGATCAGGCCCATGCGGAACTGGTTCTGCAGCAGCTCGCCGACGGCACGCACCCGGCGGTTGCCCAGGTGGTCGATGTCGTCCGGCTCGCCGGTGCCGTTATTCAGCTCGATCAGCTTGCGGATGATCGCGATGAAGTCGTCGTTGGAGAGGGTGCGGACATTCATGTCCGTGCCCAGGCCCAGTCGCCGGTTCAGCTTGAAGCGGCCGACCTTGGAGAGGTCGAAGCGGCGGGGGTTGAAGAAGAGCGCCGTCATCAGCGCCCGCGCGTTGTCGACGGTTGGCGGGTCACCGGGGCGGATCTTCTTGTACATCTCAACCAGGGCGTCGTTGACGTCGGTCGAGGAGTCCTTCTCCAGCGTCGACTGGATGAACTTGTGCTCGGCGTTGCTGTCGACGTCGGCGAACAGCGCCTTGATCTCGTTGTTGCTGCCATAACCAAGCGCGCGCACCAGGGTAGTGACCGGGATCTTCCGCTTGCGGTCGATCTTGACCGTGAGCACGTCCTTGCCCGAGGTCTCGATCTCGAGCCAGGCGCCCCGGTTGGGGATGAGCTTGGCGGCGTAGAGCATCCGGCCGGAGGCCCGGTCCTCGCCGCTGGTGAAATAGATCCCTGGGGACCGGACCAGCTGGGAGACGACCACCCGCTCGGTGCCGTTGACGATGAAGGTGCCTTCCTCGGTCATGATCGGGAAGTCGCCCATGAAGACCTCGGATTCCTTGATCTCGCCGGCGTTCTCCCCGGTTCGGATCGTCAGGCGCGTGTTGATCCGCAGGGGGGCCGCGAAGGTCATGTCGCGATTGCGGCACTCCTCCTTGTCGAACTTGGGCTGGCCGAACTCGTAGTCCAGGAACTTGAGCTCGTAGTTCTTGCCCGTGTAGTCAGTGATCGGGTTGATCTCTTCGAACAGCTCCCGCAGACCCTCGCGCTTGAACCAGCTGAAGGAACGGATCTGGGTCTCGATCAGGTCGGCGACCGGGAGCATCTCCGGGATCTTGCCGTAGCTGACGCGAGAGCCGTTAGAGGAAGGCTGAATCATGGACTCTCCTTTCAGATGAAGCAGGAAAAAATGGTGGGCAGGCAGACTGCTCTAGGGACGCGGAAAGGCAACCCTGGAAGCACCGAACGGCAATAGTAACATCAGGGTACCCACGGTGTCAAGCGCGCAAACATCTTTGCCGCGAAACCGGTACGGCTTCGCGAGCGGGCCCAGGGCGGGTTCCCCGGGGTATGGGGTGTCGGTCAGGTCGTCGTTCGGAGCTCGGTCAGACTAATCGCCGGTTAGTCTAGCACTCCCTCGGGCCCAGCGGAAGGGGTTTCGGCTACTGGTTGAACGGGTTCTGCTGAAAGCCCGAAAACCCCGGGATCGGGACGCCCATCACCCAGCTGACGAACGCCAGGATGGCGGCCAGGATCAGCACGAAGAAGACTAACCATTTGAACACGCCCGTTCTCCCTGGGAGAACAACGCAGACCAGTCCTCAAACCTGAACGCACCGAACAGCCGTTTGGGCCTGCGCGGGGTGGCAGTGTAGGCTCGCAGAGATGGTCAGGAAGCTGACGGAGAACTGGGCGGAGAAGCCCGATGCCGACGATTATCCGGCCGCCGAGCATTACCTCAGTTTGCTGATGCCGGTTGCCCGGGCCAAGCGCCTGGTGCGGCGGCTGCGCAGCGCTCCGATCGTGCGCCGAAAGGCGAAGGACCTTTTGCGGGCCAGCCGCTTAGCGGTCCTCCCCCCCGAGAACCTCCACGTAGCCAGGGACATCAAGAAGGTCAAGGTCGGCAGGCAGCTGTCCCCGGTGCTGCTGGTTCGGGGTCAGATTGGAGCGACCGAGGTTCCACTGACGATTGCCGACGGGTACCACCGGATTTGCGCCAGCTACCACCTCGACGAGAACGCGGACATCCCCTGCCGCATCGTCGACCCGACCTCTCGCTAGATCCAGCCGCGGCGGCGGTAGTAGAAGAGCTGGGCGAGCGTCGTCAGGCCCATGACGCCGACTGCCAGCAGCCAGAAGGTCCAGGCCGGCGCGATATGCGCCACCAACCAGGCAAAGTTCATCCCGAAAAACCCGGTCAGGAAGGTCAGCGGCAAGAAGAGGGTGGCGAAGACCGTCAGCCGCGTGATCCGCAGGTTCAGCCGGTTCGACACGGTCGAGAGGTACACGTCCATGGCGGTGCTCAGCAGGTCGCGCAGCGAGTCGACCGTCTCGTACTGCCGCACCAGGTGGTCGTAGACGTCGCGGTAATAGATCGACATCTCCTGGTCGCCCACCTCGCCGATGGCACGCGTCGTCAGCCGCTGGAAGACATCCCGCTGGGCCCCGAGAACCTTGCGCAGGTCGACGACCGCCCGTTTCAGATCCGACAATTCGGTGAGCGCCGCCGTGTCCGGGCGCAGGATGATGCCGTCCTCCACGGCGTCGGTCGCCTCATCCAGCTTCTCGAGCACCGGAAACAGGGCGTCCACCAATTGGTCGACCACCAGGTAAAAGAGGTAGGGCAAGGACCGTTTCGCCAGATCGGGGTTGGCCTTGATCCGCTCCCGTAAGCGGTCGAGCGGGTCGGACGGCTCGATGTGCACGCTGACCAGGTACTGGGACGATAGGTAGAGGTGGTGTTCGCGGATCTCGACCCGCGATCCCTCCAGCTCAGCCGTGAAAAGGACAACGAAGGCGTAGCCGGTGTACTCCTCGACCTTCGGCCGCTGGTTCTGGTGCCGAATGTCCTCGAGCGTCAGCTGGTGAAACTTGAAGGTGTGCTCGAGCAGCGCAAAGTCGGCATCGTCGGGGTTCTCGATGTCGAGCCAGAATCCCTGTTTGCCCTCGCGCAGGCATTCGGCGAGCTGATCGGTGACGGGCTCGGCCAGCGGACCCTTGGTCGCAACAAGGTAGCGGCTCATCGCTGGCCCCCTCCCTGCCCTCCCCCGCGAGCGGGGGAGGGGTTCATCAGGCGGGGCTCAAACAACTTGTCTTATTTGATCTCGGCGCCGGCGCCCGCGTCCTTGAGCTTCTTCAGAACGCCTTCGGCCTCTTCGCGGTTGACGCCCTGCTTGACCGGCTTCGGCGCCTGGTCGACCAGGTCCTTGGCTTCCTTGAGACCCAGTCCGGTGATCTCGCGGACGACCTTGATCACACCGATCTTGGCGTCGCCGGCCGAGGTCAGCACCACCTGGAACTCGGTCTGCTCGGCTTCCGGCGCCGCGGCGCCCGCTCCACCGCCGCCGGCCGGCGCCGCTGCCACGGCCACCGGGGCCGCTGCCGTTACGCCAAATTCGGTCTCGATGGCCTTGATGGCGTTCATGACATCCACCACGGTCCATTCCTTCAACGCGGATACGAAATCGTCGACGCTTACCTTTGCCATTGTTTCCTCCTAACTTGCGGCCGCTGCCGGGGCCGGTGACTGTGATTCTTTCTGACTGCGAACGGCATCGAGAGTGCGAGCGAACTCCGTGAGCGGGGCCTGCAGCACACTGGCCAGATTGCCGAGCGGGGCCTGCATCGCGCCCAGCAGCCGGCTGAGCAGGACCTCGCGCGAGGGCAGGTCGGCCAGCTCGGTGACGGCGTCGGCCTTGATGACCTGGCCTTCGAGGAGACCACCCTTGATGACCATCTTCCGGTTCGCGCGGATGTAGTCGTTGAGGATTCGGGCGGGCGCCGAGACATCGTCGACCGCGAACAGCATCGCGATCGGCCCGACCAGCTCGGCGCTGAGCGGTTCGTAGCCGGCGGCTTTGGCGGCGCGCCGGGCCAGCGTGTTCTTCACGACCACCATCTCGATCCCGCCGCCGCGCAGCTTGGTACGCAGGTCACGCATCTGGCCGACCGTCATGCCGCGGTAGTCCGCGAGCACGGCCGTCGACGATGCCTTGAGCCGGGCGGTCAGGTCGGCGATGGTCGCGGCCTTCTCCGCCTTCTTATCGATCTTCTCGCCTTTCTTGCCCGGTTGCCAATAAAAAAACCTCCTTCGCGCTAAAGGCGAGGGAGGCCGTCATTGCATCCTGCTCGCCTGCGCTGGACCATTAAGCCGGCTCGGCCGGCCCCAGCGGTCATCGGCTATTGAGTTGTCGCGAAGCGAGAGTATATCAGCCGCCGTTCTTGGTCGCTGACAAGGCGCCCTGCACCAGCGTGCGCACGGCAGGTGCGCCCGCCGCCTCGGGCGAAGTCAATTTGACGTGCCGGATGCCCACCCCGGTGCCCTCGAGCAGCCCTTCCGGATCGGGCAACGTGGCGCCGTTTGCCAGGCCCAGGTTGACCCGCTCCTTCTGTAGCGAGATGACGGCGAAGACGTCCTCGCGGCCCGCCCCGGCGCCATACTGGATCACCTTCCATCCGGGGAACACCTTCTCGGTCGCATCCGGCAGCACCGAGAGGATCACCTCGCGTACCTTGACGGCAATCTCGCGCACTGGCGGAGGGTAGCCCTTGAGGAAGGTGTCGACCGCGGGATCGCCGGTTTTCGTATTCGCCATCGGCGCGAGGTCTGGTTAGCTCATCCGGCCGGCGGCGGCGGGGTCGACTGGCACGCTGGGCCCCATCGTCGGGGAGAGGTAGACCGAGCGCAAGTACTGGCCCTTGGCCGAGCCCGGCTTGGCGCGGACCACCGCGTCCATCAGCGCGGCGAAATTGTCGCGCAGCTGCGCCTCGCTGTAGGACGCCTTGCCGATGTTGGTGTGGATGATGCCGGTCTTGTCGACCCGGTACTCGATGCGGCCGCCCTGGATGTCCTTGACCGCCCGGCCGATATCGAACGTGACCGTGCCGGCACGCGGGTTCGGCATCAGGCCACGCGGGCCGAGGATCTTGCCCAGGCGGCCGACCTGTCCCATCAGGTCCGGGGTGGCCAGCGCGACATCGAAATCGAGCCAGCCTTCCTGGATCCGCTTGACCAGGTCATCGGCGCCGACGTAATCCGCGCCGGCCTCGGTCGCCTCGCGCGCCTTCTCGCCGGTGGCAAACACCAGCACCCGGCGCTTCTTGCCGGTGCCGTGCGGCAGGACGACCGAGCCGCGGACCATCTGATCGGCATGCCGCGGATCCACCCCCAGGCGGAGGTGAGCCTCGATCGAGCCATCGAACTTCGACGTCGAGCTCTTCAGCACCAGGCGGACCGCCTCATCCGGCGCGTACGGCTCGGTGCGCGAGATCGCCTTCGCGGCCTCCTTGTACTTCTTACCTCGGGCTTGCGGCATCAGGCAGAAACCTCGATCCCGAGTGAGCGCGCCGTCCCTTCGACCATCTTCATCGCAGCCTCGACGTCGTAGGCATTCAAGTCTTTGAGCTTGAGCTGCGCGATCTCGCGAACCTGCTGCTTGCTGACCTTGCCGACCTTCTCCTTGTTCGGCTTGGCCGAGCCCTTCTCCACGCCCGCCGCTTTCTTCAGCAAAGCCGCCGCCGGCGGGGTCTTGGTGACAAAGGTAAAGGTCCGATCTTCGAAGATCGTGATCTCCACCGGGATCACCTGGCCGGCCATCGAGGCGGTGCGGTCGTTGTAGGTCTTGACGAACTCCATGATGTTGACGCCGTGCGGACCGAGGGCGGTGCCGACCGGCGGCGCGGGCGTGGCCTTCCCCGCCTCCATTTGGATCTTGACGATGGCCTTGACCTTCTTCTTTGCCATTACTTCAAGCGCTCCACCTGGAGGAGGTCGAGTTCGACCGGGGTCTCCCGGCCGAACATGTTGACCAGCACCTTGAGCTTGCCCTTGTCGGCGTTGATCTCGTCGACCTTGCCGTGGAAGTCCGAGAACGGCCCGTCGATGACGCGCACGTTCTCGCCCACCTGGTACTCGACCCGTACCTTGGGGGCTTCGGCCTTGATCTGCTTCTGGATCGACTTGATCTCCTTTTCCTGCAGCGGGACCGGCTTGTTGCCCGAGCCGACGAAGCTCGTGACACCGGGCGTGTTGCGCACGACGTACCACGACTCGTCGGACATGATCATGTTGACCAGGATGTAGCCGGGGAACGTGCGCTTTGCCACGTGGCGACGCTGACCGTCCTTGATCTCGATCACGTCCTCCGTCGGCACCAGCACCTCGAAGATGCGGTCGTGCATATCCATCGAGTCGACGCGCTTCATCAGGTTGTTGCGCACCTTCTCTTCATGGCCGGAATACGCGTGGACGACGTACCAGTGCGCCTCACCCTCGGCAGCGATCGGCTTGGCGACCTCCCCGGGAACGACGGCGGAGGGCGTCTCGGGTGGCGCGGGATGGCCTTCGCCAACGGTGACCCGGTCGCCGGTCCAGATACGGCCCGCTTCGGCCGCTTCCTTGGGCGCCGGGCGACGGCCGCGCGCCTTGGCCGGCGCGGGCACTTCGGCGCCTTGCGCTTCCAAGGGTTTGCCGTTCTGAGACTCAGCCAAGTTTCGGGAACTCCACTTTGACCAGCGTCTGGCTCAGCACGTAGTCGATAAGCCCGAGCATGATCGATACCACTACCACCGTGACGATCACGACAAACGTCATCGTTCGCAGCTCACCCCAGCTGGGCCAGATGACCTTGCGGAGCTCGCCGACGATGTCCTCGAAGTTGCGGATGAGGCCACGACGCGGAGCGGGAGTTGGGCGTTGCAGCACTCTATTCGACCTTGGTTCGGTAGGAACGCTATTGGCCATGTAGTTATACCTGAGTCTGGCAGGGGTGGAGCGACTCGAACGCCCGACCCGCGGTTTTGGAGACCGCTGCTCTACCAACTGAGCTACACCCCTGTGCCGGTCGGCGCGAACAGTATAAGAAGGTTGCCACCCCTACTTGGTTTCCTTGTGGGCGGTATGTTTCCGGCATCGGGGGCAGAACTTCTGGATCTCCAGCCGGTCGGGATCGTTCTTCTTGTTCTTGACGGTGGTGTAATTGCGTTCCTTACAGGTTTGACACTGCAGGGTGATGGTCGAAGCTAGGGCAGGCATTGAATCTCCAGGGGGTAAAAGGGTCCAGACACAAAAAAGACCTAGCGACTGCTAGGCGAGAATAAACAATAGCAGAGTTTGGCCAGATCGTCAATGACGTTATCGCCTAAATCAACCCCCACCCCGCTCGCGGGGCAGGGGGGTCCACAACCTATATATGTATGGTGTCGCGGCTAGTACAGGACGACGACGGTCGTCCCGATCGGGGCCCAGTTCCAGAGGGTCGCCATCGGACTGTACGGCACATTCACGCAACCGTGGGTGCCGTTGTAGAGGTTGGCGCCGGGACCGTACCAGGACCGCCAGGGCGCGTCGTGGATGAAATAGCCGCCACCGATGAACTCCATCGCGAAGCTGGTCCAGGACGAGGGGTACCACCAGGGGCTCCCATAGGGCCAGGGCGAGATGAACTTGTAGGGCGAGTAGCGGGCGAAGATGTGGTACACGCCGGGCGGTGTCGGCAGCTGCGGGCGACCGGTCGCGACGAAGGTGGTCAGGATCGCATTGCCGTCCTGGTAGGCGGTCAGCACCTGGCGCGACAGCGAGATCACGATCACTTTGCCGACGCCGGCGTTATAGGAAACCGGGACGGACTGCTTGAGGTAGATGGCGCCCGCGAGCGCCTGCTTCTCCTGGTAAAGCTGCGAGCTGATCGATTCGAAGGTGGCCTGGTCCGCCGCACCGGGAAGTTGTCCGGCCAGGTAGTTGATCGTGCTCGGGTGGTTGCCGAGGTTCGCCCGGATCGCCTGCGCCGAAGCGAGCGTCGACCGCGTGTCTGCCAGCTGGTTGTAGGCGTTGGTGCGGGCGTCGAGTAATCCCTGGATGCCGGCCGCCGTCTGCTGCAGCTGCGCGAGAATCGGCCCGAAGGCCTCGGCACTGTGAACGGATGGCAGGCTGTCGGTGGCCGCGCCGATCTGCGCCGCAAAACCGGTGAGGCTGAGCTGCGGGTACTGGCCGGCGCCTGCCAGCAAGGTCTTCGCGTTCTGCGCCGCGGCATCGACCTGGTCGCGCGCCGACCGGTAGGCGGCCATGCGGCCGTCGAGGATCGCGTACTGGTCGCTGACCACCGACGACAGAGCGACCAACGCGTTGGGCGTGGTCGCGAGCGCGGCGTAGTTGGCAAAACGGGCCGTGCTGGCATCGAGTCCGTCGGCGGAGACGCCGGCATTCTGAGCCTCGGTCAGCATCTGGTTCCAGTGGTGCAGTTGGCGCTGAAGGGCGTCGCGGCTGTCGGCGACCTGTTGCTGATAGGTGGCCTCGAGCTCGTCGGTGAGCTGGTTCAGCTCGTCCAGCTTGTGGTGATCCGCGATCGGAGCCTGCCACCAGGCCGACGACTTGATGGCGCTGACCTGGCTGTAGCGCCACACCATCGTGTCGGCGGCGCCGCGATCCAGGCCGCCGCGGACGGCTGCCAGCAATGACTGATTGAACGTGACCTCGGCCTGCCGGACGTCGCCGGAAAGGATGCTCTCACTGGCAACCGCCGAGAGCGGAACGCCGGCCAACAGGCCGACCACGACGATTACGAAGATCAGACGACGAAGACCCCTCACCGAAACGCACCCCTCTTTCGTTTAGGCAGCGTCTAGGCTGGCACCCCTCCTCAGGCCGCCGGCCACTCGCTCTCGCCGTCAGCCATAACGTTACGCCGATCTGGAGGTCACGTCATGTGGCAAACCGTTACGGCTGTCATCCCGCTGTCATAACCAAGGGAGGAAACCCAGCCGTTTCCTCCCTTGGCGCCGCCGTCGGGAAACCCGAGCCTTCGCTGCGCTTCGGCCAAGCGGCGGCTGATCCTTCCTTCCGGCGCTATAAGCGACTTATCGTTCGATCGGTGCGCCGATCAGGCTCCCCCACTCCGTCCAGGAACCGTCGTAGTTCCGGACGTTGGGGTAGCCGAGCAGATAGTGCAGGACGAACCAGGTATGCGATGAGCGCTCGCCGATCCGGCAGTAGGCGATCACGGCCTTGTCGGCGGTGACACCCTTCGATCCGTAGAGGGCGCGCAACTCGTCGACCGACTTGAACGTGCCGTCTTCGCGGACCGCCTGGCCCCACGGGATGTTCGCGGCGCCCGGGATGTGGCCGCCGCGCTGCGCCCCCTCCTGCGGAAGGTTCTCCGGCGCGAGCAGCTCACCGCTGTACTCCTTGGGCGAACGGACGTCAACCAGCGCCACGCCGGCCTTGCCAAGGTCGGCCAGCACTTCATCGCGCAGCGCCCGAATCGACTTGTCCGGCTGGCCCGCCTTGTAGTTCGCCGGCTTGATGGTCGGCGCGTCGGTCACCAGCTCGCGGCCT
Source organism: Chloroflexota bacterium (assembly GCA_005882045.1). Taxonomy (GTDB): domain Bacteria; phylum Chloroflexota; class Dormibacteria; order CF-121; family CF-121; genus CF-13. The sequence continues at coordinate 9,944 of VBHO01000094.1, read as the reverse complement.
TCGTCCTGCCACTTCTTGCGGCCACCGTTGATCAACCGCACGTCCTGGTGGCCGTAGTACTTCAGGTTCCAGACGAACCACGCGGCAAACCAGTTGTTGTTGTCCCCGTAGACCAGCACGGTGTCCGGGTTGCTGACGCCCTTGGACGAGAGGAGTTCCTCGAGCTTGTCCTTGGAAAGAAGGTCGCGGATCGGCCGCGCCTGCAGGTCCTTGCGCCAGTCGAGCCCGATGGCACCTTTGATATGCCCGGTGTCGTAGGCGCTGGTGTCGACGTCAACCTCGACGATCTTCACCTTCGGGTCGTTGAGGTGATCAGCGACCCACTGGGTGTCGACGAGGACCTCCGGGTGCACGTAGTCGGTTCCCTTCAACTCGGTTGCGGACTTGGCCATGTTGCCTCTCCTCTCTCAAAGTTGACTAACTGAATTCACAAACTCAACAATACAAGTGCCTTAGTCTACGGGCGCAGGCTCGCAAACGTCAACTCGTTATTCGAGCCAGTCGAGATGAGCCAGCCAGCTCAATACGCCGCCGCTGGTCCGGACCAGCCTGTCAAACGACCGGGCAAAACCCGGCTATTCCTCGTGCCGGTCGGCATCGTCGTGCTTCTCCTGGCGATCCCGGGCGGCGTGTATGCCTTCTCCCAGAATCAGCTCTCGCAGGCGCAGGCGTCGGAGTCGCGCGGCGCCTACAGCCAGGCGCTCGACCAGTACGCGACGGTCGAGTCGGTGGCCGGCAATGCTGCCTCGCGGCTCCTGCTCGGCGAGCTCGCGGACCGCGCCCAGTCCGGCACGGCGGAGACCCACTTCCTCTGGGGTGTCCAGCTGACGAAGGCAGGGAAGTTCGTCGACAGCGAAGCCCAGCTCCGGGCGGCGATCAAGATCGGCCTGGCCGACTGGGTGACCCGCGCCAATGCCGCGCTCGCCGACCTCTTCACCGCCTGGGGCCAATCCCTGGTCGCGAACAAGCAATTCCAGGCCGGCATCGACAAGTACCGAATGGTGGCCACGGTCGATGCCACCGGCAACCTGACCGCCTCGACCAATGCCGGGCTGGCCACCGCCTATGACGGCTTTGCGCAGTGGTACACGCAGCAGGAGCCGGCGGACTATCCAAACGCGCTCACCTGGTACGAGAACCTCGTCAAGGAATTTCCCGATAGCCCCGAGGGCAAGCTGGCGCAGGCAGGCGCACTCCCGCAGACGCTCTACAACGCCGGGCTCGCCTTCGTGCAACAGATGCGCTTCCAGCAAGCCCGCGACGCCATGACCGAGCTGGTCACCGATTATCCGAAGACGACATGGGCCGCCCAGGCGAACACGGCGCTGCACGCGGACCAGCCATTGACCGGCACGTTGGTGCTCAGCGATCAGACCCCGACGCCGGTCGCCAACCGGCTGGTGCGGATCGCGACCCACTGGAAGATCGTCAAGCCGCACACCTACGACGACTCGGGTGGCAAGATCTACTCGACCTCAACCGACGCCAAGGGGAACTTCAAAGTCATGATGCCACCGGGCCAGAACTACTTGATCACCTGGTGGGACCCGACGCGCAGCACCTTTGTCACCACCTTCCTGAGCGACAACGTGCCGGTTAACCAGATCACCATCAACGCCCTCGAGCCGGCGCACACGACGGTCGCCACCTCTTAGCCCTCATATAATCGGGGCGCAGCGCCGACGTAGCTCAGCTGGCAGAGCAGCTGTTTTGTAAACAGCGGGTCGCCGGTTCGAATCCGGCCGTCGGCTCCAGATTTTGTGAGTTCGGCCCTAGATTCAAAGGGTGAGTGCACCAAATCGGCGAGCGGCACATGATTGCCGCACGAGGAGGTGCCATGCAGCGCAGACGGTTGACGGAAACACAGCGAGTCGAGATCTGGGAGCGGCTGGCGTCTGGAGAACCCGCGCCTTCGGTCGCGAGAGCCTATGGCTGTTTTCCCAACGCTATCCGACAAATGCAGCTCCTGACTGGAGGGGCAAAGCCAAGAACTCGAACCCAGCGATCTGGTGCATTAAGCCTCGCCGAGCGCGAAGAGATCTCGCGGGGGGTCGTTCTGCACCTTTCGTGTCGCGCCATCGCTACTCGGCTCGGACGTGCTCCGTCGACGATCAGCCGTGAGTTGCAACGAAATGGCGGCGTGGCGATGTACCGAGCTCACACAGCGCAGCGGCGGGCTCAGCGTCAAGCACGGCGTCCCAAGCCAGCCAAGCTGACGAAGTGCCGGCGACTGCGAGAGGCCGTCGAATCTAAGCTGGCGCTGAAATGGTCTCCCGAGCAGATCTCGAGGTGGCTCCAAATCGCTTTTCCGAGTGACGGTGAAATGCGTGTGTCGCACGAGACGATTTATATGTCGCTCTTTGTACAGGGCCGGGGTGCACTACGCCATGAGTTGCATCGCGCCCTTCGTACCGGCCGAGCTCTGCGTCGACCGAAGCGATCCCTTCGAAGTGGGATGGGAATGCTTCGCGAAATGGTCCTGATCAGCGCTCGACCGCCTGAAGTTGCGGACCGGGCCGTGCCCGGCCATTGGGAGGGCGATCTAATCTACGGCTCCCGGAAGACCTGTATTGGGACCTTGGTCGAGCGAACGACCCGCTACGTCATTCTCCTGAAGCTGCGGAAGAACACTGCCGAGGAGGTGCGTCGTGCGATGAGCGTCCGCATTCTCGACCTGCCACAGCAGCTGCGCAGGAGCCTGACCTGGGACCAGGGTAAAGAGATGGCGGAGCACGTTCGATTCACCGTCGATACCGGAGTGCAGGTTTACTTCTGCGACCCGAACAGCCCCGAGATTGTTGCGCTCACCGGCTGAATCCGCCGCTGATGTGTCCCACGCCTTCGGCTGATGCGTCACATCTACTTCGGTGCTTGGCAGCGCTGCGACGGTTAGGCCGACCTTTTAGAGGTGAGTTGCTGGTTCGCCGCGGCCCAGCTTGCAAGGACGTGGATCGCGTCGACGGAAGGGGTGCCGGGCTCGGGGCTGTAAACGTACAACGATAACCCGGTGTCGGCTGACAGCTGCATCGACTCAAACAGTAGGTGGAGCTCTCCGACGACCGGGTGGTGAAAGTGTTTGACGCCCGTAAAGTGCTGGCGGACGTTGTGCGTCGCCCAGCGCGTTCGGAACTCCTCGCTGCGGGTGGACAGCTCACCGACGAGGTCGGTCATTGCGCGGTCGTTCGGGTCGCGGCCAGCCCCTGTGTGCAGGATCGCCACGGTGTCGTCGGCCGCCCGGTCCCAGTCGCGATAGAAGGAGCGGGCACGGTCGTCGAAGAAGATGAACCGGGCATGGTTCGCCGGACGCGCCGGGTTGGCGAACATTTCCGAATACAGGGCATAGCCCAACTGATTCGCGGCGAGGATGTCGAGGCGCTCGTTGCCGACGAATGCCGGGGCGCCCGTGATCGCGTCGAGCGCCAGCTGCACGCCCGGGCGGATGCGCTGTTTCGGCGCCGGGCGGCGGCGCCACCGGCTGCCCATCCCAGAGGCGCGGGCGAGGTCAAAGAGATGCGCCCGTTCCGCCTCGTCAAGCTGCAGCGCCCGCGACAGGCCCTCAAGCACAGCCTCCGACGCCCCCGCAAGGTTGCCCCGCTCGAGGCGGGTGTAGTACTCGATGCTGACCGCAGCCATCTCCGCGACCTCCCCACGGCGCAACCCCGGTACCCGTCGGGTACCCGCGTAGGAGGGTAGCCCTGCCTGTTCCGGCGTGATCCTGGCCCGCCGCGAGGCCAGGAACTCACGGATCTCGGTCCGGTTGTCCATGCCTGAACCCTAGAGCTTAACCAGCCAGCGGAGAGAGTCCCTGCCGGTACTCCTCACAGCGGAGACTTCCACACCGAACCGAAGCCTGCTTCCATGGACAACAAGCTACACCGGGACGCTGATCACCAACGGAGGTTTTGAGGACATGACGGAAAAGAAGGTTTGGTTCATCACCGGCGCCGGCCGCGGCATGGGTGTGGACATCACCAAGGCTGCCCTGGCCGCCGGCAACGCCGTAGTGGCCACCGGACGCAACACCGACAGGATAAGGAGCGTGCTGGGCGAGGCCGACGACCTGCTCGTCGTCAAGCTCGACATCACAGACCCCGCCGACGCTCAGGCCGCCGCGCAGGCTGCCATGGAGCGGTTCGGCCGCATCGATGTGCTGGTGAACAACGCCGGGAACTTCATCGCCGGCTTCTTCGAGGAGATCGGCCCGGAGCAGTTCCGCTGGCAGATCGAGACCAACCTGTTTGGCCCGATGAACGTCACCCGCGCCCTACTGCCCATAATGCGCCGGCAACGCTCGGGGCTGGTTGTGGCGATCTCGTCGACCGCCGGAATCGTCGGGCAGGAGTTCTGCTCCGCATACTCCTCCAGCAAGTTCGGGATCGAGGGCTGGATCGAGTCTCTAACCCCCGAAGTCGCCACGTTCGGCATCCGCACGATGCTCGTCGAGCCCGGCTTCTTCCGCACTGACCTGCTGACGCCGGAGTCGACTGTCTACGCCGAGCCGTCGATCGACGACTACGCCGAACGCACGCGGCAGACGATCGCCGCCTGGAACAGCATGAACGGTCAGCAGGGCGGGGATCCGGCCAAGCTCGCCGCCGCAATTGTCCGCCTCACGGGCCAGGACGAGACGCCGCTGCGCTTCGTCGCCGGCGCCGACGCCATCGAAACCGTCGAGCGGAAGGCCAGGGACCTGCTCGCCCAGGCCGACGCCAAACGCGAGGTGTCATCGTCGTTAGCCCTCGATGATGCGTTGAGTCCCGTCGGGGGGAGACCCCGATGACATCAAAGAAACTGTCCGGCACGGCCGCTCTCGTGACCGGCGCGAGCAGCGGCATCGGTGCCGCGACCTCGCGCCAGCTCGCAGAGCTCGGTGCTTGCGTCGCGCTCGTCGCCCGGCGCCGGGACCGTCTCGAAGAGGTCGCTGCCGAGATCGACAAGGCGGGAGGAACCGCGCTGGTCGTGGAAGCGGACATCACCGACCGCACCCAGGCAGAGGCGGCCGTACGCCAGGCCGTCGAGCGGTTCGGCCGTCTCGACACCCTGGTCAACAACGCGGGCCTCATGCTCTTGGGCGCGGTCGTGGGTATGGACCCCGAGGAGTGGGAGCGCATGATCGCCATCAACGTCCAGGGCATGCTCTACACCACCCATGCCGCCCTACCGCAGCTGCTGCAGGCCGCCGAGGAAGGCCCGCGCCGTGTCGCCGACATCGTCAACATCAGCTCGATCGCCGGGCGCGTCGCCTGGAAGGGCTACGCGGTATACAACCTGACAAAGTTCGGCGTGAACGGTTTCACCGAGGCTCTGCGTCAGGAAGTCACCCAGCGACACGTGCGCGTGGGTGTCCTCGAGCCAGGTGGCGTGGCGACTGAGCTCGGCTCGCACAACCAACCCCAGATCCGCGAGGAGATGATCGACCCGTTCTACGAGCGGACCGAGGTGCTCGTCCCCGAGGATGTCGCCGACGGCGTCGCCTATATGGTCACCCGCCCTCGCCACACGGCCATCAGCGAGCTCTGGATCATGCCCACCGACCAGGCCTGACGTCGAGCGCCGGGGGCCCAGGCAGAAAAATGTGCGGGTCGCTTAGCATCTGTCGCCCACGGCTGAGTACCTGCTGTTCGAGATCCGACCCATCCCTCCCTTCACCAACGAATGGGCTGAGCTCGCCATAACGGTCTATGCCGCGCTCGTGGATGACCCCAGAGACCGCTACATGCAACTCGTCCAACTCGGCGGGTTCCTCGGTCCCGAGCTCGTTGCCAGCGTTGATGTGCTGCGCCGCGACGACCAAACCGCCATTATCCAAGAGCTCGCGGTCCACCCACGCTATCAAGACCGGGGCTACGGCCGGAAACTGGTGCGCGCGGCTGTAGCATCGGCGGAGCGCGCGCAGCTGCCGATCCTTGATCTTCGCGCTCGAGGGAGAACCCAAGGCGGTTTCGTTTTGGCGCCACCTGCTGGGAGCCCCCAACATTGACGGCCACCTGATCTTGCTCGGCTCACGCCGAGCCGCGAAGGACTGGCGCCTACCTACCGCCGAGATTTCGGTTTAGGGTCCGAGTCTGAGTCCTGCAAGGCAAACGCTCAGCAAGCAGGGTGTCGAGAGGTCGATCCTCGCCGCCCCTACTCCAGTTGTCTCGGATGATTTATAGACGTCGACTCTGTATTCCGGAGTCTTTCGAATCCGTCCAAGAGTAGATCCAGGGCGAACTCGAACTCGAACTGATCGTCGCAACCTTGACCGACGACGGACTCTCCCTCGTGGGAGGCGGCTGTAGCGATCGCCACGACGTTGGGATACTTCCCTCCCAGCTCGCGGAGCATGACCGCCTGCACCTCGGGATCGACAGTTCGTGAGTCGTTGAACAACTCCTGGGTGAACCCTAAGATCCGGCTGCCGATGACATGCATCACATGATGGGTGAGACTGACCGAGAAGCCGCCGGCCCGGAATATTCCGATCATCGAGTCCATGTACTCCAGCACCACCGGTGTCGGGTTCTTCTTCGACTCCATCACTCGAGACGCCCAGGGGTGACGTAGGAGCGACTGTCGCGCCGAGAGGATTCTGTGCCGGACCCCGCTCTTCCACCCGGTTCCGAGGACCGGGGGATCGATTTCGCCGACTACGACATCGATCATTCCGTCCAGAAGTTCTTCCTTGCTGGCCACATGCTTGTAGAGCGCCATCGGCACGACCCCCAGGTCCTCTGCGAGCTTGCGCATGCTGAGCGACTCGATCCCGGCGTCGTCGGCAATGGCGACGGCGGCGCGCAATACGCGGTCCCTGCTTAGGGCCATCCGTCGCGGAGCCTCGATCGGCCTAGCCAACTGGTCCACCTTTCCTCGTGACAGACACTCGAACCTACATTGCCTCTTGACAAGTGTACGCCGTACACCTACACTGCGCGCGAGGTGTACGTTGTACACCCAGCCCAGATGGCGCAGGCGGTTTGACGAGGAGGATAAAGAATGAAGGCGATCGCATACGAGGAGTACGGCTCCCCCGATGTTCTCGAACTCAAGGATGTTCGTAAACCGAACGTCGAGGATGACAGGGTTCTCGTTCGAGTTCGCGCGGCTTCCGCGAATCCCTACGACTGGCACTTCATGAGGGGCGTACCCTACATCGCCCGCCTGATGGCAACGGGACTGCGCAAGCCCAAGCACTCAGTTCTCGGTACCGACGTAGCGGGCGAGGTCGAGGCGATCGGCAACCAGGTGACACGGTTCCGGCCAGGTGACGAGGTCTTCGGCTTTGTCGGGGCGGGCGGCTTCGCCGAGTACGTTGCGGCCCCGGAAAAGCTCCTTGCGTTGAAGCCCGCCAACCTGAGCTTCCAGCAAGCGGCTACGGTCCCCCTCGCGGCCGTAACGGCACTCCAGGGCCTTCGGGATGTCGGAGAGATCCGGTCGGGACAGAAGGTCCTGATTGTCGGCGCGTCGGGAGGGGTCGGTACGTTCGCCGTGCAAATCGCGAAGTGGTACGGCGCGGATGTGACCGGCGTGTGCAGCACCAGGAACCTGGAAATGGTCCGCTCGATCGGCGCCAACCGGGTTATCGACTACACCCGGGAGGACTTCACGCGTACTGGTCAAGCGTACGACCTGATCTTCCAGCTTGCGGGCACCGCCTCACCATCTGCCTGCCGACGCGCCCTCACGCCGAAGGGCAGACTCGTTCTCAGCAGCGGTGATTCCCCAGGTCGCATCGTCGGGCCGGTCGCCCGGATCATCAAGGCCGTCCTGTTGTCGCCGTTCATCGGCCAAACGATGCGTCCGCTTGTCGCGAAACCAAGTAGCGATGACCTGCAGTTCCTACGGGAACTGATCGAGGCCGGCAGGGTCACACCGGTCATCGACCGGACGTATCCGCTCAGCGCGGCGCCCGATGCTATCCGCTATCTCGAAACCGGGCGCGCTCGGGGAAAGGTCGTGATATCGGTCAAGGATAGGAGTCTGGCCTGAATTCCACCGAGGCATTGCGCTGAGATGAGCTTTGCCGCCCGGCTTATAGTCAAAGGATTCAAGCCGCCTCCTATCAGCGAGCGCTTCTCTGGCGGAAGAATGACCTGGTCGACGGCACGGGGACGCCCGTTGTCTGGCTGATTTTTCCCCTGCCGACTTGCAAGGCCGGCGATCAGACCGCCCAGGCGCTCGGTCTTTTGGGAACCGCCTAACCGCTACCAGCAGCGCGCAGGATTCGTCGCCGCGTAGGCGTAGAGATTCTCCAGGAACTGGTGCGGGTTCACGGTGCCCGCATGGGCCAACAGTGGGTGCGGCGACTCGATCACCTCGAAGTGGACGTTAGCCATATCGCTGAATCCGGCGCCCGGGTCATCCGGATCGCCGCCGCTCTTCGCAAGCAGGGCACCGCCGACGACATGCTGGCCGTTCGGCACGTCGAACTCGCGGACGTGGCCGTAGAGGAATGCGATTGGGTCGCCCTGGTCGTCCTTGAGGACATCAGATACGACAACGGCAGCCCACCCCTGTGGGAAGCCTGGGATCGTCCAGTTGGTGATTTGATAGGCAGTCCCCGATGTCACCGCGTACAGCGGCGTCCCGCTGTCGAGCGCGATGTCGATGGCGTTGTGGCCGAACAGCTCTACCAGCGTCCCAGTCGTCAGGTCGTGCACCGGCAGGTGCTTGCGGATCGTCGTGCCGTTGTAGGCGCCGTAGTCCTCGACCATCGTCCCTTCCGGATCGCCCGGCCGTCCCCAGGGGAGACGAAGATGGATGACCGACGGGTCGCTGACATTGCTCGTGAAGGCGATAGCGAGCGTCCTCAGCGGACACGATGGGGTCGGAGACGGGCTGGGAGTCGGCAGGGCGACCGGTGCCGAGGCAGCAGCCGACGCGCGCCTGACGGCCGGCCCCGCCGCGCTGACCGAGCTCAACTGAAAGGCAGCGCCCGCTACCGCGCCGAAAGTAATTCCGCCAACGAGGACTGCCAGCCTGCCGATGTTCATCGCCGCTCACACAACGCCGGAGCCTCGCGGATTGATACGAATGACCTGACCTAAATGTTGTGCATAACTTTTCCCCACGCAGCCCCGTTTCATGCGTCTCGGTCGGCGCCCCGGGCCCCGTTTACCTAAAGCGCCAGAAAAATCTTCCCATCGCGACCGGACGCTGATAGAATCCATTTCAACGCTGCGTGACCGTAGCGTCCACTTTCAGAAGGGCAGGCACAACATGCAAGAAATTGACGATACTGGCTGCCTTACGCAGCGCTCGCAGCTCGATCGACTGCAAGAACTCGCAGACGGCATCACGCGTGAGCGAGTGAAAACCCTCCAATCGTCGGACCTACTCGCAACCATCGTGCTCGTCATTGGGCCCAGCGGGAAGGAATCGACCTGGGACCTTGATCACCTGCCGATGGCACGCTCGGCGCAGGAGCCCGCCGTCCAGCTGCAACTCGATCCCGATGCCGCACTGGACAACCTCGTGCCGACCCAGGCGATCATGCGCATCCTGCGCGACACAGCGGCCTCAGCGGTTGCGCTGATCGCGCCAGTGAATGGATCCGCGGCTGCGCTTCAGCTCGCTGACGTCGATCACGAGCAGAGTCTCACCGCCAGGATCGATCGTCAGGCGGACCGCGAGCCTAGCATCGGCCAGTGGGACTTCGGAAAGGTGGCGTGGGCGGTCCGACTGCGTCACGTCCTGCGCGCCGCCCGCGGCCGCGCGGCCGACGAACAAGCGCAGCAGGGTTCGTCACGGCCGCAAGCAGCGGCAGTCCCAACACGGCCTGCCGATCCGGCCGCGACGCGGCGGAACCACCGCCGCGAGATGCGTGAGCAGCTGCACCGCCAGCCTGGAGCTGCCCCCTCCTGGTTGCAGTAAGGCTTAGGCCAGGACCTTTTTACTGCCGCGCGGCGGGGCGACGGGAACGCCACTCGCGCAGAGAGGACAGGCGTCCGGCTCGTATGAGGGGA
>VBHO01000231.1:1595-3908 GCA_005882045.1 Chloroflexota bacterium | reverse complement strand
TGGTCCTCAACGTGACCGCGACCGGAGGGACGACGCAGGGATTCATCACGGTCTACCCGTCGGGCACGAGCCCGCCTCCCACCTCCAATGTGAACTGGGCCGCCGGGCGGACGGTGGCCAACCTGGTCATAGTGCCGGTTGGCACGGGCGGGATGGTCAGTGCCTACAACGGCGCCGGCCAGGTCGATGTCGTCTTCGACGTCCAGGGCTGGTACGGCCCCAATGACCCAACCATGCACGACGGCCTTTTCAATGCGCTCGCGCCCGCGCGCCTGCTCGATACCCGGAGCACCGGCGGCCCGGTTGGCCCCGGGCAGACGCGCAACCTTACTGTGGTTGGACGGGGCGGCGTGCCGGCGTCGGGCGTCGCCGCGGTCGCGCTCAACGTGACGGTCACCAATCCCACCACCTCGAGTTACCTCTCGGTCTTCCCCACCGGCGCGCCTCGGCCGTCGACCTCGACCCTGAACTTCGTGGCCGGACAGCAATTGCCGAACCGCGTCATCGTGCCGGTTGGCGCCGCCGGCCAGGTCAGTCTCTACAACGCCCTGGGGCAGGTCCAGGTCGTGGTCGATGTCAGCGGATGGTTCACGGACTCGACGACCACCGCGGGTGGAAGCCGCTTTACCACGGTCGGACCGCAGCGCATCCTGGACACGCGTGCTGGCTTCGGGAGCTTCGAGGACGGCGGTATCGCCACGGTTCAAATGGCCGATACGCTTTCGATCGGCGTCACCGCGGTGGTGGCCAACTTCACGATCGCTGGTGCGACGGCACCGAGCTACCTGACTGTCTGGCCGGGTGGCACCACCCAGCCCACCGCCTCCGACCTCAACTACTCCGGCGGGCAGACGGTCGCCAACCTGGTGATCGCCAGGCTGAATGGGGGCGGATTCAACATCTATAACGCCTGGGGCGAACCCAACCTCGTCATCGACCTCGTCGGCTATTACGGCCCCGTCGGGCCGTAGAGATACGCCGTCAAGTCCACCGCGCTGCCCTTGGCCGTCACCTGCTCGACCAGCTGGAAATGGATATCCAGCGTCGCTTTGACCCGGTCGAGTTCCGTCGTCCGGTCGGGGCTGATGCCGAGTGGGCCGTAGAGCAGGAAGATGCGGCGATGCTGGGCGGCGTATGCGCTCAGGTTCTCGTCAGATAGCGGGATCGAGGCGGTGCGCTCCCAGAGGAAGCGGCCGGGGGAATCGGCATCGAAATGCGCGGGTCCCGGATAGGCCGTGAAGTAGTAGCTGGTCGGAACGCCGCACTCGACCTCAGGGGCGCAGACCACGCCGTCGCCGGCCTGGTAGCGTGCCTCGACCCAGTGCGTTAGGCCGCGAAAATCCTGCACCTGGGCGAACTGGTAGTAACTGGCCAGGACGGGGATCGCCACCACGGCAACGACCGCCGCCAGCCCGAGTTGGACGGCACGCCAGCGCAAGGCGGTCACGCCCATCCCGACCAGGAGGGCCATCGGCGGGACGATCACGACGAGGTAGCGGGGAAAGAACAGGTGCAGATTCAGCGACGGCTGGGTCAGGGCGAAGCTCAGAACGAGCGGCCCCGCAAACCAGCACGCGATCGCGGCAACCGGAGCAAATGCAGCAGTCTCCCTCCCCCCTTGCGGGGGAGGGTCGGGATGGGGGGCGGGCCTCAACTGGCGCACCACGGCGCCCACCACACCGAGACCAACGATTACCACGACGACCCGTTCGTACCATTGGCTGTTCCCGGCGAGCATATGGAAGAAGGCGCGTACATCGGAGAGGTGGGCCGGCGGGACCCACACGGGTCCGCCATGCAGCACCGCGTCGACTCCGATCGGAATGACCAGAAGCAGGACGGCGCCCGCGCTCAGCAGCAGCGCCTTCGGATTGGCACGCACAAGGGCGGCCCAGGGACCGGGAATCGCGGCCATCACCAGGACACCGGCGACCATCGAGGCGAGCACCAGCGTGCTGAAGAGCTGGGCGTAGACCGCGAGCCCGGAACTGACGACGAGAACGACCCACCACCAGCGCCGTCGCGTCCCTTCCTGCAGTCCCGCGAACAGCGCGTACCACGCGATGGCGAGCAACAGCAGCTGCAGGGTGTAGGCCCGTGCCATCTGGGCCATGATGATCTGCAGGAAGTTGGTCAGATAGACGCCGCCGGCGACCAACCCGCCGATCCGGCTAAATAACCGGCGTCCGAGCAGATACACGACCACGGCGGTTGCCACCCCAAAGAGGGCCGACGGAAGGCGCAACACGATCTCCGTCGACGCGACGCCGAGAACTCCGGTGATCCACAACCAGGGGCGCAACACGATGTAGT
>VBHO01000231.1:0-1586 GCA_005882045.1 Chloroflexota bacterium | reverse complement strand
GTCGAACCAGACACTGAAGCCGAGGTGATAGAAGACCGCGGCCGCCGACGCGATGCCCACGGCGACGGCCGGGAGCCATTCCGTCAGCAGGCCGCGGGGACGATTACTGAAGGTAGGCGGTGACGTCGAGAATCACGTGACTCGTAATGGCGTTATTGCTGAGCCGGATCGAGACCTTGCCGGCGTTGCTGCCGGTGCCGAAGCCGAGGGTGAAGGCGTTCGCCCAGCCGCTGCTCGCGAAGGGCGGTCCGAAGTTGATGCTGGAGGTTCCCGGATCCGGTGCCCCGCCTGGGAACAGGCTGAGGTAGCCGGCGCCGGTGAAGTTGACGACGGTCACGTTCCCCACGATTCCGATGGCGTCGGGAGGTAAGCCGTGGGAACCGGTAAACGGACCGAAGATGTATGTCACGCCTGGTTGCAACGGCTGCATGGCGCCCAGCCCGGAGCCGGTGGTGCCGAGGCTGCTGCGCGTATCGAGGATGACTCCTGAACCTGGCCCGTCGGCGTGATCATGGCCAGTTGGTTGGCGTTGTTTTCGGTGAACCAGACATTTCCGTCAGGTCCTCTCGCGATCCCTCCGACACCCGCGCCGGCTGTCGGGATCGCGAATTCTGTGAGCACGCCAGTGGTCGTCATCCGCCCGATCTTGTTTTGGCTCGGCTCGCCGATCCATAGGTTGCCGTCACCCCCCACCGTGATGCCAGCGGCACCGCGGTTCGGAGTCGGCAGATCGAAACGTGCGAAGCCGCCGCCGGTGCTGACCCGCCAGACAATGTTCTCGGACTCGTCGGTGACCCACATGTTTCCGTCCGGTCCGGCGGTGATTCCGATCGGGTCTGGGGAATTTGGATTGCCCGGGTAAACCGGCAAGGGCGTTACCGCACCGTTATTTGGAAAGACCCCGTGCGGCGCCAGCACCAGTAGCACTGGCAGGCTGATCGGGGCCGTCTTGCTCGTCGCCGCCGGGTTCGCGGGAAACGTGGGAGGAACCTGTCCCTCCATCGAGACGATCGGCGACGGCGAAGGCGTCGACCCGGCTGTGGGACCGAGATGGGTTGTCGCGTTCGAATCATTCGGTGGCGACGCCGCTCCGAGTACAACGTTGCCCGTCACGATGGCGGATGCGGGAATCGGCCGGAGGACGAGGCCGCCGGCGGCGCCCGCCGCAACAGCTCCGGCCAGCTTCAAGAGGTCGCGGCGGCTGCTGACTCGGCCATCACCGTTCGCGTCGTCGCCCTCGAGCGTCTGCAGTCGGACCGTGAGTTCCGCAAGTCGCTCGCGAAGTCCGGCGATCTCTTCCTTGAGCGTGCTGTCGTGCTGCTCCGTCGTCTTGTTCATCCTTGCCTCCCTATTGGACGCTCAAACCATTTGCGTCTCTTGGCCATGCCTTGTGCCGTTGTCTGGTTCTCGGGCCGAGCCGCCTTTGCTATCCGCTCGGCCAACCGGTCGAGCATCGGATTGCGCTGGACATGCGTTGGACCATTCGGTGGCACCTCAGCCCAGCTTTTCTTCCTCATGCTGAACACCTCCCCTTACGAGTTGCCGATTGGAGGCATTCTACGAACTCAAACCCTTGACGCTCCGAC
>VBHO01000093.1:8894-30016 GCA_005882045.1 Chloroflexota bacterium | reverse complement strand
CCGCCGCGTCATCAGGTAGCCGTACGGCGACTCGCCGTAGGCGAGCCGGAACTCGCGGCTGAGGTGCCCGGCCGACATGTGCGCGCCGCGGGCGAGCGCCTCGACGTCCAGCGGCTGCGCGTACTCCCGGTCGATCCGGTCGCGGACGCGGCGCAGGCGCGACAGGTCGCGCAGGTGCTGCGCTGCGGCGGGTCTGCTGGTCACATGCCAAATCGTGCCACACACGACCGTACCCAGCTCCTCAGCGCAGCTCGTTGATCCGAATCAGGTTGCCCGCGGGATCGCGGAACGCGCAGTCGCGAATTCCGTACGGCTGCTCGGTCGGCTCCTGGACGACTTCGGCGCTACTTGCCTGCAGCCGCGCGAAGGTGCCGTCGAGGTCGGCGGTGGCCAGGGTGATGATGGCGTAGCTCCCCTTGGCCATCATCTCGAGGATGGTGCGGCGCTCGTCGTCGGTGATGCCGGGGTCGGCGGCCGGCGGATGCAGGAGGATGGACGTATCGGGCTGGCCGGGGGGGCCGACGGTGATCCAGGCCATCCCGCCGTATCTGACGTCCTTGCGGACCTCGAAACCGAGGGTGTCGCGATAGAAGGCCAGGGATGCGTCCGGGTCGTTGTGCGGGAGGAAGCTCAGGTGAATGATGATGTCCATGGCGGTCATGCTAGCGGCGGCTCGCTGAAGGGCGCTTCTCGATTCCTGACCGGTATTGCCACCTGGTCACCCGCCCCCGCTCCGCGTCCGCGCTAGAGAAACGTCCGACCTGACTACGGTCCCGTCAAGAAATCGTGGGCCATCCAGCCTTGGGCAACGTGCCACCAGAGACGCCCATCGGCATAGTTGGGACCGCCGTCGACGTGCACCGTCATGCCGTCGTAAAGACAGCCAACGACTGTCCCATTGAGGGAGGCTTGATCGCGCACGTTGGCGCAGTTACCTGGCACATGGACGGTTGCGTTCTGGCCGACCAGCGGGCTCAGCTGGCCCGGTAGCCCGCATGCCGCCTCCAGCAAGCGCCAGTTACCCGCGCTGCGAAAGACATAGCTGACGCACTGGCGCCCGCTCGCGCCGGCGGTCGAAAACAGCACGGCGGCAGCGTTCGGGCCCAACATCTCGCGCGCCACCGTCAGGCAGGGTCCGCTGGTCGCGCATCGTGCGGCGGCATACGGCAGGCCGGTCTTAGCCTTGACCCCAGCGATCGCCGCGGCCGCTGCCGAATTCGCCTCGGGCGTCGCCGTGTTGGCCGCCGGCTCACGGATGTGTTGCACGGCCGCCGGGCGGATCGCCGGCAGCAGCACATACGCCACGGGTGCGATAAGAAGGACCGCGAGCACCGCCGCGACCACAAGAACGAGCCTTGGGATCTGCGGTGGCCGCAACGCGGGCATCACGATGGCAGGCAGGCGTAGGCGCGGCCACGTCATCGAGGGGAGGGTCAGGCGGGGCCACGAGATCGACGGCACGGTCACGGCCTCAGGAAGGGCTGCCGCCGGTGCCACCTGCGCAGGTGACGTCTCCATCGGTCCGCCGCACCGCTCGCACCAGATATCGATGCCAAGGTTGGGGTAGCGGCACGAAGGGCAGCGGACCTTTGTGCTGACCGATGCCTTCCTCGAGTTTGCAGCCCCCATATCAGCTGTCCTGATAATACGTAGCACGATTGGCTTGACCGACTCAAGCTCATGTTGTCGAATCCAATGACTTCGACCTCCCGCCGGACGGTAAGGTTGCCCTGTGCCGCCCGACGCCAGCGCGACCTTGCCCCTCCCCTTCCCGCTCGACCTTGACCTGACGCTCGGCCCCCTACGGCGCGGTCCGTCGGACCCCACCATCCGCTTCGAGCCCGACGGCGTCTGGCGCGCGGCCCGAACCCCCGATGGCCCGGGCACCCTGCGACTGAAGCACGCAGGGAGTCGGCTGGTCGCCGGCGCCTGGGGCGCGGGTGCGAGCTGGCTCGTTGCCCATGTCCCCTCGATGCTGGGGTTCGATGACCAGCCGGAAAGCTTCAAGCCGAAGAGGCGCCTCCTCTGGGACCTGCACCGCCACCATCCCGGGCTGCGTCTCGGCCGGACCGGCCTCGTGTTCGAAGCGATGCTGCCGACGATCCTCGAGCAGAAGGTGCCAGGCGTCGAAGCCTATGCCGCCTACGCCCGGCTCGTGCGCGCCCTCGGCGAGCGGGCGCCGGGGGATGCCGGCTTGATGGTACCGCCGTCACCGCAGCGGGTCGCGGCGACGCCGTACTGGGCGGTCCACCGGTTCGGCATCGAGCGCCGGCGGTTCGCGGTGATCCAGCTGGCGGCGGGTCGGGCCGCGCGCCTCGAGTCGACGACCGCGCTGGAACCTGCCGAAGCCCGACGCCTGCTGTTGACCTTGCCCGGGATCGGGCCGTGGTCGGCGGCCGAAGTGTCGGCGGTCGCCTACGGGGATCGTGATGTCGTGTCGCTCGGCGATTACCACCTGCCCCACCAGGTCGCCTGGGCGCTGGGCGGGGAAGTCCGCGGCACCGAGGCCCGCATGCTGGAGTTGCTCGAGCCGTACCGCGGACACCGGGCCCGCGTCATCCGCCTGCTGACGCTCGGCGGCATCCAGGCCCCGCGCTTCGGGCCGCGGATGCGGCTGCGCCGGATCGCCGCGATCTAACTCAGGAGGCTTTCTTCGCCGGTTGGAAGTAGGGGTTGGTCCCCGCGGCGTGGTCGGTCACGTCGATCACCTCGACGATCTGCGGGACCGCCGCCTTGATCGCCACTTCGATGCCCTGACGAAGGGTGACATCGACCTGCGCACACCCCTGGCAGCCGCCACCCAATTGGACATATGCCGCCCCACCCCGAACCTCGAGTAAGTCGACGACGCCGCCGTGGGCCGCAACCGAGGGGTTGATCTGCCGGTCGAGCACCTCCTGGATGCGAGCTGCGACCGGATCGCGCCAGCCCTCGTTGGGGTTGTCGATCCGAAGGGCACCGCCCAGCGCCGATGGATCCAGGTCGATCACCGCCCCCTCGAGGTTGGCGGCGCTACCCGGCTCGACCAAAAGCCCCAGCTCCGACGTTTCGATCCTCAGGTCGGTGGCGGGCGCATCCTCGGGCGCCACCAGGTCCAGTTCGTACACGAACTGACCGCCTCGGCGACCCGCGATAGCGATCCGAAGACACGCGTCTGGGTGTCCGCTCTTGGCGCGGACGGCATCGATCTTCGCCTTGGCGGCGGGCGTCACGGTAATTGCTGGCGGCATTGCCGTCATTCTATTCATGGTCAACTAATGGGTGATGGCGCGCGTCCTACTCCTGATCCCGAGCCGCACCTATCGCACGCACGACTTCATGCAAGCGGCGTCCGGGCTTGGTGTCGAGGTCGTGGTCGGTTCCGACCACCGCTCCGCCCTGGCCGCGCTGATGGAGGGAGGCCAGGTCCGGCTCGATTTCCACGACCTGGCGGGCTCGACGCAGCGAATCGTCGCCCTCGCCAGGGACCATCCGTTGAATGCCGTGGTCGCCGTCGATGACACCGGCACGTTGCTGGCAGCGTCAGCTGCCGAGGCGCTTGGCCTCCCGCACAACCCGGTCGACGCGGTCGAAGCGGCTCGCGACAAGGCGCTCATGCGTCAGCGGTTTTCTGCGGCCGGGCTGCTGACGCCAGGCTTTCGCACCGTGGAGGTTGACGAAGATCCAGCCCGCGTCGCGACCACGGTGCGCTTTCCCTGCGTCGTCAAGCCACTCGATCTGTCTGGAAGCCAGGGCGTGGTGAAGGCCGACAATGCCGACGGCTTTCCCGATGTCCTGGCGCGCGTCCGGGCGATCGTGGCCGGGTGCCAGCGAGACGGGATGCGGCCGGCCGTCCTGGTCGAAGATTTCATCGCGGGCGACGAGGTGGCCGTCGAGGCCCTTCTCCGGAATGGCTGGCTCGACCTGCTGGCCATCTTCGACAAGCCCGATCCCCTCAACGGACCGTTCTTCGAGGAGACGATCTACGTCACGCCGTCGCGGCTCACGACGGAGC
Organism: Chloroflexota bacterium; assembly: GCA_005882045.1. GTDB lineage: Bacteria > Chloroflexota > Dormibacteria > CF-121 > CF-121 > CF-13. The sequence goes on along the minus strand of VBHO01000093.1, from coordinate 26,022 downwards.
GGCAGGCGGAGATTGCCGACACCACGGCGCGCGCGGCGCGCGCCCTCGGATTGACGCACGGTCCGATTCACGCGGAGCTCCGCATCAACGATCGCGGGATCTGGATGCTGGAGTTGGCCGCGCGATCGATCGGCGGTCTCTGCTCCCGCACGCTCCGGTTCGGATCGGGCATCTCGCTGGAGGAGCTGATCCTGCGGCATGCGGCCGGCCTCCCGATGCCGGTCCACGACCGCGAACGCCATGCCGCCGGCGTGATGATGCTGCCGATTCCATCTGACGGACGTCTGAAAGTCGTCGCGGGACAGGCGGAAGCACGGCAGGTGCCAGGGGTCGACGGGCTGGTGATCACCATCCCGCCTGGCGAGCAGTTGGTGCCCCTGCCCGAGGGCGACCGCTATCTCGGCTTCATGTTCGCGCGCGCCGACTCGCCGGCCGCCGTCGAGGCCGCCCTGCGTCAGGCGCATGCGCAGCTTCGCATCGTCACCGATGCCTGACGGTTATTCCCCTCCCCCGCGAGCCGGGGAGGGTCAGGGTGGGGGCCGCCGGCGGGTCGTGATCGTGGGCGCTGGGTTCGGCGGCCTCGCCTGCGCCAAAAAGCTCGATGGCCAGCCGGTCGACGTCATCCTGCTCGATCAGCACAACTACCACCTGTTCACACCGCTGCTCTACCAGGTGGCCACGGGGCTCTTGAATCCGAGCGACATCGCCTACCCACTGCGCACCGTCTTCCGTCATTCCGGCACGAGCTGTCCAACAAAGTGGTGCGGCTCGACGGCGTGCCGCCGCTCGCCTACGACTATCTGGTGCTGGCGACCGGCAGCACGGACAACTACTTCGGCAACCAGGAGCTGGCCCGGGTGTCGTTCGGGCTGAAGTCGCTCGAGGACGCGACGCGCCTGCGTAACCAGGTGTTGACCTGCCTGGAACGCGCCGATGCCGAGCCCGACCCCGAGGCTCGCCGTGCCCTGCTCACGTTCGTGATCGTCGGCGGCGGACCAACCGGCGTCGAGTCGTCGGGCGCGCTCAGCGAACTGATGGCGATCGTCGCCGGCAAGGACTATCACGAAATCTCGCGGGCCGAGATCCGGATCGTCCTGGTGGAAGGCGCGGATCGTTTGCTCAATGCGTTTTCGTTTCGCCTTGGCCGCTACGCGCAGCGGGTCCTTACACGACGGAAGGTCGAGGTCCTCACCGGCGCCCTGGTGAAGAGTGCGAACGGTCACTCGGTGACGCTCTCCGACGGAACCGCGATCGCAAGCGCGACGATCATCTGGTCGGCAGGCGTCCGGCCCAACGATCCGATTGGCGAGTCCCCCGTTCCCCGGTTTCGGAATGCGCGCATCCAGGTGGACGAGTGGCTGCGGATCCCGGGCTCGCCCGGCGCGTTCGCCATCGGCGACGCCGCCTCACCACGCGTCGGCGACCGCGAGCTGCCCATGCTCTCCCCGCCCGCCATGCAGGCAGGGCGCTATGTGGCCCGCACCATTGTTGACGAGGTCCGCGGCAGCCAGACCGAACGCCAGCCGTTCCATTACCTCGACAAGGGCACTATGGCGACGGTCGGCCGCAACGCCGGGGTCACCCATCTCCCCGGCGGGCTGGAATTCACTGGTTTCCTGGGATGGCTCACCTGGCTCTTCGTCCACATCTACTACCTGATCGGCTTCCGCAATCGCATCAGTGCGCTCGCGGCATGGGCGTGGGACTACCTCCGGCACGACCGGCCAATCCGCATAATCCTTGCGGCCGCTCCCGGGCCGAAGCGCATTTAGCCTGCAGTCGATGCGCTACCTCGCCCTCGCCACGGACTACGACGGCACGCTGGCCTCGCGCGGCACCGTCGAACCCGACACGATGGAGGCGCTGTGCCGGCTGGCGGCCACCGGTCGCAAGCTGATCCTGGTGACGGGTCGTCGGGTCGATGACCTGGTCCGGGTCTTCCCCGAGGTCGCGATCTTCGATCGCGTCGTCGCGGAGAATGGGCCTCTCGTCTACCGGCCGCAGACGCGCGAGACCCGCATTTTGAGCCAACCACCGCCCGCGGCGTTCATCGACGAACTCCGGCGGCGAGGCGTTCAGCCATTGACCCTAGGCCAGGTTTTCGTCGCGACCGAGCAGCCGAACGAACGTGTCGTCCTGGCCGTGATCAGCGAGCTGGGCCTCGACCTGCACGTGATCTTGAACAAGGGCGCGGTCATGGTGCTGCCCGCCTCGGTCAACAAGGCGACCGGGCTGCGTGCAGCGCTCGATGAGCTCGGGCTATCCCCGCAGGCTGTTGTCGGCATCGGCGACGCTGAGAACGACGAGGCCTTTCTGGCGATGTGCGGGTGCGGTGTCGCGGTGGCGAACGCCCTCGATTCGCTGAAGGCGCAGGCCGACAACGTTACCTCGGGCGAGGACGGCGCCGGTGTCCGCGAAGTGATCGACTCGCTCATCTCCGAGGACTTGCGATCCGCGGGCGGGAAGGCATCAGCGTGACGAAAGAGGGCCGCGCCCAGCGGCGCGGCCCTCGGCTGGTCGTTAGAAGCGTTAGTGCGATAGGTTGGCGGTGTAGATGTTCTGGTCGAGCCCGCCGGTTGCGTCGAAGCACGCGGTAAACGACGACGTGCAGGTTCCGCCGGTTTCCGGGTCACCCGCGACGTCGTCATTGTCGTTGTCTTTAGTCGGATCCGCAGCACCGACCACGTTACGAGCGTCGGTCCAGACGGCGGCGATGGTTGAACCCACGGCTCCGACCATGATGTAGTCACCAAAGAACGGGATCCTCCGGCCGCCGAACTGCTCGTAGTTCGGGTTGGTCGGCGTGTCCGTCGCCTGGGTGCTGGTCCAGGTGGTGCCGCCATCGGTCGACACCGCGTAGCGGACGTTCAAGCAGGCGCTGCCGGCGCCGGTGGCGCTGTTGCAGGGCGCCCGCGTTGGCGCGTAGTTGGCGTCACCAACGCTGTCGTAATAGACGGCGTTGATCGTTCCGCCCGATGCGGCGATCCAGGGGAAGAACTGGTGCCCGTCATTGGGGTGCGAATCAATCGGGGTTCTCGGGCTCCAGGTCGCGCCGCCGTCGGTCGACTTAGAAAACTGGATCTGGCCTTGGCCTGAGGCGACGCGGACCTGCATCGCCATATCGACGTCGGTGCCGTTCACGGTCAGGCTCGGCTGCGCCAGATCGAAACGCGGGAAGGTCTGCCCGCTCGGGCAACTGAATGGCCCATCGCCGCAGTTGCGGGCGCCGTTGCCGGAGAACTGACTCGACACGAAGGGCGCGTAGGTGAAGGCGAGCGAGGCCATGCTAAAGGTTTCGCCACCGTCCGTCGACTTGACGAAGGCTGCACCAGTGGCGTTCTGGGTGCCATTGCTGAAGGCACCGCCACCGTTTGCCTGCCAGGAGACGTAGACCGTGCCGTTGGGCGCGATCGCGATGTTCGGCCCCTGGTTGTTGCACAGGCTGCTGCTGATCTTCATCGGAGCGCTGAACGTGGCGCCGTGGTCGGTCGACCGCGACAAAAGGATCTCGTTGCAGCCGCTGCCATGGAAGTCAGACCAGGCGGCGTAGACGTTGCCATCGTTCGCGCCACCGGTCTGGTCGACGTTGATCCCGGTCTTGTCATTGAACGAACCGTTGCCAAAGGTGTTCGTTGCCAGGATGACCGTCCGCAGGTACTTCTGGCCGTCGGTCAGGGTGCTGCCCGAGTTCAGCTGCGCATAGGTCGCCACCCAGACGTCGCCGGTGTTGTCCCGGGTGCGGAACGAGTTACCGTCGAAAACGCCGCGATTGAAGTTATTCCCCATGAAGAAGACGTTGCCATGGATGTCCCAGGCCTGCACGGGATCGCCGGCGGCAAAGGCGCCGCCCGCCACCATGGCGGCCAGGGGCGACGCTGTGCCCTGGGTCGAGGAGTCGCCTCTATACCCGGGGAGCAGGCTGTCCGCCCAGTGCGCTCCACTGTCGTTGCTGCGGTAGAAGCCGGCCCAGGCGTCTCCGGCTGTCGGAACAGTGCAGTAGTCGTTGCTTCCGGCAGTGCGAACAATCGGGTTGCGAGGATCGAGCGCGATCGTGGGCTCGTTCTGCATCCGGCGGTCATGCCCGCACCGCTGGAGGACACCGTCGCTATAACTCCCACCCGCCAGCTGATCGGCGCTCAGGTAGGTGGTGCCATTGTCGTTAGTGACCCGAACGTTGGCCGCCGCACTCGGCGCCGAGTAGACGCTCACCGAGCTCAGCGCGGCGGCGGCGGCGGCCGCCAGGACGATCAGCCGATACGGACGTTTCAAGGTACTGTCGAAACTCGGGAGCAGGCGCGAACGATAGGACTTAGTCAAGAGTTCCCTCCCTTTGGGTGTACTTTCCACACCATATTGCCGATCGGTATCCAAGTCAACAATCGGTTAACCAGTGTTAAGGCTGCGCTTCCTCGAGCCCGATTTAATAGATTACGGCGACCGGTTACAGACCCCGGGCGACCGGGCTGAGCGCGGCGCTCGACGAGCGAGTTGGTCAAGCATTCCCTCCCTTGTGGGTTGATTCCCAAGCACGATATCGGTCATGTTGCCCTAAGTCAACGTTCAGTTAGCCGGTGTTAAGACAGGCGCCGCACTGCCGGCTTTCTTGAGCCCAGATGGCCCATGACAGCGCCGTCCCGAAGCGAAACTCCCTCGCGTCGCAGTCGCCGGGCCTGCTCCTCTCGGCTGTGTGCCACCAGCTTCCCGGAGGCACGGACCACCCGCCACCAGGGAAGACCGGTGCCCCGAGCCAGAACGTTGCCGACGGCTCGAGCCGCCCGCGGGTAGCCGGCTCGGCGAGCGACCTCGCCGTAGCTGACGACCTCCCCGCGCCGGAGATCGCTCACAGCTGCACGCACGGCGTCCCCAAAAGACGGCTTCTTCGGCACCCTTTTGAAGCATAGCGAAGCCGATCATCGACTCCCGCCGAATGTGATACGTGTTGTACGCGATGACTCCCGCTTCTCAGCTTCTGGTTGTCCGGTCCGAGCCGCTATGCGCCGAGAGTTCCCTCGAGTTGCAGGATGACGGGCTGACCCCGTTGGCCGCCTTCTACGTCCGCAACAACTTTCCGGTGCCGCCGCCCGTGACCCGGCTGAGCGTCGGCGGCGCGGTCAACCAGGCGTACAGCCTTGCGGCGGAGGACCTCCGGCGACTCCCACGGCGCCGGCTGACGGCGACGCTTGAATGCGCCGGCAACGGCCGCGCATTCATGAACCCGCCGGTGCCTGGGGAGCAGTGGGGCCTGGGGGCGGTTAGCACCGCCGACTGGGAAGGTGTCCCGCTGGCGGCCGTTCTGGGCGAGGCCGAGATTGGCGCTGACGCCGCGGAGGTCGTCTTTACCGGCGCCGACGGATTTGTTCGGTCTCTACCGATCGACGATGCGTTGAGTGGGGACGTTCTCGTCGTCGACACCATGAACGGCGCGCCACTCACCCGCGACCACGGGGCGCCATTCCGGCTGCTGGTGGCGGGCTGGTACGGAATGGCTGCGGTCAAGTGGCTCGCCGGCATCGACGTCAGCCGCGCCCCATTTCGCGGCCACTTCCAGGTCGAACGCTACGTGATCGACGATCGCCCGGTGCGCACGATGCACGTCCGATCGCTGATCCTCGATCCAGCCGAAGGGGTGACCGTGCCCCCGACGCGACAAGTGGTGCACGGTGTCGCCTGGACGGGCTCCGGTCGCGTGATCCTGGTGGAGCTCAGCGACGACGGCGGCACCAGGTGGCGTGAGGCGACCATGCTTGGGACGCCGCGTCCCTATACCTGGTCCCGGTGGGAGGCCGCGTGGTCGCCGAGCCGATCGGGACCGGCGACCTTGCTGGCGCGGGCCACTGATTCCAACGGGGCGAAGCAGCCGCTGAAACCGGTCTGGAACGCCCTGGGCTACGCCAATAACGCGTCCGTCCGACGACAGGTCCGCGTCGGCGCGGCCTGACTTATCGTGGGCGACGGCCCGTCGCCGCGATCAGCACGCCCCCGACCAGCAGGACCGCGCTCGGCAGGATTCGACCGGTGGACAATTGAGCCAGCCGGCCGTCCGGCGTCATACCGGTAAAGAAGATGCCGGTCAGGGCGCCGAAGAGTCCCAGCAGCGCGAGGCCAATGCCGACCGCCATGCGAAGCCGAACGGGTGCCACCGGCGTCAGACGAACCAGCCCGGTTGCGTGAGCCGCAAGCCCGCGTAGGCGACGGTGACGACGGCCAGGCCCGTCAGGACGATCCGATCCCAGGATCCCAGCGCGATGCTGCGCTGCCAGGTCCGCTCCTTGCGGTAGCCGAAACCGCGCAATTCCATCGACACCGCGATCTCATTTGCCCGACGGAGCGCCCGCAGCACGAAGGGCATCATCACGGGGAGCAGGCGGACCAGTTTCCGCAGCGTGCCCCGCAGCTCCATGCCGCGCGCCTGCTGGCTGTCGTAGATCTTGCCCAGCTCTCGCTCGAGCAGCGGAAAGGTGCGAAGGGACAGCCCGACCAGCATCGCGTAGCGATAGTTGAGCCCGGTCTTGAGCAGCAGCAACGTCAGGGCGGTCGGATCCATCCAGATGAAGGTCAGCAGCGAGGCGAGCACGATGCAATAGATCCGCAGCGCGACTTCGAGCCCGATCGGAAACCCCTCTCGATAGAGGCGAATGCCGCCCACCTGCAGCAGGGGATGCGGGCCGGGATGAAGGAAGAGCTGGATGAAAACGATGACCGCCGCCACCGACAACATGGCGCGAGCGGTCGGCCAGAGATGGACAAAGGGAACGCCGGCCACGGCGGCGGCCAACAGGATCAGCAGCAGGTAGCCCGCCAGCAACGCGGGCCTGCTGGTGGTGATGCTCAGCAGGAGCATCACCCCCAACCAGGCTATCTTGACGCGCGGATCAAGTCGAAAGACGAACGAATCGCGATAGGCGTACGTCGTCAGGACGGGCACGGATCAGTCGGCAACCCTCGAGCGTGCGATCGCTTGCGCGATGAGGTAGGCGAGCACGGTTGCGATCGCGAACGCGGCAACATCCGTCAGCAGCTGGAATTTGAAGGCCAGCCCCCAGGTCAGGTGGAAAACGCTGTAGGTCGCGGGAATCATGGGCGCGTACCCGATCAGGATGGCGGGGGCAAGCAGGACCGCGAAGTGAAACCACTTCTTCATGCTGAGAACCCGCGAGACGAGGACCACGATGACGGGATAGATGGCGTTGTTGATCAAGAAGGCCCACGAGACCGGCGTGCTGCCGGTGATCACGGCGAAGAGGGCGTTCGTCTCGCCGGTGATCCAGCCGGCCGGTAGACGGAAGAACAGGCCGGAGATGACGGAGAGCGTCGAATGGGTTCCGCCAGCGAGCGGGAACCAGGTTCCACCCGTCAGCGCGGTATCAACCCGTTCGAGGATGCCTGCGTTGATGATCGTCATCACGACGCCGAGGATGACGCCGGCGACCAGCGCCTTGGCGTCGAAGCGAAAGATTTGCAGCTGGTGACGGCTGAGCGGCTGCTCTTCGCCGACCAGGCCTTGAATCGTGCCGGTTTTTACGGACATGTGATTCACCCTTTCCCTCTAAAACTCGGTCGAGCACGGCGGTTGGCTGCTAGCCGCCGACCATCACCTCCTCAACCCGGCCAGCACGGCCTCCCCCAAGGCCGCGACGCCGTTGGTGCTGGGTGGCAGGGCAAGGGCGTCCACCAGGTGCATGAACTGCGGCAGGTGCACCCCGGCGGCCGAAACCTCAGCGAACCGCTCCTGCACGCGGGACGTCGGCAGATCGAGCCGGACGGTGCCGTTGCGCATCACCACCACGCGCAGAGCGTACTCGAAAACCAGTTCCAAGTCATGGGTAATGATAACGACCGTTCCTCCCCCGGCCCGGAACTCTTCCAGGAGGCCCATCAGGTCGGCGGCTTCCCGGTAGTCCAGGCCGGTGGAAGGCTCGTCGACCAGCAGGATGGGCGGCTGTAGGACCCAGGTCGACGCCAGCGCCAGCCGCTGACGCTGGCCGCGGCTGAGCGTATACGGGTGCTCGCCGCGGAGACGGTCGAGCTTCAGCCGCCGCAACGCCGTCATGACCTTCTCCTCCACCTCCTGCCTCGGCAGCTTTCGGGCACGCAACCCGAAGGCGACTTCGTCGAAGACCGACCCGTTGAAGATCTGGTAGTCGGGATCCTGGAACAGGTACCCGACCAGCCGGGACGCCTGGGCCACGCTGAGCCCGGCGATATCCTTGCCGGCCAGCAGCACAGTGCCGGGTGAGGGTGGCAACAGGCCGATCAGATGCTTCGCCAGCGTCGTCTTGCCGGCGCCGTTCTCGCCGATGATGGCGAGGCATTCTTCGCGGTCGCAGCTCAGGCTGACGTCATCGAGCGCCCGGGTGCCGTTGGGATAGCTGAACGACAGGTGCGAGATCGCGATCAGCGGGCTCGCCGAGGTACTGACGGTCGGAGCAACGATGGCGACCTCGGCAGCTGACGGTCCCATGCCGGCCAGATCCTCCACCACCTCCTCCACCGTCAGGGGCACGATCCGGGAATTGAGTCCGCGCTCCTTTAGATAGTGGTGCAGCAAGACCGTGTCCGGCACGCGGACGCCGAAGCTCTCGAGGTCCGGCCGGGCAAAGAATTCGCGGATCGGTTCGTCCGCGACCACGGTGCCCGCCTGCATCAGGACGATCCGGCTGGCAAAGCCGGCAACGTCGCCGAGGCGATCCTCGACCACCACGATCGTCTTCCCTTCCCGGTTGAGCCGGTGGAGATTCGAGTAAACCTGTCGCCGGCCCTCGGGGTCGAGCTCGGCGGCCGGCTGATCGAGAACGAGCAACGGTGCGCCGAGCGCCAGCAGGCAGCTCAACACCACCCGCTGCGCCTCCCCGCCGGAGAGCTGGTCGGAAGCCCGCTCCAGATATTCGGCCATCCCGGTGAAGCGCAGCGACGTCATCACGCGCTGTTGAATGTCTTCGATCGGAAGGCAGAGATTCTCCGGACCAAAACTGACGTCCTCCCGGACCGAGAGATTGAACAGCTGGTTCTCAGGGGCCTGCATCACGAATCCGAGCAGGGGCGCGACCTCGGGGAGCCGGAGATCCCGCAACCGCTGGCCGGCTATCAGGACGTCACCCTCCATTTCCGCACTGATCGAGTGGGGAATCACCCCAGTCAGGCAATAGCAGAGGGTCGACTTGCCACTGGCGGCCGGGCCGGTGATGACCACGAACTCGCCCGGCATGATGGACAGCTCGACATCGCGTAAGGCGGTGTCGGGCGCCGCGTAGTAGCGAACCGATTTGATTTGGGCATGGACTAACGCCGACGAACTGCCGAGCATCCCGATGAATATAGGGTTAGTTCGTCAGAGTCCGTCTGTAAAACAGCGTGCCGACCCGCTCAGATCTGATCGATCGTGTTCGCGAGTTTGACGTCCTTCTCGGTTACGCCACCGGCGGAGTGGGTGGTCAGGTGCACCGTGACCTCGCCCCAGCGGACGAGCAGGTCGGGGTGATGGCCCGCGGCCTCCGCCTCGGGCGTGATCTTGTAAATCCTTGAACCGGTAAGGCTTCACCAGCTCGTTGCCCTGCACCTGCCACCCGGGCATCGAGCGCAACTGCTCGGCGATCTGTTCGCGGGTTAGGACCGACGTTGTCGGACTTGCCATTTGGCATCACCTCCAGCTCCATGATGGCACTTCGCCTGCAGCCTAGCTGGTAATCTCTCGCTCCTCGGTGACGAAGACGGCGGTCCGTGACTCGTCGATGAAATTCGCCTCGTCCTCGGTCGACGCGCGCCATTGCGGCGAGCGGCGGGCCGCCTCGAGCGCGGTCATGTCATCGAACCAGAGCTCGGCCATGCCGTCGAAATCGGGAGCGGCCATGTCCGGTGGGCGCGGCACCGGGTGGCTTTGGACGAGACGGCGGAGCCCCGGGATCCGTCGTCCGATGGGACCATGCACCTCGCGCCAATACCGTGAGAACTCCTCGATGGACATCCCGGGTCGCCGGGTAATGCAGTAAACCAGCTTGATGATGGCTGACTTACGCGGGCGTCGCCGAAACGATGTGTTGGTGGTGTACGGTCAGTCGCTTCCCCGGGGCGCCGTTCGGTTCAACGGTCACCACAAGACCGTCCGCAGCCTCGATCATTCCGAGCACGCGACCTGTCACTGATGGCGCGCCTGGCGCGTCGGGCAGGAGCTCGAACGTCACGACTCGCCCTTTGAGTCCGCGAATGTCGTCTGTCATCTTGCTTGCCCTCAATTGCCGTTTTGGATCACGGATAGGAAGTTGCCGGCGGGATCCTTGAACCAGGCAATGTCGGGGCCCCGATTCTGCGCCCGGCCACGCAGGATGCCTTTCTTGTCGGTCTTTGGCTCGTTGTCGTAGTGCTCGAACTGCACCCCTCGACCAGTCAATTCGTCGACCGCCGTATCGATGTCGTCAACCACGAAGTTCAAAATCGTGAAGCTGGCCGGCTGGTGATCCTCTTTTGGATATGCAAAGACCGTCCCGCCACCGGGCAGATGCAGCCTTACCCCTACCCCATCCGGATCGACCTGTAGACCCAGGGTCTCGGTGTAGAACGCCTTCGCCTTCGCCAGGTCGTCCACCGAAAACCCGCTGAACGCTGCCTTTGCTTTGAGCATGGTTTCTCTCCTTTGTGCCTTGAGTGTAGTTCGGTGCGATCGGCCTTTTATCTCTGCGACGTACGAACTCGTCTGAGTTGCCACGTGCGCTCGCCCGCATCGGTGGTGGCCCGGCCGGCGTAGGCGGCAGCGGCCGCGGCGTGCATGGCGACGTGGATCGTGGCGACGGCGTGTGCAGCGGCGCGCGCGGCATGGGTAGCGGCGACCTGTCCGTCGGCGAGCGCAGCGCGAGCGGCGGCATGGGCGGCGAGGGCCGCGGCGCGAGCCACGGCGACCGAGGCAACCGAACGCGCCGCCTCGATGGCCTTCCTGGGGCGGTCCTCGGTCGGATAGGCGCCCTCGAAGATGGGCAATACGCGCTCGGCACAGTCGGCAGCGAAGTCAACGGCCTGAACCTTGGTCAGCGCGCCAACCTCCATTCGCACCTCGCGGTCAAACAGCGGGCTGGGAGATGCCGTTAGCCTTCGAGTACCTCGCGTAACCTGGCTGCGAATTCGGCGGCATTGCTCTCGAAGCCTCCGTGCGCGCCGGGAAATACCACCGCTTCCGTGCCGAGCCGCTTTGCCAAATTGAGCCCGCCCTCATTCGCCAGCTCGCCGCGCGACTCCTCTCCGACTCCCGGCACGATCCGGGACGAACCGGCCTTCAACGCGTCGAAGTCGGGTTCATAGGCCGAAATCGCCAGGAAGTAATGCCCCAGCCAAAAGTCCATGTTCCGCGTCATTTGAGCCATGCCTTCACGCATCTCTGGTGTTGGCTCGCCCGCTGGCGGCGGTGGCGGACCGCTGGGGATGCGGGTCTGTACCATGAACTTCTGCATGGCCGGCCCAATTCCGGCCGTGCGGTACGTTCGCACGATCTCTTCCATCGCCGCTCGCTCCCGCGCCGGATCTGGCTGCAGGGCTGGCGCAGGGGGTTCGTGTGACACCACCGTGCGAACCTGCTCGGGGTGGCGAGCCGCAAGCTCGAGCGCGATGACGGCACCGCCGCTGCTGCCAAACACGAAGGCCGGCTCTTTCGCGGTCGCCGTCAACAGTCGGTGGGCATCGTCGGCAAAGATCTGCACGATCCGTTCGTCATTGACCGGGGCATCGAGCGTGCTGTGCGATAGGCCGCGCGGATCGTAGGTCACCACGGTGTAATCAGACTCGAGGTATCCCGCGATTCGCCGGAATGCGCCCGCGTCGGCCGGTCCGCCGGGGATCATCAGGAGCACGGGACCTGATCCGCGAACCTCGTAATAGATGTTCGCGCCAGGTACTTTCAAGGTTTCCGTCTTCGCGGTGATCGGTGTGGTCATGCACGTCCCTCCCGAAGTCGTTTACCTTCTAAGACTGAGCGTTGCCCCATAAATCATCGGGCTAGGCTCCCTTCAACTGCTCGTGCAGCTCAGCAACCGGCTGCTTAGCAGCCATGCTCAGTAGTCTAGACATGGGGAGACGAGTTTCAAGCTCCCTCTATGGCGAGAGCTCCCTCACATTCCCTCGAATTCCATGATCTGACGGATCTCGAATGTCCCGCCATCGAAGGGTGCCCGCTTGAGCCACTCGAGGGCCTCGTCGAGCGAGCGCACCTGCCACAACCAGTACCCGCCCACGAGCTCCTTGGCCTCCGCGAACGGCCCGTCGATGACGCTGCGCCTCTCGCCGTCGAACCGAACGCGCTTGCCCTGCGAGCTCGGGTAGAGGCGGCCACTTCCCACTACTACCGCCGCCTTGACCAGTTCTTCGTTGAACTTCTGGAACTCCGCCATCGCCTTCGGCGTCGGGGGGGTCGCCGACCCGTTCTGCTCGCCTTCCTTTGCTAGCACCAGCACACGCATCTCTAAATCCTCCTCTTTGATCTGGACCGGAGGCTCCTTGGAACCTCTAATCCGCATTCTGGCGGCTTGAGCTATTCCACGCCTCACTAATACATCGAATGGCAGGCGGCCTTTTCGACATGGCCCGACCGCCGTGATCGCGGTCCGACCTCGACCCGGTTGGGCTCCGTACGTCGAGGAGCCGCTCGGGACGTTGCGTTCTTGGAGCGGAGGTGACCGTGGCCGATCTCAGTGACGTCCGGGCCGCGCTTACCCAGGCTGGCGCCTTCCACTAGTCGCTCGCCCTGCGTCGAAGCGAGCTCAGCTTACGGCTAAATCGGCATGCCGACGGTGGACATCTTCCGCGCTGGCCAGCCCGATCAGCTGCCCTTCCGGTGTCGTCACCACAGCGTGACGAGTCTTATGGTCAGTCAGATAACGGTCAATTTCTTCGAGCGCTACGTTGGGACGAAACGTGACCGGCCCTGCGATCATGACCTCTTCGGCTGTATTGGTGCCGGTCTCTTTGATGACGTCACTTCTCACCAGGCCCAGGACAATGCGCTGATCGTTCACAACCGGGCAGGGACCGGTCGGATCAAATGCAATGCGCGCCTTCACAGCGCTGATCTGGTCGCTCAGTCGGCAGGTTACGACGTCACGCCTGGCGACCGTGCCGAGATTGGGGATGCGCGCGGCCGTCCCCTCGACGGGGAGGCCGGCGGAGACCCAATCGAGTTTGCCAGGCTTGTAAATGAAGACGCTGGTGAAACCGAGACTCTCGAGCCGCCACGCGGCTCGTGGGCCCATGTCTCATTGAGAGTCGTAGCAGTAGGAGATGACCGGCCGGGTCTTATCGAGCTGGCTGGTGGTCGTGCGGTCCAGTTCGCGCAACGGGATGCTGATGGCGCCGGGAAGATGCTCCTCGTCATACTCCGCACGAGACAGCACCTCTACCAACTGCGCTCCGCCCTCGAGCATCTCGCGAACGCGGGATCGGTCAATTACCGTAGGCATCCAAACCTCCTCTGGTCGGATCATTCATGGGAGCGCGGCTACGACTCCCCGAGTGGACTGGCGATCAACCGTCGGGCCGGATCAGCCGTGAAGCGGTCGTAGCACCGTTTCGAACAGAACAACTGAATTCGTCCGGCGTATTCCCAGTACTCGGGGGGCGCCATGATCAGCTTTCTGCCGCAATTGTCGCAATAGCGCACCCGGTCGTTTGCGTCCTCGCCCGAGCTTGTGCCAGGCATCTTGTCTCCTCTCACTCCAGGGCGGGCTCGTAGAGAAGCCTGGCCCATTCTTCGCCGGAGAAGCCGAGATGCAGTCCGCGAAACGGTCCGATGCCAATGATCGTCACCAGGATGGTGGTGGGCATCCGGGGCAGGATTCGCCGGTCGAGCAAGATCCGGCGACCGACTACCTCGCCAATATCCACGAGACAGCGGTGTCCTGATAGGCGATCACCAGCGCATCCTCGCTCGGATGCTCGGCCAGCCACTCCCGAGCCCTCCCGTCAAACGACACGACCGGACTGCTCATATTGCCGAGTATGCGTTCCAACCGCCTTCCGGATTCATCTTCAACTCGACAAATTCCGAAACTTCCGAAGTTTCGCGGTCTCCCTGATGGCGTCGCGAAACTCGGTGACCATCTCCTGATAGGCGGTGACCTCGCGGGCTGCCTCAACCTGACCGGCGGCGGCGAGGCGGCCTTTGATCGCGACCGATGCGTAGTAGGCCCCGTTGTAATAAGGGAGCAGGTTCTCGAACTTGAAGGGCGGATCGCCCCTAGCCACGCTGAATCGCCTGCAGGATCTCAGCGTCCTTTGGCCGATCGGCAAAGTCGCGACCCTCGTAGATGTAGCGAACGATTCCATCGCGATCGGTCAGGACTAGGGCCGGCTTCGAAATTCGTCCGGCGCCGTCCCAGAAACCGAACGGCTTGATGGCGACCTCTCCCTCAGGATCGCTGAGCAGATCAAACGGCAGCAAAAGCTTCTCGATCATGGCTCGGTTCTGCTCGGGTGAATCGATCGAGATGCCATGGATTCGGATCCCGGATTTTTGAAAAGTCTCGATCTTCCTGGCAAAGCTGACCAGCTGCCCGTTGCAATAGGGTCACCAGTCGCCGCGGTAAAAAACGAGAAGATTCGGCCCTGAGGTGTCGGGCAGTGAGCGGGTCGAGCCATCCTGGGCCAGAAGGGCGAAGGTGGGGAGCACCGTCCCGGCTCTGAGGGTGGTCGCCATACCTTTCGAAACACGCAAGGCGATCACAAGATTCCCGCGAACCGAGGCGCATTCGACGATGGAGCCCAGCGCCGCTAACGCACGTCGTTGCTCAGGCGTTCTGCGACATAGGCCGCGTACCAGTCAGGCCAATCGTCATCGCGATGTCCAAGTGACTTCTCGTAGTCACCGTGCGCCCGCTCCGCCTCACGGAGAAGCACGGCCAACCGCTGCTGAAGGTTGCTCTTCCCGTTCATCCTCCCCTCGATACTAACGCTGCCGGATTCAGGTCCGGTCGATCGGGATGATGTCGTTTTCAGCGAAGATCGGGCCCACCGTCAGGCCTAGGCGGCGATAGACCTTCTCCGGGACCGAGATGTCGGCCAGGTGGAGCTGGCCCACCCAGGGCCGAGCAGCAGGAGCTAGCAGCCCGCGCTTGGGAAGCGCGAGGGTCAGGGTTTCCGCGGCGCGAATCGCGGGATCCGACGCCTCGCCGCTGTCCCCATCAAGCCCGGACGGAAGGTCGAGGGCGAGCATCGGACGGCCCGAAGCATTGGCCGCATGTATCAGCGCCGCTACCACACCGGTCGGCGCGCCTCGCAAGCTATACCCGATGAGCGCGTCGATGACCAGGTCAGCACCGGTGAATAGGTCGCTGACTCCATCGGCAACCACACGAACGGGAATCCCAATCCATTCAAGAACCCCTAGCTGTTGCCGCGGGACACCGCGCATCTCGTCCCGGGACTGGGCAAGCACGACCGTGACCGCTGCTCCCCACCCGAAGAGTCGCCGGGCGGCGGCCAGGCCGCCTCCCCCATTGCCGCCTCGACCTGCCAGGACAACAACCTGCCGATCGCGGGCACTGCCGCCCAACATGCCGCGGGCATGCGTTGCCAGGCACCGGCCCGCGTTCTCCATCATTTGCAGCAGGCTGATCCCGACTTCTTCGGTCATCAGCCGGTCCACCTCCCGCATCTGGTCGACCGAGACGAATGTGACGGCGATCACGGTTTTTCGATCGACAGAGTGTCGGGCTTGGGGTGAAAAGTGAGGTGGATTGCGATGTTAGGCACTGCGGAACTCGAGACCATCATCCACGACAATAGCCTGCCCGCCCGTCATTGAGGAGAGAGGTCAGACCTGGCTTCGGGTCCGGCTCGCCGACCCGCAGACCGGCCTGTCGGAAACGCTCTCCATGGGATTGTCGGACTTCGCTGATTTGATCCTCCACTGGAGAGCTCATGGCTGCCATGTCCATCCGTGTTCCACGATGCTCGCGAGCCCGGCCGACGCCGAGCATCCATGAGTGGTCGGGTCGAATCGCGGGTAGAGTAGGTCACAGATGGAGTGTGCCGATTGTGGTTGCAAGGTCGCACGTGGCGGAATTCGGATTGAGGTCTGCGGTCGCGCCGACTGCTGCTGCACAACGCTCCCCATCGCCGACGAGGCCCCGGGGCCACGCCCCAGCTCTATCGGCAGTACTCCGGATCCTGGGGCGTAGCGGGCGAGTCGTCGCGTTTGTCTGGCGGCTCCGATGCGCCAACCGTTGCTACTGACTGTCTGATGGCGGCATGCCGCTAATGCACGACCAGAGTGCCCTGCATGCCCAGGCCCCGGTGGCCGTCGACCGGGCAGAAGAACTGGTAGGTCCCGGGCTTGAGCGTGACGGTGAAGCCCTCGGAATGACCGGGGCCAAAGGCGAGGTCCTTCGTATGCCCTTCGACGCCGTTGCCCGTCAACACCACCGCATGATTGATGGTGCCGTCGTTGATGGCAGTGAAGGTGTAGATGCCGGCGTCCAGGGAAAGCTGCGCCGGTGTGATCTTGTACTCGCTGAGATGGAGCGTCGTGGTGGTGGGCTGCTGGCTGGCACCAGGGCCGGAGCACCCGGCGAGAGCCAGCGCCGCGACCAACGCCGCAGTTCGGAAAAGATGGACCGGCGACCGGGGGGGGGTTACAGGCCGCCGGCCCATGGAGGTGGGGACAATCACTGAACGATCAGATCAACCTTGTCCGCGACATCAGGCATGAGCGGGGCATGCTGGTTGTCGACCAGCAGCGCGAAGAACGTGTGATGGCCCGGCGTCAGGCCCTGGGTCGATGCCTGGAATGTCGTGGCACAACTCATCCCGAGCATGGTGCCCATGCCTGATTCGCCTTCCAGATGGCTCCATGAGGCCCGGCGAGCAGCCCGCAGTCGTAACGGCCGACGTGTGGACCCGCGTCCAGGCGATCCGCCAGCGGCAGCGCTTCATACCCGGAGCAGCGCCGCGACCACGCTACCGCCACTCGCCGCACCCGCTGGTCGGCGTTCTCCATTGCAGCTGCGGCGCGACCATGCGGGGACGGCGCACCGTATGGCGACACCGGGAGCGGCGGTGGTACGTCTGCAGCAACCAGGCCCGGTACCACTCGTGCGAGCAAAAGCCAGTCCGCGCGCAAGAGCTGGAGGACGCCTTCGCCGCCTGGTTAGAGACC
>VBHO01000093.1:0-8791 GCA_005882045.1 Chloroflexota bacterium | reverse complement strand
GGCCTCGTCTTCCGCGCCGGCCAGATGACTGAGCAGGAGTGGCAGGCGGAGACCGGGGCGATTCGCGACGACCTGGCCAGGCTCAAGGGCCGTCCACAGGAGCCACAGACCATGCGCCAGGCGACACGACGCCTTACGAACCTCCTGGCAGCATGGCGCGACGCCAACCCGGAACAACGGGCGCAGCTGGCGGCATCGATCGTGAGCGAGATCCAGGTGACGGATGCCCGAATCAGCGCGATTCGGCCACGCAGCGCCTGGGTCGCGTACTTCGAAGAGTTACTGCACGATGGAGCGGGAGACGAGTCTCGAACTCGCGACCTCAACGTTGGCAACGTTGCGCTCTACCAACTGAGCTACTCCCGCGTTGCGACTCCGAATTATAGCCATGGTTGACGGGCGGATCGGCCGATGTGGGTTTCGCGGCCAATTCGGCGTTACCGGCACGTCGCGGCCCCGTGACCGGAGCGCAGGGCTGCCCGCAACACTCCGGCGCTATCACTGGCAGCATGGGTCTGAGGGGGACCGGGCTCCGCCTGCTCGTGGCGGGCGGGGTCGGTATCAGCATCGTGTTCGCGAGTGCTGCGCCAACCTCGGCGGATGAGATCACCGATGCCCAGGCCCGCCTGCAGGTCATCGGCAAGCTGAAAGGCACGCTCAAGGACAACCTGCAGAAAGCCCAAGCGCAGGAAATTGCCCTCCAGCAACAGCTGCAAGAGACGCGCGACACCATCAATCAAACGATCGATAAGATCGCGGCCGCCGAACGGCTGATCTCTGAGCTGGAACGCCAGATCACGGCGCTCGACGCGAAGATCGCCGAGGAGCAGCTGGAGCTACGCAAGACCAAGGCCGAATACGCCACCTTCGTCCGCAGCGTCTACAAAAGCAACACCGACCCAATGGCGCAGCTGCTGGCGGCACCAGACTTCCAGGGTTTCCTCAACCGAGCAGTCGCCATCGAGCACCTGACGTACCTCGCCAACAAGCTGATCGACCACATCCACAAGGTCGACCTCCAGCTCCACGAACAGCAAGACCTGGTCAAGGCCAAGAAAAAAGAAGCCGACAAGGAGCGCGCCGACCTCGTCGACCAGAAGGCCGCGCTGGTCCAGCAGCAGGCCCATCAACAGGACCTCGAGAACCGGCTGCGCCAGAGCATCGCACAGGTGAAGTGGGAGCTCACCGCCATCGACAGCCAGTCGGCCGCCCTGGCGCAGCGGATTGCCGATATGGAGATTGCACGCCAGGACCAGCTGATCGCCGAGGCCGAACAGGCAGCCTGGCAGCAAGCGCAGTTCTGGATGCAGCACAACCTCTTCACGCTGCCAGGTGCGGGAGCCGGCCACTCCACGAAGTACCCGCTGATCTGGCCGCTGCAGCAGGGTAGCCTCACGCTGCTTTTCGGTCCCTGCACCCAGGCGTTCGAGCCGCCGGGCTTCGGTTATGCGCACTTTCACACGGGCGTCGACATCGCCTACAACCAGGGATCACCGATTCTCGCCGCCGACGACGGGGTCGTGGTGGCGGCCGCTTCCAGCGTGCTCGACGGCCAGCTGGTCGGCTATGGGAACTACATCATCGTCGCCCACCGCAATAACTTCTTCTCGCTCTACGGTCACCTGCTCGGCTTCCAGGTCAAGGCTGGCGACAGCGTGCATCAGGGCCAGCTGATCGGCTACGAGGGGTCGACTGGCAACTCGACCGGGCCGCACGTCCACTTCGAGTACCGCTACGGCGGCCAGCCCACTAATCCCCTCCCCTACTTGCCGCCGAACGGGCCGAACAACTTCAACCAGTAAGCGCAAAGGCGCGGGCATCGTACGGACCCAGCCGTCGCTCCAGTCGTTGCTGCCGGCGCTCGAGGTCGGCGCGCCATTGCTCGTTGGATATCACGGCCACGGCCAGTAGCCGAAGAGCATCGCTAACAATCCGGCGGGCCGCGGCCAGGTCCCTCGCCTGGTGCTCGAGCAGCTTGGCCAGCTCGATCGCCGCTGGGTACGGATAGGTCTGCGTGTGCCAGCACTCTTCCAGAACCGCGCGCGCTTCTTCCCACCGCCCCTGCCGTCGTAGCAGACGCGCCAATCGCAAGCCCAGCGCGCCACGAGTGGCTCGCAGCGCTCCTCCAGCCCGATGCTCTCGCCAGAGCTGCTGATACTCACGAATCGCCTCGATCTGAAAGCCCCGCGCTTCCAAGAAACGCGCGCGGCCGAAGCGATCGAGCGGATGCAAGCCGTCAGACCCTCCAAGCAATAACTCGAAGCGCGCGAGCAATAGCGCCATCGAGAGCACGTCCTGCTGGTTGTGGAGGAAAACCGGCTCGAGGGCCCGCGGGTCACCCTGTCGCAACCACGCGAAGTAGCGGCTCGGGATCAGGCTACCGGGGAGGTCATCGGCCCGATGCAAGTCGAGCACGCTCTGCTCGATGGTTTGCAGCGCACAGTCGGGTAGGCGCGGGCGAAAGATCCGCCGCGCCAGCGTGAGCAGGTCGAGGTGCGGCGGCGATGGCCATGTCGCGCGGCGCAAAACCAGCCGGGTCTGCAACAGCGGCCAGTCAAAGCTGCGGCCGTTGTAGCTCACGAGCACGCCGGCGTCGCTGATGCATTGGCCCACGGCCCAGAGCAGCGCCTGTTCCTGATCAAAGTCGCAGAGAAAGTACTGCGCTAAAGCGAGGCCGTCTCCCTCTCGCCACGCCAGACCGACCAAAAACGCGACCGTGCCGGTTCCGCCCGATAGTCCCGTCGTTTCCGTGTCCAGGAAGAGCGGGCGCCGCATCTCCTCCGATGCGAAACCCAGGCAGGTCGAAAGCGCGCCGACCTCCTGGCTGCCATCGTCCGGAAACCATTCGCGGCGGACCGCGACCGGGCCGAAGGGCGTCGCCTCTTCGGTGCAATTGGAGGGGAGCCGCCCCCCACCCCGGATCTCCCCTGTAAGAGGGGAGGGAAAACGAGAAAGTACCGATGCATCACCACGGGGGCGCGCCGTGATGGCAGCGATGCGCTCGCGCAGCGCAACGAGATCGGCGGTCACTGTGCGGCGGCAGTAACCAGGGCGGCCAGTTCCAGGAGGCGCAGCGCCACTGCCTTCCCCTCCTCCCCAACCTCCAGCGCCGGGCCGACGCAGGACGGGCACCCGCTCTCACAGGCGCAGCTCAGGACCAGGTCGTGGGCGGCTACCATCACGGCGGCGGCGGTCTCGAAGAGCCGTGCGCTCATGCCGACGCCGCCCGGATAGCGTTCGTAGACGAAGACTGCCGGCGTGCCGGTGTGGGGGGCGCGTGTCTCCGCGTAGGCCCCCAGGTCGCGCGCATCGCACATCAGGAAGAGGCAGGCGACCTGGCTGACCACGTTGGCCACGCCCTGGAGCGCGCCCTGCATCGCCGGCCGCGGAAACTGGCGCGCGACGTCAGCGGGGATCTCCAGCCAGAACGCGGTGGTGTGCAGCTGTTGCTCCGGCAGGCTGATCGGTCCCGACCCGACGTTCTCGTGGGTGTGGAAGCGGATCTTCTTGAAGATGGTGGGCAGCGCCGTGACCCGCACCTCACCGTGGTGCACCGTCAGCTGCTCGGCCGGGCGGCTCGCAAACGTCTCGAGGACTTTGATGCTGACGGCGAGGTTGGCGTCGGTGTAGTAGTCGACCTTCACCGGCCGGACGTAGGCCTTCTTCTCTTCCCAGTCGAGCCGGTCGACGTGGTATTGCGCGCCCTCGTGCAGGTAGATCGCTTCTTCGTGCAGGAACGTGGGCGCCGAGAACTGGTCCATCTCGCCGACGACGCTGGCGCCCCTGGTCACGTCGACGATGACGACGTTGTCGGCATTGGCGCTGCGCAGGCTGACGCCTTCCGCGGGAAACGCGTCGGCGCTCCAGTGCCAGGCATCCCCGGCCTGGTGGACGGCGCCATCTTCTTCGAGAATGCGCAGCAGCTCGGCGACGGGCGCCTGCCCAAAGGCTTCGCCGTTGGAGAGGGGCAGCTCGAAGGTCGCCGCCTGCAGATGGGCGCTCAGGATCAACAGGTTGTCGGGATCGATCAGCCCCTGTTCCGGGTCGAGGCCCAGGAAATACTCCGGGTGGTTCACCAGGTATTGATCGAGCGGGCTGCTCGACGCGACATAGACCGCGGCTGCGGCGCCGCGCCTGCGACCAGCGCGACCGATTTGCTGCCAGGCGCTGGCGATCGTCCCGGGATAACCGCACAGCACCGCGGCATCGAGATGCCCGATGTCGATGCCGAGCTCCAGCGCGTTGGTACTGACCACGCCCCGCACCGATCCGTCGCGCAAGCCGTGCTCGATCTCGCGTCGCTGCAGCGGGAGATACCCACCGCGATAGCCGCGAATCGTGCCTGACTGGCCGAGGCGGTTTGCCAGCGATTGCTGCAGGTAGCTGAGCAGGATCTCGACTTGCAGCCGCGTCCGACCGAATACGATCGTCTGCACCCCGGCCCGCAGGAAGGTCTCGGCGATTCGCTGGCTTTCCAGCGTCGACGAACGCCGGATGCCGAGCTCCCGATTGACGACGGGCGGGTTGTAGAAGAGCAGGCGCTTGGGCCCGCTCGGCGCACCGTTGTCATCCACCAGCGTGATCGGGCGGCCCGTCAGCCGTTCGGCCAGCTCTTTGGGATTGGCGATTGTCGCGGAGCAGCAGATGACGACAGGGTGGCTGTCGTAAAAGGCGCAGACGCGCCAGAGGCGGCGCAGCACGTTCGCGAGGTGGCTGCCGAAGACGCCGCGGTAGGCGTGCAGCTCGTCGATCACGACGTAGCGCAGGTTGGCGAACAGTTTGACCCAGCGCGTGTGGTGTGGCAGCACGCCGGTGTGCAACATGTCCGGGTTGGTGACGACGATGTGGCCGGCCTGTCGAATCGCTTGCCGGGCGCTGACAGGCGTGTCGCCGTCGTAGGTGTAGGTTTTGAGGTCGACCTTCAAGGCGCCGACCAGGCCATGCAGTTCGGCGAGCTGATCCTGCGCCAGTGCCTTGGTCGGAAACAGATAGAGCGCCCGCGCTTCGTGGTCACGGAGCATCGCCTGCAGGACCGGCAGGTTGTAGCAGGCGGTCTTGCCCGACGCCGTCGGCGTCACGACGACGACGTCTTTGCCGGCCAGGGCGAGGGCTGCGGCTTCGGCCTGGTGGGTGTAGAGCCGGCTGATGCCGCGGGCCGCCAGCGCCTCCCCCAGGCGCGGGTCCAGAGCGCCGGGGAAGCCGGCGTAGCGGGCTGGGCGGGCCGGTACGGTGTGGTCGAGGGTTAGGTGCCGGCGGAACTCATCCTGGGCGAGGAGCCGATCCAGCGCGAACTCGATCGACATGTCCACGCATCTTAGCGAACATATGTTCGCAGCGCAAGAGCCCCGTTCTTAACCCTCCCCCTCAGAGGGAGGGAAGCGGGATCAATCGCCCAGCTTGAAGTACTTGAAGCCTTCCGCAACCGGGAAGGCCTGACCGGTGGCTTGCTCGGCCGCCCGTTGACGGATTGTCTGCTCCAATTCGGTCCACTCGCCGACCTGGCTCTTATGCTCGCGGAGCGCTTCGATCTTCAGGTCGATGGTCTCGCTGATGTCAACCCAGACATCGGGCTCGTTCGAGCCGGTCAGATAGATCTCCCTCACGTGGTGCGGCTCCAGTCCCTCGTCAAGAAGCTCGGGAAAAACAAGGCGCGTGTCCGAGCCGGGGATGATCGCGTCCAGCGCGGCCTCGCCCGCGGCGCGATGGTCGGGATGGTTGATGTAGCGCTGGCCGCTCCAGCGTCGCGTGGGGTCGGGCGCGACGACGACGTCCGGCTTGGTGCGGCGGATCCAGCGGGTGATCTGCCGGCGCAGGTCAAGCGTCGGCTGCAGCGAGCCGTCGTCGTAGCCGAGGAAGAAAACATCTTTGACGCCCAGCTTCATGGCCGCCGCTCGCTGCTCGGCATGACGGATCTGGGCCAGGCGCTCGGCGGTCATGGCGGGATCGCTGCTGCCGCGGTTGCCATCGGTCAGGATCAGGTACGTGACCTGGCGACCTTCTTTGGCCCAGCGCGCCACCGTACCGGCCGCACCGAACTCGGCATCATCCGGATGGGCCATCACGACCAGGACGCGAGTCAGTCCGTTCGGCGAATCCATCAAGCGGGGGTCGGGATTGCCGTCGAGACCTCGTAGTCGACGAAGTCCTTGAAGTGCGCGCCCTCACCACACACCGGGCAGTTCGGATCGCGCTTCAGTCGCAGCGTCCGGAATTCATCGGTCAGGGCGTCGATCATCAACAGCCGCCCAACCAGCGCCTCGCCGATCCCGAGCAACATCTTGACCGCCTCGTTGGCTTCGAACAAGCCGATGATGCCGGGCAGGATCCCGAGCGTGCCCGCTTCATCGCAACTCGGGGCCAGCTCCGGCGGCGGCGGCTCGGGGAAGACGCAACGGTAGCAGGGGCCCACGAACGGCTGGAAGACGCTCACCTGGCCGTCGAAGCGGAAGATGCTGCCGTGCACGACGGTCTTCTTCAACAACACGCTCGCGTCATTGACGAGGTAGCGGGTCGGGAAATTGTCGCTGCCGTCGACGATCAGGTCGTAGTCCTTGAAGATCTCGATGATGTTGTCGCGCGTGAGACGGGTCTGGTATGGGATGACCTTGACGTCCGGGTTCAGGTCCTCGAGCGTCTGCTTCGCCGAGTCGACCTTCGGCTGGCCGATGCGCTTGCTGTTGTGCAGGATCTGCCGCTGCAGGTTGCTCTCGTCGACGACGTCGGAGTCCAGGATGCCGATCGTGCCGACGCCGGCCGCCGCCAGGTAATAGGCCGCGGGTGAGCCCAGCCCGCCGGCCCCGATGATGAGCACCTTGGAGTCGAGCAGCTTGAGCTGCCCCTCCTTCCCCACCTCGGGAATCAGCACGTGGCGGCTGTATCGCTTCTGTTGCGCCGGGGTGAGATCGCGCGGGACGACGAACTTGAGCCCAGCATCTTTCCAGGCGCCGAAGCCACCCTTGAGCGAAGTGACGTCCTTGTAGCCCATCTGCTGGAGCGTCTCGGCCGCGAACGCGGACCGATTCCCGCCGGCGCAGTAGGCGACGACCGGGGTGTCATAGTCCGGGACGTACTGCTCAACCCGCGACTCGAGGTAACCGCGGGGGATGTGAATCGCGCCAGGAATGATTCCCTGTTCGACTTCGTCCTGCTCCCGCACGTCGATCACGACCGGCTTTGCGCTTCCGTTCCGTGACGTGTCCAGTTGCCGGACATCGACTTCGCGGATCCGTGACTTGACGCTCTTGAGCAACTCACGATAACTGGCCATTCTGCTTCTTAGTCTACCCGCGGTCGGCCGAATTCATTCCCTATATGGTTGTCGGGGTCCGAGCCGTCTCCAGCCGGGCCACGATGGCGTCGGCCACCTGGCTGGTCCCGACCGCGCTCGGGTCGTTGCGGTCGGCCTTCATGTCATAGGTGACGTAGCGTCCCTCCCGGATGGTCTCGGCGATGGCGCCCTCCAGCATGTTGGCGGCGTAGGTCTCGCCCAGGTGATGAAGCATCATGACGCCGGACAGCATCATCGCCATCGGGTTGATCTTGTTGGCGCCGGCGTACTTCGGCGCGCTGCCGTGGGTGGCCTCGAACAGGGCGATCTCGTCACCCAGGTTGGCCCCCGGGGCGAGTCCGAGGCCGCCCACCAGGCCGGCGGCCAGATCGGACAGGATATCGCCGTAGAGGTTGGGCATCACGATGACGTCGTATTCGCGCGGGTTCTGTACCAGCTGCATCGACATGTTGTCGACGATCCGGTCATTGAACTGGATGTCGGGATGCTCTTTGGCGATCTCCTCGGCAACTCGCAGGAAGAGACCATCGGTGAACTTCATGATGTTCGCCTTGTGGACGGCGGTGACCTTGCGGCGGCCGTGGGAACGCGCGTAATTGAAGGCAAAGTTGACGATCCGCGCGCTGGCCGTGATCGAGATCGGCTTGATGCTCAGCCCGGAGTCGGGCCGGATCGACTTGCCGGTTGCCTCGCTGATCTCCCTGATCATCCGCTCCGTCTCGGGCTTGCCTTCCTGGAACTCGATGCCGGCATAGATGTCCTCGGTGTTCTCGCGCACGATGACGAGATCGATGTTGTCGTAGCGGGAGCGCACGCCGGGATAGCTCTTGCAGGGCCGGACCAGTGCGTAGAGATCGAGCTCCTTACGAAGGGCGACGTTGACCGATCGAATGCCCTTGCCGATTGGCGTCGTCAGCGGCCCCTTGATCGCCACCTTGTTGCGGCGGACCGACGCCAGGACGTGCTCCGGCATCGGAGTGCCGTATTTCTCTATCACCCCCAGGCCAGCGTTCTGGACATCCCATTCGAACTTGACGCCGGTCGCCTCGAGCACCCGTCGGGTTGCCTCGCTGACCTCCGGACCAACCCCATCGCCGGGGATCATCGTTACCTTGTGCACAGCCAAAACGCAGTTCATCCTAGCAGCGGCCCGTTGTTATCCTTACTAATGTGTCGCAGGTCGGGCTGCAAAGCAGCCCATTCGAAACCCGGGCGCAGAGTCCAATCGCCCAGGCCAATTACAAACTCTGGATCGAGCACGCGCGCGCCGAGAATCGACGCGAGCTGGAGCGGCTGATTGCGACCTTGCACGATGACTGCGAGTACGAGGTGGTGCCGCTCGGCCAGCGCTGGCGCGGCAAGGATGAGGTCCGCGAGTTCTACCGCGGCCTCTGGCGCGGGATCCCCGACGTGAAACTGACCCTACTGAACCGGATCGACGCCGAGGACTGCATCGTCGAGGAGTCGGAGGTCTACGGCCGGATGGATGGGCCACTCTTCGGG
>VBHO01000092.1 GCA_005882045.1 Chloroflexota bacterium | reverse complement strand
CCCGCCGGGTCAGGACGTCGTCCAGCTGGAACCGGCCCGCGTGGGCGTCCTGGATGCTGCGGGCGAGGCTCGCCGGGTCGACATCCTTCAAGACGTACCCTGAGGCGCCCGCGGCGACCATCTCGACGATGTCCTCCTCCGCCTCGGACACGGTCAGGGCGAGAATGACTCGCTCGGGATCCTCTTCCTTGATCGTTCGGGTGGCGGCGATGCCGCCCATCTCGGGCATGTTGAGGTCCATCAAAATAACGTCCGGCTTCAACCGGCGGGACCCCTCCACGGCCTGGCGGCCCGTCATCGCCTCGCCGACGATATCGATCTCGGCAAAATCGCGGAGCATGCCCTGCACGCCGGCTCGGAAGATCGGCCGGTCGTCGGCGATCAGCACCCGGACCCGGTTCATTCGGATCGCTCGGGTGGGCCGATCAACGTGACGAGGGTCCCCTCAAACGTCTGGCTGACCATTTCGAGCGTGCCGCCGATCAGCTCCGCGCGCTCGCGCATGCCGACCAGACCGTAGGAGCCACCCTTGCGCGGGTCTTCGGCAACGCGACGAACGTCGAAGCCACGACCGTCATCCCGAACCGTCATCACCCAGGGCGTCGAGGAGAGGTCGAGGACAACCCAGAGGTTGCGGGCCTGGGCGTGTTTGCGGACATTCGAGAGACTCTCGCGGAGCACCTGGAAGATGACCTCCTTCTGCTCCGGTGCGACGGCGCTCTCCTCGCCACGGATGCTGACGTTGGTCTCCACCAGGTTCATCCGGCCGAACTGATCGACGACCTTCAACACCGAAGCCAGCAGGCCTTGAGATCGGATGGTTTTCGGCCGCAGCGACTGGAGAATGTTGCGGGCGCCCGCCAGGATCTCCTCGGTCATCGACCGTATCTGTGGCAGCAGCTGGCTCGCGTCGTCGGGATCGCGCTGGCGGCGCTGCTCGTAATACTTGAACAGGGCGACGACGGCCGCCAGGTCGGACGCGAGCCCATCGTGGATCTCGCGGGCGAGGTTCAGCCGTTCCTGGAGGACCGCCACCTCGGCGACCTTGATCGCGAGGCTGTGCGACCGGAGTGCCGCGACGGCCTCCACCGCGAGATCCTCGAGCCGAACCGCGTCGCGACGGTCGAGGCGCCAGGGTGTCCGCCGGAGCAACACCAGGACACCGACAGGACGCTCGAGCGGCGGCGAGAGGGCAATGGCGGCCATACCGCGATAGCCGGCGTCGACCCAGACGGCCTCATCAGGGGAAAGCTCCTCGGCGGCGA
The DNA here is from genome assembly GCA_005882045.1 of Chloroflexota bacterium. Classification (GTDB taxonomy): domain Bacteria; phylum Chloroflexota; class Dormibacteria; order CF-121; family CF-121; genus CF-13. The sequence continues at coordinate 8,448 of VBHO01000092.1, read as the reverse complement.
GGTCCTCGACCGTGAGGACCTCGTTGTTCTCGAGCGCCCGACGCAGAAGCCCGCTATTGATCGACGCGGTGCCTTCCGGGACGGCGAGTGACTCGGTCGGTACCCCGGCGCGGAGCACGAAGCGGCGGTGCTCGCCGACCGTGAACACCTGGGTCGCGTCGACCTGGAGGAAATCGAGGGCTTGCTGGGCGGCTGCCAGCAGGATGGTCTGAAGCGGGCCGGCCGTCTGCTCGGGAACCAGGCGAGCCGCGGGCGCCTCCGCAGGGGCCGCTTCCGGAGCTGGCTCGGGTGGCGGTGCTGATTCTGGGGCAGCCTCTGCCGGTGTCTCGGCCCCGACTTCGTCGTCAACCGGGGCCTGCGACTCCGGTGCTTCGTAGGGTTCGGCCGACGGTTGAGCGACCGGAGGCGGCGCTTCAGCTGCTGCCGGTTCAGCGACCGGCGGCGATGCGTCTGCTTGCGGGGACTCCACCACCGCGGTGGCCGCCTCAGCTGGCGGGGCGGCCGCGGTCCCGGGAGCTGTCTCCGTTACTGGGGCCGCCTCCGACCCGGGCGGGGGCGACGCGGCCTGGGTGCGCTCCATGGAGCGGGCAAACAGCTCGAAGAAATGATCGAGAACCTTGCGCTCGTCTGGGCTGAGCTCGCCATTGACGCCGGCGATCAGCTCGCTGGCGCTGGCGCGCGGCTCGTGCCACTGCGCGGCCGGCTCGACCCCTTCCCGGCGAAGCCGCCGGATCAGCTCGCGCAGCCGCTCCGCCGCCGCCGCGCGCTCTTCGTTACTTGGTTCCCGGCCGCGGGCATGCGCCAGCTGGTCGGCAATCTCCGGAAAATTGACCTCGAGGTAGTGAACCAGGACATCGTGCATTGTGTTGTTTTGATCGACTCCAGCTAATCAAAGCGGGGAAATAAAACTTGTCAAGGGTAGTTCGGCGGATGGCGCGAACGACGCCTTCCGTGTACAAAGATGTTACGGGAGCCATAGTTATAATGACGGAGTCGCGGCTCGCCTCAGGACTTGTGATCCCTATTGACTGCTGAAACAGCCACCGTTCGGCTTTCCTACATCATCAACCACGATGTGACGAAAGCCGCCATGCAGAACTTCTCGGCACGCACGGGTATCTCGTTGGCTGCCGACTCAGCCGACGGCTACCAGATCCCGCCCGGGCTGCCGCAGAACGATTTCTGCCTGATCATGCAGAACTTCGGGCGCTGCGAAATGGTGCCATCGTCGGCGGCGCCACCCCAGGGCGAAGAGCCGCAACTGCGCTATGACGGCGCTCAGATCGGCCATCTCATCATCCCGATCTGCGACGGCCATCACCTCTTGGGCCGCCTCGTCAGTGAGCCGTTTGCGGTCACCAAGCCGGATTTCGCGACGGTCTACGAGCTCGCCCGCGCGCTGCCGGTGCATCCGGACAACCTGATGCGCGCGGTGCAGTCGGTCCCGGTCGTCTCGCAAACCAACATCATGGAGGCCGCCAACCTCGTGCACACGCTGGTGCAACATGTCGTGGCGCAAAACTACAAGCACCAGGACGAGCTGACGGTACTGCGCGCCTTCGACAGCATCATGACCAACCTCAGCTACGAGGTGCTGAGCGACATGATCCTGAACCTGGGCATTCGGCTGCTTCGCGGCCAGAGCGCGCTTTTGCTCCTCGCCGGCGACGAGGGGCAGCGCGAGGAAGCGTATTCCGGCCCAGAACCGAACGGGACCGGCGACCTGCGCAAGCTGCTGGTCGAGATGAGCGACTTCGTGCTGCAGTCGAAACGGCCGCTTTCGGTCCCCGACGCCTCGCAGAGCCCATGGACCCAGTTCCTGCTCGGGCGGCAGGACGTCAAGGGCTCGGTCACCATCACGCCGCTGCTTCAACAGGACCGCATTCGTGGAACCCTGGGGGTCTATGCGCCCGACGCCAGCCGCGATCCCGAATCGGATCTCCACCTGTTGTCGATGCTCGCGGCCCAGGCCGTCAACAGCCTCGTTATGTTGGAGCGCCTGGTGGCGAGCGAGGAGCAGGCGCTGACGGACAGCCTGACCGGGCTCTACAACTATCGGTTCTTCCAGGAAAGTCTGCAGCGCGAATTGAGCCGGGCCTCGCGCAGTCGGGCGCCGCTCTCGCTGATCGTGCTCGACCTGGACAACTTCAAACTGATCAACGACAGCTACGGGCACCCGGTTGGTGACCGCGTTCTTCGACACCTTGCCGACCTCATTCAGCGCCACAGCCGCAAGGCAAACGTGGTCGTCCGCTACGGTGGCGACGAGTTCTGCATCATCGTGCCCGAGGGAGACCTCGACACGGCGCGCGGCGTCGCCGAGCGCGTGCTCGCCGAGATCCGCAACAGCCCCTTCGGCGACGAGACGCACGGGGTGGCGGCACAGAACCTGACCGTCAGCGGCGGCGTCACCGCCTACCGGCCCGAGGAGGACAACGCCTTTTCCTTCTTCAAGCGCGCCGACGAGAACCTGCTCACGGCGAAGCGGACCGGCAAGGATCGGGTCGTCGCCGAGTAGTTAGCGGCGGCGGTAGGGGCGGGCGAGCCCGCGTCGGATCACCCAGGGGATGGCCGCCGCGACCAGCGGTTGCTCCAGGAACGCGAGAATTCGCTGGATTTTGGGGAAGAGTTCAGACGCCGTGTGTTCGAGGGCAAAGCCATGCTCGTTGAGCCGGGCCGCGGCCTGCTCCAGCTCGATCGCCTGCTGGTTCGCGTAGATCGATAGCTCGGCTGCCCGGCGCGACGCCTTGCGGTAAGCGCGCCACACCGATACGGTCGCAAAGACTAGGAGGACCAGGCCGACACCGGCGCAGGCGATGCCGACGGCTGCGAGTGTTACTCTTCGGCCTCCTCGGTTCCTCCGACGCCCGCGATGGTGGCGACGGTATCGCCTTCATCGAGCCGCATGATGATCACGCCTTGCGTCTGCCGGCCGGCCACCCGGATGTTCTCGATCGGGGTGCGAATCACCTGGCCGCCCTCGGAGATGACGATCAGCTGCTCCTCTTCGGGATTGACAACCACCCGCATCCCGACGAGGGGACCCGTGCGCTCCGTGACCGCCATCGTGTACACGCCCTGGCCGCCACGCGAGTGGGCGGGATATTCTTCCAGCGGCGTGAGCTTGCCGTAGCCGCGTTCGGAGACCACCAGCAAGTGCGCATCCTTGCGGACGATGTCGAAGCCGGCCACCAGCGCGTCCTTGCGTAGCGTGATGCCGCGCACGCCGGTGGTATCCCGACCCATCGGGCGCACCTGCTTTTCGCTGAAGCGGACCGCCTTGCCGTCCGTCGTGGCGATGATCAGTTCATCCGACCCTGCGCTCAGCTTGACCCAGTTCAGCTCGTCACCTTCCGTGAGGTTGATGGCGATCAAGCCATTGCGCCGAACCTGGCTGTAGAGCCGCGCCGGCGTCTTCTTGATGGTGCCCTGCTTGGTCACCATCACGAGATAGCGGTCCTCCGCCCAGTCGGTGATGCCAATGACGGCGGTGATCTTGTCCTTGGGGTCGATGTCGATCAGGTTTGCCGCGGGCAACCCCTTGGCCTGCCGGTTGACATCGGGGATCTCATGGACCCGCAACCGGAAGACCGAACCGTGGTTGGTAAAGAACAGCATGTCGGAGTGCGTGGACGCGATCGCCAGGTGCTCGACGAAATCGGACTCGACGCGGGCCGCGCCGAGGATGCCCTTGCCGCCGCGGCGTTGCGGCCGGTAGGTCGTCGCGGGCACCCGCTTGACATAGCCGCGATGCGTTAGCGTGACCACGACGTCTTCCTTGGGGACGAGGTCTTCTTCGTTGAGCTCGACGGAGCCCTGGAAGTCGAGCGTGGTCCGACGGGGATCGCCGTACTTCTTCTTGAGCTCCGTCAGGTCGTCCTTGATCAGCAGCATGATCTTCGCCTCATGCTGCAGGAGGTCCTCGAGGTAGGCGATTCGCTTGATGATCTCCTCGTACTCCTCCATCACCTTGTTGCGCTCGAGGCGGGTGAGGCGGCCGAGCCGCATGTCGACGATGGCCTTCGATTGCCGCTCGGAGAGCTTGAAGCGCTCCTGCAGGCGGTCCTGGGCGGTCTTCTCGTCTTGCGACTCACGGATCGTCTTGATGACGGCGTCCAGATTGTCGAGGGCGATCTTGAGGCCTTCGAGGAGGTGAGCCCGTTCGCGCGCACGCTCGAGCTCGTATCGGGTCCGGCGCGTCAGGACGTCGCGACGGTGATCGATGTGATGCTGGAGCAGCGCCTTGAGGTTGAGGACCACCGGCCGCCCGTCCACCAGCGCCAGCGAGATCACCCCGAAGGTCGTCTGCAAAGCGGTGTGCTTGTAGAGGTTGTTGAGGACGGTCAGCGCCCGCGCATCTTTCTTCAGCTCGATGACGATGCGCATGCCCTGTCGATCTGATTCGTCGTTGAGGTCGGCGATGCCTTCGAGCTTCCGCTCGCCGACCAGGTCCGCGATCCGGGTGACCAGCGTCGCCTTGTTGACCATGTAGGGAATCTCGGTGATGATGATTCGCTCGCGGCCGTTCTTGGCCTCCTCGAAGGTGTGGCGTGCCCGCACGATCAGCCGCCCGTGGCCGGTGCCGTAGGCGGCCGCGATCCCTTCGCGCCCGATGATGATGCCGCCGGTGGGGAAGTCGGGGCCACGCACCATCTTCATCAGGTCCTCGGTGGTCGCGTCGGGGTGCTCGATCAGGTAGATCTCGGCGTCGCAGACCTCGCCGAGATTGTGCGGCGGGATGTTGGTCGTCATGCCGACCGCGATCCCCGATGAGCCGTTGATCATCAGGTTGGGCAGGCGGGCGGGCAGCACGAGCGGCTCCTGCCGTGTCGCGGAGTAGTTGTCGCCGAAGTCGACGGTGTTCTTCTCCAGGTCGACGAGCAATTCGGCGGCAATCGGGGCCAGCCGCGCCTCCGTGTACCGGTAGGCAGCCGCCGAGTCGCCATCGATCGAGCCTAAGTTACCCTGACCATCGACCAGCGGATAGCGCAGTGAGAAATCCTGCGCCAGCCGCACCAGGCTGTCGTACACGGACTGATCGCCGTGCGGGTGGTAGTGCTTGAGCACCTCGCCGATGATCGCCGCACACTTCTGGTAGCGGGCGCCCGGGGTCATGCCCTGATCCTGCATCGCGTAGAGGATGCGGCGATGGACGGGCTTAAGCCCATCGCGAGCGTCGGGCAGCGCCCGGCTGACGATGACGCTCATCGCGTAGTCCATGTAGCTCGAGCGCATCTCGTTTTCGAGCTGCAGCGGCAAGACGGTACCGATGTTCAGTGGTTCCATTTAGACCCCTACGCGGAAGGTGTTGCTTTTAGTTGTTGTCAAAGCGTTTCAGGACGATGCAGGCATTCTGGCCGCCAAAGCCGAAGGAATTCGACATGGCGACCCGGATTTCGTGGCGACGCGGCTCATTGGGAACATAGTCGAGGTCGCAATCGGGATCGGGATGCTCCAGGTTGATGGTCGGATGCACGATCCCGTGGTTGATGCTGAGGATGGAGGCGATCGCCTCCACCGCACCTGCGGCGCCTAGAAGGTGACCAATCATCGACTTGGTGCTCGAGATCGGGATCTGCTTGGCCCGGTCTCCCATCACCCGCTTGATGGCCGCCGTCTCCGACTTGTCGTTCAACTGCGTCGAGGTGCCATGGGCGTTGATGTAATCGATCTGCTGCGGGCCGATGTGGGCATCCTCGAGCGCCTTCGCCATGGCCCGGGCGGGACCGTCGCCATCCTCTTCCGGCATGACGATGTGAAAGGCATCGTCGGTGACGGCAAACCCGATGATCTCGCCGTAGATCTCGGCCCCGCGGCCCTGGGCATGCTCGAGCGTCTCCAGGACCAACATGCCGGCGCCTTCGCCCGGAACGAAGCCGTCACGCTGCGCATCGAAAGGCCGGCTGGCCTTGATCGGGTCCTCCGACTGGGTCGAGAGAACCTTCATTGCGGCGAACGAGGCCAGCCCGAAGCGGCAGAGATTGGCTTCGGCGCCGCCGGCGAGCATGACGTCGGCATCGCCGCGTTGCAGGACGCGAAAGGCGTTGCCCAGCGCCTGCGTCGACGCCGCGCAGGCGGTGGTGTCAGTATTGTTCGGGCCCTCGAGGCCAAATTGGATCGCTATCTGGCAGGATGCCATGTTGGGGATCACTCGCGGGACGAAGAAGGGTGAGATACGGTCCGGGCCGCGCTCCCCGCGAAGCGCAAAGGCTTCGATCTCTTCCGAGATCTCTTTGAAGCCGCCAATCCCGGTGCCGAGCTCGCAGCCAATCCGAGTGCGGTCCTCTTTTGCCAACTCGAGGCCCGACTGGTCGATTGCCATCTTGGCGGCGGCCACCCCAACCTGGCTGAAGCGAGCCATGCGCTTCGCCTCTTTGAAATCCATGTAGTTGCGCGGATCGAAATTCTTCAGCTCCGCCACCGTCTTGACGGGCAGGTCCGAGACGTCAAACGACGTCGCAATCCCAAGTCCAGACCGACCCTCGATCAAACTGTCCCAGAACTCGGCAAGGTTGTTCCCGTTCGGTGCCAGCACACCCATGCCGGTCACGACCACGCGATTCTCCGGACGGACCCCATTGCCTCCCATGCCGTCATGTTACGAAAGGCGCCGATTTAGGCGCCGATTGTTGCGGCTGACTAGTCATGGATGGGACTGCTGCTGCAATCGTCGCGACGACCTGCCGGTCGACGGCATCGCGCGCTACCCGGACCGCGTTGTAGATTGCCCGGGCATCTGAGCGGCCGTGGGCGATCACCGCCACCCCATTGACGCCCAGGAGCACGGCCCCGCCGAACTCGCGCCAATCGGCGCGGCGGCGGACCGCCCGGAGCTTGGGACGGATCAGGAGCCCGCCGAGCGTCGCCAGCGGGTCGCCCTGCACCGCGTCACGCATGCTCTGGAAGACAAACTCGGCGGCGCCCTCCGCGGTCTTGATCAGGATGTTGCCGCTGAAGCCGTCCGTGACCACGACGTCGGCCTTGCCTTTGAAGATGTCCTTGCCTTCGATGTTGCCGATGAAGTTGATGCCTTGTAGGGCGCGAAGTAGTGGTTCGCTCGCCTGAACTAACTGGTTGCCCTTGCCGGCTTCCTCGCCATTGCTGAGCAGCGCCACGGTTGGCGTCTGTAGGCCCATCAACTTCTGGGCATAAATGCTCCCCATTAGCGCGTACTGGACGAGGTGCTCCGGCTTGGCATCCGGGTTGGCGCCGACATCGAGGAGGAAGCAGTGTTTTCCACCTGCGGTCGGGATGATGGAGCCGATCGCCGGCCGGTCGATGCCGGGGATGCGGTGCAGCCCGAAGAGGGCCGCCGCCATCACCGCCCCGCTGTTTCCAGCGCTGACGAAGCCGTTGGCCCGACCATCCTCGACCATCGTGCAGGCCCGGACAATCGACGAGTTCTTCTTCGTTCGAACCGCTTGCGCCGGATGCTCGTCCATGGCGATCACCTCGGGCGCATCCTCGATCTCCGCCCATTTCCCGGCTCCCGACGCGGCCAGCGCGGCGTCCACCTTCTCCTTGATGCCAACGAAGATGACCTCGACGCCCAGCTCGCGATGGGCCTGGACACCGCCCGCCACCACCTGTTGCGGGGCGAAATCACCGCCCATAGCGTCAAGCGCGATTTTCATGAGACCCCGCCCGGCTAAGGAGCGACTAGACGTCCAGGTTGCGCACGGTCTTGGCGTGCGTCTGGATGAAGCGTTTGCGTGGATCCACTTCGGTGCCCATCAGGACGTCGAAGATCTTGTCGGCCTCGACCGCGTCTTCGATCTCGACCCGCAGCAGCATGCGGTTCTGCGGATTCATGGTGGTCTCCCAGAGCTGCTCGGGATTCATCTCACCGAGACCCTTGTAGCGCGCGACCTCCGGTTTCCCATCCATCTGCGACAGTTTGCGGTTCTTTTGCTCGTCGGTGTAGGCGTACGAGATCTGTTTGCCACGGGTGATCTTGTAGAGCGGCGGCTGGGCGATGTAGAGGTATTTCCCGGTAATTACCTGGGGCATGTACCGGAAGAAAAACGTAAGCAACAGGGTACGGATGTGCGAACCATCGACGTCAGCGTCGGTCATGATCAAGACGTGGTGATATCGCAGCTTTCCAATATCGAATTTCTCGCCGATGCCCGTGCCGAGTGCCGTGATCAGGTTACGGATCTGCTCGGAGGTGAGGATCTTGTCCTCGCGGGCCTTCTCGACATTGAGGATCTTGCCGCGCAGCGGCAGGATGGCTTGGAAGCGGCGGTCCCGCGCGCCTTTGGCGGAGCCACCGGCGGAATCGCCCTCGACCAGGTAGATCTCACACAACGCAGGATCGCGTTCCGAGCAATCGGCCAGCTTGCCCGGCAGGGTCGATGATTCGAGCAGAGACTTGCGCTGTACCAGCTCGCGGGCGCGCTTGGCTGCATCCCGCGCGCGGGCGGCGACCAGGCATTTCTCGATGAT
>VBHO01000091.1 GCA_005882045.1 Chloroflexota bacterium | reverse complement strand
TCGACGCCTGGGTACCGAAACCCATCGGCGCCGGTCCCATCACGGCATAGGGAACGTTCTGCGCGGTGCCTGCCTGCCCGAAGAAAGCGCGAGACATGACCTGGCGGAGGATGGTCCGGCTGGCAGTCGCGACTGCGACTGGTTGCTGGTTCCAATCAAAGGTCGACATCGTGACCACCCCGGCGCCATAGGCGCGCTCCAGGATCAGCGGCTGACCGGCGTCGCTCAACCAGGGGAGCCCGTTGGTGACTGTCCCGGTCGCGACCTCAACCGCAGATCCGCCGACGGCCGTGCTATCGATCACCATCGTCCCGGTGACCTGCATCGGCAGGATCGCAGGCGGAAGGGCCGCGAGCGTCTTGCGCCAGGCGGCCCCGGTACCGACGAGCAGGTCGCCGCCGGTCGTCACAAAATCGGCGATCGCGGCGCGCTGGCCCGCCGTCAGGCTATCGGTGGCGAAATCGTCGATCACCAGGATGTCGAAGGATCGCAAAGGAATCGACGAATCGGGAATGTCGTCGGCACGCAGATGCACGACGCGGGCCGCGACGCCACCCGGATGGATGGCGGCGAAGTCGTCGAGCGCGGTGCTCTGATCCGACAGCACACCAATCAGTGCCGACGTGGTGGCGCCACTGGCCGAGTCCTGTGAAACAGCGACCCGACCCTGCTGCGTGATGCGGGCCGTGATCCTCGCTCCCGTGGTGTTCTCCACCAGGTAGAGACGCACCCGCTTGCTCGCGCCACTGGCCAGGCTGATCGGCGCCTCGTAGATGGTGAAGCCACTCACCCCGGGTTGGGCGTTTAGCGATTCCTGGACCTCGAGCATGCCGTCGACACTGGCGCCGCTGTTCCGGGCGTCGATCGTGACCGGCATCCAGCCGCCAGTCTTGACGACGTCCTGGTATCCGACGTGGACGGTCAGCGCGAGGGGGTTGCTGGCCGCCTGAACCGGGACAGCGGCGATCGGGAGGGCGAGCGCGGTCAGCACGGCAGCGAGGCCGATCCGCGCGGGCAGGCGCCACCCCCGGAGACGCATCTCGCTCAGTAAGACGCCCACGGGAGCGAAAAGTTCCGTTCTCACCCTGCCGGCGCAGTATGGTAGGCACCCGCGAGGCCGTCAATCGGTATCCGGCCCACGAGGGGCAGCCGAAATGGACCGAGAGTGGCGAGCCCGAGGGCTAGAAGCGAACTGCCGGAGGAGGGACTCGAACCCACACGGACTTACGCCCAGGCGCTTTTGAGGCGCCCTCGTCTACCATTCCGACACTCCGGCGAGGCCCGGCGAGTATATCCGAGTATGTGCGTTGGGAACTTATTAGCCATGGTTGCGTCTAAAGGCAGGAATCGCTAAATGGACGATCGCGACCTGGTGGGCCGGGCCCGCCGGGGCGATCCAGAGGCGTTTACCCAATTGATGATGCAGTACCAGGTGCCGCTCTACAACATGGCGCTGCGGATGGTCGGCGGGCCGGACGATGCCGCCGACATCGCGCAGGAAGCGTTTACGCGCGCCTGGCAAAAGATCCGCACCTTGCGCGACGCGCCTTTCAAATCCTGGCTCTTCCAGATCGCGGCGAATCTGTGTTACGACCATTTCCGGCGCGGCCGGCGATACGGGGAGATGCCCGACGAAGAATCCAACAAAGTCATTGGCCTCGGCATCCTGACCCCGGATCCGCAGGAGCGTGCCGAGGCGAGCGAGCGTAACCGGCTGGTTCGCGAAAGTATCGAGGCGTTGGATCACGATATGCGCCTGGCGATCATCCTGCGTGACGTCAACGGCATGGCGTACGACGAGATCGCCGGCGTCCTGGGCGTGCCGCTGGGGACCGTGAAGTCCCGGATCGCACGCGCACGCGCGCAGGTCCAGGAGCACCTGCAGCGGTATCCGGATTTCTTTCCGTCGACCCGGGAGGATGCCCATGCCGAGTGAACCGCGCATTCCTACCGAGCCGACGCTCGAAGAGCTATCGGCCTATCTCGACCACGAGCTGGACGACGACGCCAGGGCGCGAGTCGCCGAGCACGTCGCCGGTTGCGCGGACTGTCAGGCCCGCCTTGATGGGCTGCGCCAGACGGCGTACGCGATCCGCGCGCTGCCGATGGAGACGCCGACACGGACGTTCACGATCCCAGCAAAACCGCGCGAGTCGTTGCGCTGGGCGCCGGTAGCCGGCTGGATTGGCGGGGTTGCGGCCGCCATGCTGATCATCGTTTTCGGCGTGACGCATGTGCCCTTTAGCCCAGCCGGCACCAGCAGTGCCGCCCCGGCGAGCAAGACCAGCGGACGTCTCGCCTACGGTCCGCCCCAGCTCAGCCAGGGAGGCGCTGCCGCCCCGACGACACACTCTGACAACATCCCGGCTGACAGCAGCAGGGCATTTGCAGCGAAAAACACGGTAACGGTCACCGACCCTCGCAACAATGCGCGTCGGCTGAGCTTGATGACCAACGCCCCCACCTACGCGACGGACGGTTGGATGGTCGTGGATGGAACGATGAGTGGCGACCCGTCGAGTAACGTCGGACAAATACATCTGGTGCTCCGGCGCGGCAGCTACGGTGTGGAGCTTCCGATCTCGTCGGAAACCTTTACGAACACGGACAGCATCGGGTTCGAAGGCACCTACTCGATCGCGGCGCTGCGCCTGCCGGCACCGGTTTCGGGAAGCTACACCCTTACCGCGACCTGGACGGCAACCGACGGCTCTGGGGTGACCCTCTTCGCGGAACTGCCGGTGACGATCAAGTAGCCCGCGGCTAGGACTTCTCGGGTGGCGGGCCCTCGAGGTCGGGCAGGTCCATGCTGTTGATCAGCTCTTTGAAGATGGAGAGCCGGTCTTCTTCTTCCTCTTCTTTTTCGGGGAAGACGCCGGCCTTGTCGAGCACGTCCTGCGACACCAGGATCGGGCAGGTCATCCGCACGGCTAGCGCGATCGCGTCGCTCGGCCGGGAGTCGATCTCGACTTCCTTACCGTTCACGGCGAGAAACAATCGCGCGAAGAAGACTTCGTTCGTCAATGACGTCACCTGGATTTTCTTCAGGCGCATCTCGGCACTCTGCAAGATGTTTGCCAGCAGATCGTGCGTGATCGGCCGCTCTGGGGTGATGCCAGTGATCTTCAGGGCGATCGCATTCGCCTCATAAATGCCAATCCAGATCGGCAAGTACCGGTCTGTTTCTTTTTCTTTCAGGATCACCACGTGCTGCCCGCTGGGCATGTGGACACGGATGGAGTCGACTTGCATTTCGACGAATTTAGCCATCCTGAATTCGAGCCTATCTTATCATCGGGTTTTTAAGAGAAAGACAACGGTTGCGAGATTCCAGCGCGCCTAAACTTTGATCGTGACAGCGCCACAGGACGAGCCAAAACAGAGGCCTCGGCTGGTTCTTATCGACGGCCACTCTCTGGTCTACCGGGCCTTTTTTGCGCTGCCATCGCTGACCGACCGGGACGGCAAGATGGTCAACGCGGCCTACGGTTTCACCTCGATGCTCTTGCTGGCCCTCCAGGAGCACCCGGACTATGTGCTGGCGTCGTTCGATTTGGGCGGCCGGACGTTCCGGCACGAGGAGCTGGCGCAATACAAGGCGACCCGGCGGCCGACCCCGCCCGAGCTGTCGCCGCAGTTTCCCCTGACCCGCGACATCGTTCGGGCCTTTGGCATCCCCATCTACGAAGTCCAGGGGGTCGAGGCGGACGACGTGATCGGCACCCTGGCGAGGCAGGCCCGCGAGCAGGGCTTGCACAGCACGATCGTGACCGGCGACCTGGACGCGTTACAGCTCGTCAATGAGGACGTCTTTGTGCTGACGAGTAAGCGGGGCGTGTCGGAGACGATTCTCTACACGCCCGATCGGGTCCGCGAGCGCTACGGCCTCGAGCCCATCCAGACGGTCGATCTCAAGGGGCTGGTGGGCGACGTCTCGGACAACATCCCGGGCATTCGCGGCATCGGCGAAAAGACCGCCATCAAGTTGATCCAAGAATTCGGCTCGGTCGAGAGCCTCGTCGAAAACCGCGCCAATGTCACCCCGCCCAAGGTCCAGAAGCTGCTTGATCAGCATTGGGAGCAAGCCCTCTTGAGCAAGAAGATGGCGACCATCCTGCTCGACGTCGACGTGAAACTCGATCTAAGCCACGGCTCGGCCACGGATTATCGGCCGGATGCGGCCCGCACCATCCTGGCGGACCTGGGCTTCCGCAGCCTTGCGGCGCGAGTGCCGACCACCTGGAGCGACGGCAGCACCATGTCGGCGCCACCGATCTTCGCGCCGCCGGCGCGAGAGCAGGGCCGGCTTCCCCTGGACGGAGAGCCGGTGCGGCAACCCGCGCAGTCGACATTGGCGCTTGAGACCCCCTCGAGCGAGGTCGTCACGGTCGTCCGCGAACCCGCCGAGCTCGAGCGACTGGTGGCCGCCTTTGCCGCGGCCGATCGGGTCAGCTTCCAGGTCGTGACGCTCGACGATGTGCCGAGACACGGTCGGATCGCCGCCCTCGTCGTCGGCTTGAACGAACGCGACATCTTTTACGTGCCGGTGGCGCACGAGCAAGAGCGGTGCCTCGAGGTGCGTGATGTTCTGCAGCGCTTTGCTCCCAGTCTCCAGAGCGCCACGCCGTCGAAGCTGGGCTTCAACCAGAAGGCCGATTACCTGGCGCTCCGTGCCCATGGGATCGAGTTCCGCGGCGCCGACTGGGACCTCCTGGTAGCGGCGTATCTCCTCAACTCCGGTGTCCGTTCGCCGAGCCTCGAGGCACTGGCCTCGGACGTCTTGCATCGCTCGATCGAGGGGCGCGAGGCCCTGTTCGGCAGCGGCAAGACGGCGATGACCTGCGACCAGGTCGACGTCATGCGGGCCGCCGCATTTTTCGGCGATCGGATGCGCGTGATGCTGGAGCTGGCGCCGCGACTCGAGTCGGAGCTCGACCGCCTGGGCAATGCGGAGTTATTTCGCGATCTTGAAATGCCGTTGGTACCGGTGCTGGCCGAGATCGAGATCGCCGGCGTGGCGATCGACCTGCCCTACCTGCAGCAGGTGTCGCGCGAGCTGTACGAGCAGTTACAGCGTCTGGACCAGGAGATCGCCGACGTGGCGCACGGGCCGATCAACGTCAACTCGCCGCAGCAATTGGCCCGGTTTCTCTTTGAAGACCTGAACCTGCCGGGCGGGCGCAAGACGAAAAGCGGCTACTCGACAGACGCGAACGTGCTCGAGGGCTTGCGCGACCAGCACCCGGTGGTCGCCAAGATCCTGGAGTTTCGACAGCTGAGCAAGCTCAAGGGCACCTACGTCGACGCCCTGCCCTTACTGGTCGACGCGCGCACCAAGCGCGTGCACACGAGCTTCAATCAAACCATCGCCGCGACCGGCCGGCTGTCGTCCTCAGACCCCAACCTCCAGAACATCCCGATTCGGACGGAAGTTGGGCAGAAGGTCCGGCGTGCCTTCGTGCCCAGCCGGCCCGGCGACATCTTGCTCTCGGCCGACTACTCGCAGATCGAACTGCGTGTCCTGGCGCATATGACCGACGATCCGGTGTTGGTCGACGCCTTTGCCCGTGGCGAGGATATCCATGCGCGGACGGCGGCCGAAGTCTTCGGCATCCCGCAGGATCAGGTCACGGCGAACCAGCGCCGCCTGGCTAAAGTCGTGAACTTTGGGCTGTTCTATGGCCTGAGCGACTTCGGCCTTGCGCGCGACACCGGCATGTCGACGGAAGAGGCGCGGGCGTTCATCGACGCCTACTTCCGTGCCTACAACCGGGTGCGCGAATTTCTCGAAGGCATCAAGATCCAGGCCCGCGAGCAGGGCTACGTCGAGACGGTGCTGCATCGCCGGCGCTACATCCAGGACATTCGATCGCCAAACCGCATGTTGCGCCAGGGCGCTGAGCGGATCGCCATCAACATGCCGGTGCAGGGATCCGCCGCCGACATCATGAAGCTGGCCATGATCAGGCTCAACGGGTATCTCAATGAGCAGGGTCTTGCCAGCCGCATGATCCTGACCGTGCACGACGAACTCGTCTTCGAAGTCCCGCCGGACGAACGCGATCGTCTGATCGAAGTCGTCCCCGACCTGATGGCGACGGCGTATCCACTGAAGGTGCCGCTGCAGGTGGATCTGAAGCTCGGTCCAAACTGGCAAGACATGGAGCGGGTGCGGCTGGTTGCCGCCAAAGCCTGAGTGCCCGAGCTTCCCGAGGTTGAGACCATCGTCAGAGACCTCCGCCCGCAGCTCGCCGGCCGCCGTATCGAGTCGGTGCAATTAACCCGCGATCCAGCGATTCGCAGGCGACTGGTGCGCTATCCCAATCCAACCAAGTTCGTTCGCAACCTGCGCGGAAGAACGATCAGGTCGGTCGAGCGGCGCGGCAAGTATCTCGTCATGCCACTGGATCACGACGGTGAACGTCTGGTTGTCCACCTCGGGATGACCGGGCATCTACGCGTATGGGAACCGGAAGAGACGCCCGTCAAGCACACGCACTTCCGTGCCTTGCTCGATAGTGGACTGGAGTTGCGCTATGACGACCCCCGGCAGTTCGGGCGGTTGCTGCTCGGCACCCAGGATGAGCTTGTCGCCGGCCGCGCCTTCCCGGCGAGGCTCGGCCCGGAGCCGATCCACGGCGATCTGACCGAAGCCGAATTCGACAGCATCGTCACGTCGCGCCGGCGGCCGATCAAATCGGCCTTGCTCGATCAGTCGTTCCTGGCCGGGGTGGGCAATATCTACGCCGACGAGGCATGTTTTCGGGCCGGAATCCGTCCTAGCCGGTGGACGCATCGGCTCACCGCGCGTGAACGCCGGGCGCTCTACTCGGCGATCCAGGAGGTACTGGAAAACGGCATTGCGGCACGAGGCTCGTCGATCATCAACTACGTCGACGCCTTTGGCGTCCGCGGGGGCAACCAGGAGAAGCTGCTCGTCTACGGACGAAGCGGCGAGCCCTGCGTAAAATGCGGGACGCCATTGCAGGGCGCCCGCCTGGCCGGCCGCGGCACCGTCTACTGCCGCAAGTGCCAACGCTGACCCGACCTCGCTGGCCGATTCTCAGCCGCCGGCTGATGATCACGGCAGGTATCTTCGGTGCCGGATTTCTCCTGATCACGTTGCTGGTCAGCGTCGGCGTTTTCGAGCGGCCGAACTTGAGGCTGACGCACTACCTGCAGGGCCGCGGCAGCTACGGCCAGGACCTTGGGCTCGGTATCTTCGCCTACCTCGGCAGCATCGAGCTGACGCTGGTGGTCGCCGGCCTGCTCGGGTTGGCCCTCTTTCGTGGCTTGCGCCTGCTGGCGGTGCTACCGGTGGCCGTGATCCTGGTCGCATCCGGGCTCGAATGGCTGGGCAAGCTCATCGTTCCCAGCGTGGCCCCTGGAGAGGCCTTGCAGCGCTTTCCGGACATTCTGCCCTCGCTCGGCCACCACGTCGGCAAGTACTCGTTTCCCAGTGGCCACGTGCTGCGCGCGACGATCGCCTATGGCCTGGTGCTCTATCTCGCGGAGCGCTGGGAGCTGTTCGGCCGCGACAGCTCGCGCCTCAGCCCGGTACTGGTGTTAGTTGTCTTGTTGGTTGGCTACGCGGTCATCTACCTCGGGTGGCACTGGTTCTCGGACGCCGTTGGTGGGCTGCTCCTGGGCCTGACGCTGCTCTTTGGTCTGATCGCCTACCTGGAACGCAAACGCACCGTGAACCCAGGCCACGCTCCCATCGAAGACTAAGCCCCTCAGCGGTTACACCGGTTTAAGTTGCCGCGCCCCGAACCTACAATTAAGACGTGCCAAAGTTCTCGTTTACGGCTGGGTTTTCCCCAGCGGGGGGCCAGCCGGAGGCTATCCGGAAGCTTGCCGAAGGGGTCGATAAGGGCCAAAAGCACCAGGTCCTGCAGGGCGTGACCGGCTCCGGCAAGACGATGGTCGTCGCCCAGATGATCCAGGAGATCCAGCGGCCGACGCTCGTCATGTCGCCGAACAAGACGCTGGCCGCCCAGCTTTGCAGCGAGTTCCGGTCCTTTTTCCCCCAGAACGCCGTCGAGTACTTCGTCAGCTACTACGACTACTACCAGCCGGATGCTTACAACCCCCGGAGCGATACCTATATCGAGAAGGACTCATCCCGAAATGACGAGATCGATCGGCTGCGGCAATCCGCCACCCGAGCGCTGCTGACGCGACCCGATGTCATTGTCGTGGCCAGCGTGTCGTGCATTTACGGCGTCGGGTCGCCCGAGGATTACCTCGGCGAGTCGGTTGAGATCCATGCCGGCGAGGGGTTTCGCCGCGATATTTTTCTTCGCAAACTGACCAACCTGCAGTACCAGCGCAACGACGTCGACTTCGGGCGGTCGCGTTTCCGGGTACGCGGGGACACGGTTGACGTCCAGCCGTCGTACGACCAGATCGCCACTCGGATCCAGTTCAACGGCGACGAGGTGGAGCGGATCGTCCAACTCGACCCGCTGACCGGCGAGATCATCGGCGAGGTCGAGGCGTTCCAGGTCTTCCCGGCGACGCACTACGTCACGCCACGGGAGAAACTCCTGCGGGCCCTCGACGCCATCAACGACGAACTCGAGGAACGTGTCGCCTGGTTCGAAAGCCAGGGGAAGCTGCTGGAAGCCCAGCGACTCCGGCAGCGAACCATGTTCGACCTGGAGATGATGCGGGAGACCGGCAGCTGCGCCGGGATCGAGAACTACTCCCGGCACCTCACCGGCCGCCGTCCGGGGCAGGAGCCGTACACGTTGATGGACTTCCTTCCCAAGGACACCCTGATCGTGGTCGACGAGTCCCACGTTGGGGTTCCGCAGATCGGCGGCATGTACGGCGGCGACCGGTCACGCAAGATCCCCCTGGTCGACTATGGCTTCCGGCTGCCTTCCGCCCTCGACAACCGGCCGCTGACGTTTGCAGAATGGGAACGCAAGGTACAACAGGTGGTCTACGTCACGGCAACCCCCGGTCCGTACGAGGAAGAGCGCTCTCAGCAGACGGTCGAGGTCGTCATCCGGCCCACCGGTCTCGTCGATCCGACGGTCGAGGTGAGGCCGACCACCGGTCAGATCGATGACCTGCTCGGGGAGATCCACAAG
>VBHO01000249.1 GCA_005882045.1 Chloroflexota bacterium | reverse complement strand
AATGGCGTAGACGTACCGACCGAACTTCGTTCGCTGAAGAATCACCATCCACAGGCCGAAGACGGCCAGGACGATGGGAATGACCCAGGGCACGCCCGCGAGGGTGCCGAAGGCGGCCCGATTGACGTTGCAGATCGCCACCACCGTGATTGCGATGAGCGCGATCAGGGCAATCTTGATGATGGTTAAGCTGACCGGCGGCGCGACCAGGCCGCTGCGGCGCCGGCGGCTGTCGCCAAACCAGAGCAAGGCGGCGATGGCGATGACGATGACCGCCGCCCCGATCCAGCTGATGACCGGGTCGATCGTCCCATTCATGAGGTTGTAAAGGACCTGACGGTTTGAGTCGAGGCCGGCCAGGCTCGGGTAACCGGAGAACGCCAGCCCCAGGATGATGAGCATCGTCCCCTGCCAGATCAGCAGGCCGGCAAGCGTGACGATCAAGGATGAGAGGCGCAGCCGGGTGATCAGGCTTCCTTGCAACGCGCCGATCACGGCGCAGACCAGGAGCCCGGCGATGATGGCGGCCCACCAGGGCCATTTCGTCGTGGCCGGTTGCACCAGCTGGACGGTGACGGCGGCACCGACACCGCCGGCGTACGCGATCGAGAGATCGATCTCGCCGAGGAGGATGACGAAGATCTCACCCATCGCCAGGACCATGAAGACCGCGCTCTGCTGGAATAGGTTGACGAGGTTTCCCGCCGAGAGAAAGACGTGATTCGGGCTGATCGCCTGGAAGACGATCGTGATGATGAGCAGCGCGAGGATGACGGGGAGGACACCGCTGTCCCCGCTACGGATACGGGTCAGCCAGGCGCGCAACCACTCGCCCAGAGATTGGGCAACGAGTTCCGGCGGCATTTCGATCGTCGCCGCATCCAGCGCGGCGGTTGGATCCGGCGCCTGTTCGGGGGCTTCAGCGCGCGCCACTTTTTGCTCCGTCATCGCCTGTTGGCTGCCCGGCGCGGCTCGAGGCACCGGTGGTCATGTAATCGACGACGGTCTGCCGATCGTAGTCGGTGGCGCGGCCCTGGGACACCATGCGGCCGAGGTGCACCACGGCCACCCGGTCAGCCACCTCGAAGACATCGTTGAGGTTGTGCGAGATCACCATGACAGCCAGCCCGCGATCCCGCAACCGCCGGATCAGGTCGAGCACCTGCTTGGTTTGCACCACGCCCAGCGCCGCCGTTGGCTCATCCAGCATCACGAGCTTTGAATTCCACATCACGGCTTTGGCCACCGCCACCGATTGTCGCTGCCCACCAGAGAGTGACGCCACGGGCTGCCGGATCGACCGCACGGTTGTGACGCGAAGCTCGGCGAGCGTCTTGCTGGCGGCGCGCTCCATGTCGTCTTCGTCGAGGAGGCCGCTTCGCAGCTCTTCGCGGCCAAGGAACATGTTCTGCACGATGTCGAGGTTGTCCGCGAGCGCCAGATCCTGGTAGACCGTCTCGATCCCAAGCCGCGCCGCATCCCGTGGGGTCCGGATATGAACCGGCGTCCCCTCCCAGAAGAATTGCCCGTGGTCGATCTCGTAGATGCCGGCGATGCATTTGGTCAGGACCGATTTGCCGGCGCCATTATCTCCGCAGAGGGCGGTGACCTGTCCGGCATAGAGGTCCAGGTCCACCTTGGTCAAAGCTTGAACCGGGCCGAAATGCTTGTCGACACCCCGGGCCTTGAACCGTGGCTCGCCCATCGGCGACTCTTTGATCACCTGGCCCACCACGTCACTCTATCGGGTGAGAGGGGTGTGGGCGCCGCCGCCGAAGCGGCGGCGCCACATCGATCTAGCTAATGCCCGCTGCGCTGCAGACGGACGCACCGACGTCGGTGCACAGTTGATCCTTCTTGACGAATCCGTCCTTGATAACGGTCGAGTTGATCTTGTCCTTTGTCACCCAGATCGGCACCAGCAGCGACGCGGGTTGCTGATTGCCGGCAGTTCCGGATGGCGGCGAGGTCGTCCCGTTGAGCAGGGCGGACGGCGGCGTCTGGCCGGCACGCAGGATGGTCGCGAGCGCGACGGCGTCCTGCGCCTCGAGGTAAACCGCCTTGTAGACCGATCCGCACTGATAACCCTTGAGAACGTTGGCCATGCCTTGCTCGGTCGCATCCTGTCCGGTGGTCGGGACCTTGTTGGGACCGACGCCCTTGTTCTTGAGGACGGTGATGGCCGCGTTGCCGAGGCTGGCGGTGTACTGCTGCTGGAAGATGGTCTGGCCCTGGGCATTGTCCCAGCCGGGCGCAACCTTCTCCGCGACCAGTTTCATGCCCTTGCTGTTCGTGGTGCCCGCGGGCACCGAGCCAGCCGCTGTGCCCCAGATCACCTGGTTGTAACCGGTGGCGAAGGAGACCGCATTCGGGTCGGTATCCTGGCCGCCGTCCAGCTCGAAGACCTGCGCGTTGGAGACGTTCCATGCCGTGGCGCAGTCGAGGAAGCCCTGGCCGATCA
>VBHO01000090.1 GCA_005882045.1 Chloroflexota bacterium | reverse complement strand
GTTTGACAAGCGACTCAGATAGATTCTGTCCGCGCTCCAGGTCGTCGAGCACGGTCAGGATCACGCGCTTGAACAGCGGCGATGCGGTCTCTTCCGCGATGACCGTCAGTGCCCGGGTCATCGCGACGCCGGCGCCGACGAAGGTGGCGAGCTGACGGGTGAAGAGGATGAGGTCTTGTCGCGAGATCTGGTAGAGGGACGGAAAGTAGTCCGCCATCGTCTTTTTCGGCGGCGCCGGATTGAGCTCGACGATCTTGAGACCCTCGAGCCAGAGGGCCTGCTCGGCGTCGGAGGTACCGGCGGCCTCGATCCGACCTTCCCGTTTCTTCCCGCGCTCGGTATAGGCCTTGTAGGCGTAGCTAGGCATTATTCCCCTCGCTGACATGCACGGACCGGATGACTTCGGCGATGGTGGTCAGCCCTTCGTCGATCCGGGCCACACCCGCCGAACGTAGCGTCGTCATGCCTTCACGGATCGCCTGCTGGCGGAGTTCCTCGTGCGGCGCTTCGCGCACGAGGAGCCGTTTGAGCCCGTCGGTCATCGGCAATACCTCGAAGACGCCGATGCGACCGCGGAACCCGGTGTGCACGCAGTGGGCACATCCGGTGCCACGGTGAAAGATGAGGCCCTGCCCACCGACCGCTCGGTAGAACTCGAGCTCCTCCGCCGAGGGCTCGTAGACGGTTGTGCAGTCGGGGCAGTTCCGACGGACGAGCCGCTGCGCGAGCACGCCAATCACCGCCGACGTCACCATGAACGACTCGATGCCCATCTCGAGGAAGCGATAGATGGCACCGACGGCGTCGGTCGCATGCAGCGACGAGAGCACGAGGTGCCCGGTAAGCGCGGACTGCACCGAGATCTCGGCGGTCTCCTTGTCGCGGATCTCACCGACGAGGATGGCGTCGGGGTCCTGGCGGAGGATGCCCCGCAGCCCGTTGGCAAAAGTGATGCCCGCCAACCGGTTGATCTGGATCTGGTTGACGTCCTCGAAGGTGTATTCCACCGGGTCTTCGATCGTCATCACGTTCTTCTCGACGCGGTTGAGCTCGTTCAATGCGGCGTAGAGGGTGGTCGTCTTGCCGCTTCCCGTCGGGCCGGTGACGAGGATCATCCCGTAGGGCGACTGGACCAGGCCGCGGAACATTTTCAGCGTGGCCGTCGAAAAGCCCAGGGTGTCCAGTCGAAGGATGGAGCGCGACCGTTCCAGCAGGCGAAGCACCGCCTTTTCGCCCCAGATGGTCTCGATGGTGCCGACCCGGATGTCAAGCGGTCGTCCGTCGACCGTCGTTTGGATCTGTCCGTCCTGGCTGTGCCGTCGATCGACGATGTCGAGGTTGGCCAGCAGTTTGACCCTGGAGATGATCGGCGCCGCCAGCGTGGCCGGGAGCTTAGTGGCGTCGTGCAGCACGCCGTCGATCCGGAAGCGGATCCGCAGGTGATCCTGTTGGGGCTCGATGTGGATGTCCGAGGCGCGTTCTTCGGCGCCCTGGGCGATGATGAGGTCGACGATCTGAACGACGGGGGCGTCCTGCTTCACCTCCGCCAGGCGCCGGTTCGCCAGCGTGGGCCGGTCACCGGTCCGCAGTTTGTAGGACTGGGTGATCGCCAGGTCGATCTGCGACTTGACCCCGAGCACCGGCTTGATCCGCTTGCGGGTCAGCACTTTGAGCTCGGCGAAGAGGGCCAGGTCGCCCGGGTCGACGGTGGCGACTTCGAGCTCGTCCTTGTCGACCCGGATCGGCAGGATGGTGTGCTCGCGCGCGTACGACTCTGAAATCAGCGCCAGCGCTTCCTTCTCCACCCGGGCCTTGGCGAAATCGATCTGCGGCACGTCGAAGTGCAGGCTCAGCACACCGGCGAGCGCCTTCTCATCGACCAGGCCCTGGGCGAGCAGCACTTGCCCCAGGGGTCGCCGCTCCCGCCGCTGCACCGCCAGCGCCGCCTCCAGCTGCTCTGCGGTCAGCAAGCCGTTTTCGAGGAGCAGCTCGCCCAGCCGTTTCTCGGGGCGCATGCCGAACCGGGCGCCCGGCTGGCGCTCGACGGCGCTCATACGGCTGCCCTCACCGGCGCCTCCAGCTGGTGCCGGATCTCCCGCAGGGAGTCGAGGGTGAAGCGCAGGTGCCGCCCCGGTGTCCGGAAGGCGGGCTGGATATCGCCGCGGTTCACCGCGCGGATCAGTGTCGACTTACTGATCCCGAGCCAGCGCGCCGCCTCGCTAGTGGAAAGCGCCGGCTTCATCTAATCCCTCTGACCGGAGCAAACGCGTCAAGCGGCGCAAACCTGCGGCAAACTGAACCGGGCGATGGCGTCGTCCAGCGGCCCATTGCGCACTCGGCCGAAGTCACGATGGCCTCGTGTACGCGTACAGGCCGCATTCGACGCCCGCCCTCCTACGCGCGAAAGCGCGGCGGCCTGAAGGCCGCTAGGCGGCGAGGCGGCGCAGCTCGTCGAGGTGTTGGGTCCGCGCAGCGGCGATGTTGAAGTCGACGAGGCCCGCCTTGACCAGCTCCCCGAGGCTCCGATCCATGGTGTTCATGCCTTCCTTGCTGCCGGTCTCGAGCACGTTGCGCAGCTGGCGCGTCTTGCCCTCTTTGATCAGGTTCTGAACCGCGATCGTGTTGAGCAATACCTCGAAGGCCGCAACCCGGCCCGGCCCGTCCCGGCGCGGCAGAAGCTGCTGATAGATGACGGCCGCCAGCGTGTTGGACAGCTGCACGCGGACCTGCTGCTGCTGCTCGGCGGCAAAAACGTCGACGATCCGGTCGACCGCCTGCGTTGTGTCGTTGGTGTGAAGCGTGGCCAGCACCAGGTGGCCGGTTTCCGCGATCGTGATCGCGGCGGCGATGGTCTCGAGGTCTCGCATCTCGCCGATCAGGAGCACATCCGGCGTCTGCCGCAAGGCCGCCCGCAAGCCATCGGCGAAGGTTGCGACGTCCGCGCCGACCTCGCGTTGCTCGACAATACTGCGCTGATGCCGGTACACATACTCGATGGGATCCTCGATCGTGATGACATGGCAGGGGCGGGTCATGACGATGTCATTCAGCATCGCGGCCAGGGTCGACGATTTGCCGGAGCCGGTGGGCCCGGTGACGAGGATCAGGCCCTGGGGCAGCCGCGTCAGGCCCCGGATCACCATCGGTACGCCGAGCTGATCGTAGTTGGGAATCTGGTAGGGAATCAGTCGCAGCGCCATGGCGACCGACCCGCGCTGCCTGAAGGCGTTGATCCGAAATCGCGCCATGCCTTTCCAGTTGAAGGAGAAGTCGAGGTCACCGCGCGCCTGGAAGCTCGCCCAGCGCTCGGGCGAGAGCAGCTCGCGAGCCATCTGCTCGACCTGGTCGGGACGAAGCGGATCGGGCGCGATCGGCACCAGGCCGCCGTCCTTGCGCATGGTGGGCGGGGCCCCCGCCGTCAAGATCAGGTCGGACGCCACCTGTTCGAGCAAGACCTGCAGGTAGGCGTCGATGATCAGGGGATGAGGCTCAGCACGCTGGCCAGGAGCTGCCATTGATGGACATCATGTGCAACCTGCTGGGTGCAGCCTTCTTGCTTCCGCTCGGGGCGGCGCTGGGCAGCTTCTTCGAAGTCGTGCTCGATCGCGTCCCTCGCGGGGAGTCGCTGCTGTGGCCACCGTCGCACTGCCGCACCTGCCGGCACCGCCTGACTGCGGACGAACTGATCCCGGTGATCAGCTACCTGGCGCAGCGCGGGCGCTGCCGCGCCTGTGACACCCCCATCGGCCGCGGCGTCCCGATCCGGGAGGCGCTGAGCGGGTTGGCGCTGGCCCTCCCCTGGGCGCTTGGCGGTTGTGGCCATCCCGTTGTCGTGCTGATCGGCGGACTGGTGCTGCTAGTCGCGATCTGGATCACCCAGGGTGTCCGCCAAGCGCGCCGCCCGCCGGCCGGCGCCGCCCGCAATTAACCCCGCGCTCCGCTCGTTATCCATGCTGCGGTGGCGGCATGAATCTCACACGGCCCCTGCTCCGCAATGGGATCGGCGTGCGCCGGATCCTGGCCCTCGCCATGTTGCTGGCGGCGGTGGCCGCCGTTGCCTACCTCGAGCGATGGATCGGCGGGGAGCTGGACCTCCGCCTGCTCTACTTCCTGATCGTCCTCACCGGTGCGATTTTGCTTCCGCGCATGCTGGCGCTGACGATCGCGGCGGCGGTCACGGTGGTCAGCATCGGGATCAGTGGGGCCCAGGGAGTCAGCCTCGTCGTGAACGGCCTCACCCACCTGCTGATGTATGGCTATGCCGCCCTGCTCACCAACAACTGGGAGTACGAGCGCCGGCGACTGATGCGGATGAGCCGTGTCGACGAGCTAACCGGGCTGCCGAACCTTCGGGCGCTGCAGGAGCAACTCCCGTCCCGGCTGGGGCCCGCGCAGCGAGCCGGCCGCCGGATGGCGGTGATGATGATGGACGTCGATGGTTTCAAGGCGGTCAACGACCGGCTGGGACACGGCGTTGGGAACGAGCTCTTGAAGGAAGTCGCGAACCTGCTCCGTTTCGCGGTCCGGGTCGGCGACGAGCCGTTCCGGTTTGGCGGCGATGAGTTCGTCCTCTTGCTCTCGGATGCGGACGGCGCCGGGGCGAAGGTGGTCGCCTCGCGCATCCAGGAGATCTACAACTCGATGGGGCAAACCCTTCGTGGCACCGACGTCGAAGTCTCCTTCAGCATTGGCATCGCCGTCTTCCCGGAGGATGGCGGGACGCCCGAGACGTTACTGCAGCGGGCGGACGAGGCGCTGCTCCGCGCCAAGCGGAGTGGGACAGGAACGATCGCCCGCTACCAACAGCAGACCGCCGCCTAAGGCCGGCAGGTGAACGACTGCGGCGCGACCGCAAAGGCTGGGTTCGTGAAGACGAGCTGCTCGCTACCATTGCTGGCCGGGATCCACTGGTCCGCCGCCACGGCGTGCGCGCTGCTGTCCCCTACTGCCACCACGATCGACTGCAGCGGCAGGACCTGCGTACCATTGCTATCCTTGCGAATCCACTGGTAGGTCACGGTTCCGCCGACGCCATTGGTGCGGAAGGCGCCATTGGCGGTAATGGTGTCGAGCTTGCACTTGTTTGATCCGTTGACCTTCCACGCCACGATCTCAGTTGGTGTGCCGGTGAAGGCAAATGGGACCGGTGTAGGCGTCGGCGTTGGCGTCGGTGTAGGCGTCGGCGTTGGCGTGGGTGCCGGGGTTGGGGTGGGGGTGGGCGGGGGCGTGGGGGGGGGCGTGGGCGTCGGGGTAGGGGTGGGCGTCGGCGTGGGCGTGGGCGTCGGCGACGGCGACGCGCTCGGGCTGGCCGAAGGCGACGGGCTCGGGCTGGCCGAGGGGGACGCGCTCGGGCTGGCTGACCCTGACGGGCTCGCGCTCGGAGACGCTGAGGGAGTCGCGCTGCCACTCGGCGACGCCGAGGCGCTCGACGACGGGCTGGTGCTGGGCGACGTGCTGCCCGACGGCGTTGAGGTGGGGGTTTTGGTGGGCGCAAGCGCAACCGGCCGCGCTGTGCTATTCGGCCTGGCCGCGAAGAAACGGGGCGGAAGGTTGAAGGTTGGGACCAGCAGCCAGAAGGGCGCGTGTGGGTCATCCGAGAAGTAGATGCTCGCCGCCGAGTCGGCGGCGCTTCCGCTGGCATCGATGCGGAACGGCCCGATTTCCCAGTCGGCGGGAATCGCCCGAACCACGAAGAAGATAAAGATCAGTGCGGCGAAGAAGAGCAGGAAACCGAACCGCCGCCGGCGGCGACGGTCCGATTCGTCGCGCAAGCGAGGCGGGAGGCTGGTTAGCGGGGGGATGACGACGGGCTGAACGAGCACGAGGCTGGTTGGCGTTGCGGTGAGGGCGGGCTCCACAAGCATGAGGCTGGTTGCTGTTGCCGTGAGCGCCGGCTCCGCGGGCGTCGGGCTGGTTGGCGCTGCGCTGACGACGGGCTCCGCCGGCGCCGCTGGGGACACGGAGACCGTATCCTGCGCGATCGGCTCCGTCTCGGTATGTCCCGGCTGGATCGGCGCGCTCGCCTCGGGCGTGGCGCCACCGCCGGTCAGCTTGTCAAGCCGCGCCTGCAGCTTCGCTTGATCGGCAGCGAGATCGTGCGCTTGGACGGCACGCCATGGGAGAAGGCGCATGTGCGACCAAGGTAGCGCC
This sequence comes from Chloroflexota bacterium, assembly GCA_005882045.1. GTDB lineage: Bacteria > Chloroflexota > Dormibacteria > CF-121 > CF-121 > CF-13. Next base: position 11,011 of record VBHO01000090.1, on the reverse strand, counting down.
GGTCGCTTACGACCCCTCTTTCGCGCGTCTTCAGGCCGCGGTCAGGCTGCGACAGCGGTGTGACAATAGCTTCGCAAGCGCGTGCCAGGGCCAGTTCAGCCGGGAGGCCAGGACATCACGCGGCCACCCAGCAGGTGCAGGTGGAGGTGATAGACGGTCTGTCCGGCCTGGGGACCCTTGTTGACGACCAGGCGGTAACCATCGCGATCGATCTTGCGCTCATCGGCAATCCGATTGGCGACCTGAAACATCCGGATCAGCATCGGCCCTTGGGCGGGCAGCAGGTCGTGAACCGTGGGAATGTGCTCCTTGGGGATCACCACGACGTGGGTCGGCGCCACCGGCCGGATGTCCTCGAAGGCGACGATCTCTTCATCGCGGAAGACCTCCGTGGCTGGAATCTCGCGGGCAAAGATCTTGCAGAAAAGGCAGTCGTCGGCCATCGGCCAAGCTTACCCGCAGAGAAGACCGTCAGGGCTCGGCGCCAGCGGACGAACGGTGGCGAGCGACCCCAACGTTTGGTGGCGCGCGGGGGCGCGCACCGTGATGTAGTTGTCGCTCAATCCCCGCATCTGCTGCGGGAGGCGCCGGTCCCAGATCACCTCCAGGTCGCGGTCGATGAACCGAGCCTCGTAGGCTCGCCGTTGCGCGTCCGCCTGACGCTGCAATTGGTGACTGCGCTCGCGGCTGAGCGGGTCGTCCACCGGGAGACCGAGTCGCGGGGCCGACGTCCCTGCCCGTGGCGAATAGCGAAAGACATGCATGCCGGTAAGGCCTGCGTCCCGCGCCACGGCCTGGGTATCAACAAAGTCCTCGTCCGTCTCACCCGGAAAGCCGACGATGACATCGGCGGTGACGGCGAGCTCCGGCGATTGGCGGCGCAACGCGGCGACCACCTCGAGATAATCCCGGCGGCGATAGAGGCGCCCCATGCGTTTCAGGACGCGGTCGCTGCCGGACTGGAGCGGGATGTGCAGGTGCCGGCAAAAGCGCGGCGCGCCGGCCAGTTCGACCAGGTCGGGCGTGATGTCATTGGCGTTGATCGAGCTCAGGCGAAGCCGCGCCGGCGCGATGGCGTCCAGCAGCCGTTGCACGAAGGGTGCGAACCCCAGATTGCGGTCGCGGCCGAAGGCCCCGAGGTCGACGCCGGTCAACACGATCTCGCCGTAGCCCTCGGCCACGGCCTGCTGGGCGCGGTCGATCAACACCGCTTCCTCTTCGCTGCGGGAGACGCCGCGCGTCCGCCAAACGATGCAGTAGGTGCAGCGGTGATTGCAGCCATCCTGCACCTTGAGAAAGTAGCGCGACCGACTAAAGGTGGTCGATCCGCCGCCTGCCGCCGGCTCGAAGGTCGACGCGAGGTAATCGAAGATCTCGCGTTTACGCGCATTGGGGAAGGCGACATCGACGTCGGGCACCGCCGACACGCGCGGGTTCGGGTTGTCGACATGGCAGCCGGTCAAGACCAGGTGCGCCTTCGGGTGCCGGCGTCGCAGGCCGTGGACCAGGGTGCGCAGCTTTCGGTCCGCCTGCGCGGTCACGGTGCAGCTGTTGATGACGCAGATGTCGGCCTGCTCGTCGCTGTCCGACACCGTGAAACCGGCACGCGCCAGCCGGTCGCCCAGCTCGGCCATCTCCGCGAAGTTCACCTTGCAACCGAGCGTTTGGATGGAGACGTTCATTACCGTTGGACGAGGATAGCAGCGGCCACGATCGGCGCCAGGCGGGCGCGCAGGACGCGTGGACCGAGGTTGACCGCGACGGCGCCGCCGTCTTGCAGGCTGGCCAGCTCCTCCTCGGTCCAACCGCCTTCGGGGCCGACCGCGATGGTGTAGGCCGCCGAGCCATCGATGGCCTGCGCCAGTGGTAGCGAGGCGGACGGGTCGAGCGCGAGCAAGCGGCTGTCGCTTGCGTGGGCGAGGGCCGACGAGAGCGTGACCGGCCCGGTCACGGTCGGGATCACGCCGCGGTGACTCTGCTCGGCGGCGGACTCGACGATGGCCTCCCAACGGCTGAGGCGTCCGGCCGGGGGGCGGCCGATGGAACGCGCTGCCTGGACGGCGACAAACTGCCGGATGCCGACGGCGGTTCCCCCCTCGAGGACGGCGTCGAAATCGGGGTTGGGCAGCACCGCCTGCCAGAGCCTGATCGTGGTGGTTGGTTCTCCGCGAGCCGGCCGGTCCCCGAGCACACGGGCATCGATGCGCGCACCGTCCACCGCGGCAACCTCTACCTCATATTCGCGCCCGGCATAGACCGCGATGCCGTGCTCACCCGGGCGGACCCGCAGGACCCGGGCAAGGTGGTGTCCCTTTTTTCCGTCGATCTGGACCGATCCGCCCACGGCTGGGGTCGCCTCGACAAACGTCCAGAACATGCCGGCCTCATGCTATCGAGGCTTGCCGGCGACGGAAGCTCCAGCAGGCGACGTTGTATTCGCCAGCATGACCACGCCTCGCCACGGCTCGCTGCGGCTGCATCGTGCGACGCTCAAGGTAGCGGCGGTCTCGTTTTGGGGACTAGCGACCATTGTGATGGCCAGTGACTATCTAGGAACCGGTCTGCGAGTCAATTACGCAACGGAATGGGTGATCACGGCGCTTGCCTGCGCGGCGGGCGTGGTGTGCTGGATGCTGCCATGGGCGGAGGTCCCCGCCCGATGGTTCGTCCCGGTGGTTTTTGCTGGGATCGCGATGCTGACCGTCGGTGTCTTCGCCACGGGTGGCACGCACTCGCATTTACCCGTGCTGTACCTGGTTATCGTCGTCTTCACCGCGTCGATTCTCGAATTCCAGACGGCTGTCGCCGTGCTGGTCACTGCGATCCTCGCGGCTGCCCTGCCGCTCGCGGTCTGGGGGTGGGACAGTTATTACGCCCGCTCCATGGTCTTGCTGGCGGCGTCGATGGTGATTTGTGCCTATGTCCCGGGCCTCGTGCGCAAGGCGTTGCGCGCGGAGAACCAGGTGGCTGAGCAGCGGCGTGAGGAGCTCGAACAGAGCTACCTGGCCACCGTCGCTGCGCTTGCGGCCGCCCTCGACGCCAAGGACCGTCATACCGAGGCGCACTCGCGTGAGACCGCCGCGCTCGCCAAGGCGGTCGGCCACCGCCTCGGACTCGAGGGAGAGACCTTGCGTTTTCTGGAGTACGGCGCGCTGCTCCATGACATCGGAAAGATCGGCGTGCCGGGCTACATCTTGCACAAGCCCGGACCCCTGGATGACGAGGAAACGGCCGTCATGCGGGAGCATCCCGTGATCGGCGAACGGATCGTGGCCTCGGTCCCGTTCCTGGCGCGGATCCGACCGATCATTCGCGCCGAGCACGAGCGATGGGACGGCGGAGGCTACCCGGATCGGCTCGGCGGCGAGCGCATTCCAATCGAAGCCCGCATCATCCATGCCTGCGACGCGTTCCAGGCGATGGCCAGCGACCGGCCCTACCGACGGGCCCGGCCACGCGAGTGGATCATGGAGGAGATCCGAGCCCAGGCCGGCCGCCAGTTCGATCCTCAGGTCGCGCGGGCCTTGCTCGAGGTCATCGAATCCGGCGAGGTCGTGGTGGCGGGGACGGTCGAGAGCGCACTCCACGAAGATCGCAAGCTACCCCTGAACCACTCATGGACCCAGCACCTGGATGCGGTCCAGCAGCTCGGTCGGCAGCTGGCGACCGTGGTCAGCGTACCCGAGATCTGCGACACCATCGGGCGCACCATCACGACCCTGCTGCCCTATGACCAGTGCCGAGTCTACCTGCTCGAAGATGATGGCCGCACGCTCCGACCGGTGTACTTCAGCGATACGCAACGTCCGGAGTACGACGGCGTCACCGCCGAAACGCTGGCCGTCCAGGTCGGAGAGGGCATCACCGGCTGGGTCGCCGAGACCAAGCAGGGGGCGCTCGTCGGTGATACCGTGCGGCATCCGAAGGCGATGCATGTCCCGGGCACGTCGGAGACCGACGAATCGATGCTGGCGCTCCCCGTGATCTTCGAGGACAACCTGATCGGCGTCATCGTCACCGCCAAGCTCGGCTTGCATCAGTACAACGGCGACCACCTGCGATTGATGACGATCCTCGCCAACCAGGCCGCCGTGTCGATCTTCAATGCTCGGCTGATCGAGCGGCTGGCGGCGACCGCGCGGACTGACCCGCTGACGGGACTGGCGAACCGCCGCGCGTTCGAGCGCGAGCTGGAGCGGCGGCTCGCGGCAGGGTCGCCGGAGCCGTTCTGCGTGATCATGCTTGACGTCGATGGGCTGAAGCAGGTCAACGATGCCCGCGGTCACGCGGCCGGTGATGCGGTGCTGAAGCGGGTGGCGTCGGTGCTCTCCTCCAACCTGCGCTCGGTCGATGTCGTCACCCGCTGGGGTGGCGATGAGTTCGTTCTGCTGATGCCCGGGACCGACCAGGTGGGCGCGATCTCGCTCGCGCGTCGCGTCGGCGGGACGCTCCGTGGCCCCGACGGCCCCTCAGGTCCGATCTCCGTATCGATCGGGACGGCATCCTTTCCTGTCGACGGGACGACGGCGGTCGCCCTGATGGGCGCGGCCGACCGCTCGATGTACGTCGACAAGCGGCAGCGGGCCGCCTGACCGTTAGGCGGATTCCGAGCGGGCCCAGTCCTCGACGTTTTCCGTCAGCGACGTCAGGGCAGCGTTGGCGCGCACCACGTAGTCCATCACGTTTGCCGTCAATCCGCGGCTGACCATCTCCTCGGCCCGATGGTCCGAGAGGATGATGACCGGCACGTCTCTGGTTGGCCCGCCGTCGCGCAAGGCGCGAAGCATCTCGATGCCGTCCTGCTCCCTTCGGCGGATATCGAGATAGACGAGGTCGGGCCGCACGGTGGTGCTCGCATCGATCAGCTGCTGCCGGCCCGAGACGATGGTGACCTGGTAGCCATCAAGCTCGAGCTTCAACTTGTACATCTCCGCCACCGCCGGATCGTCTTGGACGAAGAGCACGCGAATCGTGTCGTCGACCGGATGCGTGACTCGCGCCATGGTCGCCCCCTTCCTCGAGCTCAACCCGAGGCCTGGAAATCGCTGCCACCCTCACCACACACTATCGGCGTGGCTGGCCAGGATGTCAATGTCCTCTGAAGTGCTACTCCGCCTGATACGGTTGGCGAACTTCCTCGGGCAGCTCGTACCAACTCATTCGGTCGCCGACCTTCGCACGGAGTCGCCACTTCAGTGACTTGGGGTGCGCTTCGGTGCGCGCCCAGAGTTCATCGAGCCGCTGATTGACCGTGTCCGCGGCGACGGGGAGTTGTTTAGCCGTATCCCGGATCCGCGCCGTGTTCAGCTGCATCGTTCGGTGCAAACCCCAGTCCTCCGACAGGAGCCGAGCCAGATAGGTGCCGTTGATGGCGTCGTCGTCGTGATCCGCGATCGGGTGGTCGAGCAGCAGCGCGATGGAATCGACGAGGTCTTTCATGTTGACCTCGAAGACCTGTAGCTTGCTGAGCAGGAGATCGGCCGGGGTAAGGCAGGGGTCATCGCCGCCAAGGCGGTCGGCCAGCTCGATGACGTGGCACATCCGCATACGGTCGATGAAGATATCGATCTGCCGGCCGTTCACCGGGTCCAGATAGAGGAGCCGCTGGTGGCCGTTGAGCGTATTGAATCGCCGGTCGCCCTGGTAGCCGAGTGACTCGAACAACTTCTCGGCCGCCTGGCGCTGCTTGGAGGCTGCGACGAAATCGAGGTCGCCGTACTTCCGCTTCAGGGGCGCCTCGCGCGCGCTGCGCGAATGGAGGTTGACGGCCGCACCCCCCACCAGCTTGACCGGGACCTTCAGGGCACGGGCGGCCGCGGTGATCCGCTCGGCTTCGGCGATGACGTCCGCCACTGGCAAGTTGGTTCCCGTCACCGCCACCTAGGTCTCCCTGACGTCGACGATGATTGTCTTCAGGTCGGTCATCTGCTCGATGGCCCGGTAGCCGCCGACGCGGCCGATGCCGCTGTCTTTGCCCGCCCGGCCTCCGAACGGGATGTGCGCCTCCCAGTAGTTGGAGGATTCGTTGACGTTGACCCAGCCGGTCTCCAGCCGCTGGGCGAAGCGCAGCGCGCGATCGATGTCCCTGGTGTACACGGATCCGAGCAGACCGTAGGGTGAGTCATTCGCGATCGCCAACGCCTCCGCCTCATCGCGGAAGGGAATCACCGGCGCGATTGGGCCGAAGGTCTCTTCCTTGCTGACCCGCATCTGCGGGCTCACCCCGCGCAGCACTGTTGCCTCGTAGTAGAGGCGGGTGGGAAAGCTGGTCGCCCGATGGCCGCCGGTCACCGCCGTCGCACCCCCGGCCAGCGCGTCCGCGATGTGCTCGTCCATCTTCAACGCGACCCCCTCGTTGTTCAACGGCCCCATGGTGGTGGCGTCGTCGAAGGGATCGCCCAACCGAATCTTGTCGACCGCTTCCGCGAGCCGATCGATGAACGCGTCCTGGAAACCGCGTTGCACGAGGATCCGCTCGCCCGCTGTGCAGCTCTGCCCGGCGCAGAGGAAGCAGCCGACGATCACGCCCTCGACCGCGCGATCGATGTCGGCGTCCTCGAAGATCACGATCGGGCCGTTGCCACCGAGCTCCAACATGATGTGCTTGCCGGCGGCACGTCGCGCCACCGAGCGCCCGGTCTCGGTAGAGCCGACGAAGCCGACGCCGGCGATCAACGGGTGGCCGGCGATCTCGTCGCCCACCACCGACCCCGGGCCGGTCACGAGGTTGACCGCGCCAGGTGGCAGATCGGCTTCGGCCAGGCACTCCATGAGCTTCACGGAGATCGCCGAGGTCGACGAGGCGGGAGCCCAAACGACGGTATTGCCGCCGGCCAGCGCCGGGGCGATCACCTCGGTGGCCATCGTCAGGGGCCAGTTCCAAGGTGTGATCACCCCGTAGACCCCCCGCGGGACGCGGAGGGTGAAGACGAGCTTGTTCTTGCTCATCGAGGGGATGACATTGGTCTCGAGCCGCTTGATGTCCTCGGCGGCGATCCGGAAGTACTCGATCGCCTCACCCACCTCGCCGATCGCTTCCGCTTTGTGCGGCTTGCCCTGGTCGAGGCTCAGCCAGTGGGCCAGGTCCTCGCGGTGGCGCTCCATCGCCTCCGCAATCCGATGGAGCAGGGCCGCTCGGTCGAAGGCACCGAGCCCTGCCATCGCCGCTCGCGCCTGGTGTGCCGCCTCGACGGCGCGCGCGGCATCGGCGCGCGTCCCTTTGGGGAGGGTGGCGATCACCTCACCGGTCGCCGGGCTGATGGCGTCGAAGGTCTCACCACTTTCGGACCCGATCCATCGCCCGCCGACGAACATCTTGAGTGTTTGCGTTTTCTCGACGACTTTCATGAATGTGGCCAGCCTCCTCAGACTCTCGCGTGCAGTATCGCGTCTTTGCGCACTTCGATGAAGGTTTTGAGTTGCTCATCGACTGCCGAGTCGATCCCCGGGTCCTTGTAGTCGGTCAGGAGCTGCTTCCATTTCTCGTTGGCTACCTTGTCCGCGGTGCGCGCTCCCATCCGCTGCCAGCGGTCGTAGTTTTCGGTCGAAGAGATCCACGGCCGGTAGAAGCCGGTCCGGTAATGCCGCATGGTGTGTTCGGAACCCAGGTGGTGGCCGCCGGGGCCGACCTCGCGGATGCCGTCCATGGCGAAGCCTTCGTCGTCGAAAGGGATGCCTTTGGTCAGGATCCACTCGAACATGCGCAGCGCCTCGACATCGATGATGAACTTCTCGTAAGAGGCGAGCAGCGCGCTCTCCAGCCAGCCCGCGGCGTGGAGGACGAAGTGCACGCCACCCATCACGGTCGGCCAGAGGCACATCATCGATTCGTAGGCGGCCTGCGCGTCGGGCGACTTGGAGGAGGTCAGCGCGCCGCCGCCACGGAACGGGATGCGGTAGTGCCGCGCCATCTGGGCGCTGGCCAGGATGCCCATCGCCGATTCCGGCGTGCCGAAGGCCGGGCTTCCCGATTGCATGTCGATATTGGTCAAGAACGAGCCGTAGATGCATGGCGCTCCGGGACGCACGAGCTGGATCAGCGCAATGCCGGCCAGCGCCTCGGCGGTCTGCTGGGCAATTGTGCCGGCCAGCCCCATGGGCGACATCGCGCCCGCCATCAAAAACGGCGTCGCGATCACGGGTTGGTTCGCCTCCGCGTAGGTGAGCAACGCGCCCAGCATCCGGTCGTCGTAGCGAAGCGGACTGTTGACGTTGACCAGAGCCAGCAGGGCGGGCGTTTTCTCGATACTCGCCCGGCCGCCGAACAGGATCGATGACATCTCTATCGAGTCGCGCGCGCCCTCCTCTGAGATAACGCTGCCCATGTAGGGCATGTCGGTCCAGCGGATGTGCGAATAGACCATGTCGAGGTGCCGGGTCTCGAGCGGGAGGTCTTCCGGCTCGACGATGGTGCCGCCCGCGCAATGAATCTGCGGCGTGGCCTGCGCCATCTTGTCGAAGTTGGTGAAGTCGGCGATGGTCGCGCCCCGGCGTCCCCGGTCGAGGTCGGTGATGAAGGGCGGGCCATAGACGGGCGCGTTGACCATATGGTTGCCGCCGATGATCACCGTGTTCGTTGGATTGCGCGCCTGCACCTGAAACGTCGCCGGCACCTTCCTGATTTGCTCCTCGATGAAGGCCGCCTCGAAGCGGACTCGGTTCTCCTCGATCGTCAGTCCGGCCTTGCGAAAAAGGTCGATGGCACGCGGATGGAGGAAGTCGACGCCGATCTCCTGCAGGATCTGCATCGCGTGGTCGTGGATCTGCGCAACCTGCTCCTCAGAGAGGATGTCGTACGGCTTGAGCGTATTGGTCCACATTCGTCAGGAGCCTGCGTGCGCCAGCTGTCGCGTGACCTTGCGGTGGCGACCGGCCTCGAAGGCACGCGCGTAGATCTTTTCGTAGTTGTGGGCATCGACGTCGCGCGGGTTGCCGATGGTCTGCGAATCTTCTTCCGCCTTCTTGGCGAGCATGGGGATCTCGTCCTCGGCAAAGCCGAGCTCGTTGAGCGACGGGATGTCGAGGTCCTCGGTCGCGACTTCGGCCGCCTTCCAGACGGTCTTGTTGCTGGTGTCGAGCCCGAGCGCTTGCGCGATCCTTGCAAACCGCTCCGGCTCGCCGGCGTAGTTGTACTCCATGACGGGCGCAAGCAAGCGGCCAGTCAGCGCGCCGTGCGGCGCGTCGTGGACGCCCCCCGCGCTCTGGCTCATCGCGTGCGCCGCGCCCGCCGAGTCGGTCCCATACGACAGGCCGGCGAGCATGGCGGCCATGCTCATGTGGTAGCGCGCCTCGAGGTTGTGACCCTGCGCATAGGCGACCCGTAGCCAGCGGCCGCAGTACTCCATCGCATGGATGGCCACGGCGTCCGTGAACGGCTGGTGATACGCCATGGTGTAGCACTCGATCGCGTGCGTCAGCGCATCCATGCCGGTCCCGGCCGTCACGCCCGCGGGTAGGTTGACGCTCAGCTGCGGATCGATGAGCGCCACCCAGGACGCGATATTCGGCGTGCCGCCGACGTTGAATTTGATTTTCCGGTCCGGATCCGTGATCACCGCCCAGAGCGTGACCTCGCTGCCGGTCCCGGCGGTGGTTGGCACCGCGACCAACGGCGGGATGCGGGAGTGGATCGGATCTTTGCCCCACTCGTACTGGACGATGCTGCCGCCGTGGACGGCCACCACCCCGATGCCTTTCGCCGAGTCGATGGAACTGCCGCCGCCGATCGCGATCAGTCCATCGCAGCGCTCTTTCTTGTAGTAGGCGGCGCCGGCATCGACCAGTTGAATGCCGGGGTTCGCCCGCACCTGGTCGTAGACGACGGGCTCGAGCCCGGCGGCCCGAAGCGGCTTCAATGCCTCGTCGAGTAATCCCGCCTTGACGATGCCCTGGTCCGTGACGACGAGTGGGCGCTTGATGTTGAGCGCGGCGGACTCCTGGCCGAGGGCGGAGAGCGCACCGATGGCATGCACCATCCGCGTCGGCGACTGATACGCCTTCAGGACACTGTCAAGTACGGCCAACGAATCTCATCCTCCTTCCACGGTTGAGCGGCGACCTTTGGTGTACGCCGAAAGTCTCGTCTGAGATGCGAACTCTGTCAAGGGCCCTCACGGCGTGCCTCCCGCAACCAGCCTTCAAGGCGATCTGCGTCCATGACCGCGCGCGCCCGATTCCATCGCGTCGTGTAGTAGTCGGTGAAATCGAAATCCAGGGTAGAGATCCTGGCCTGGATGGCTCCCCAGAGCGTCCAGCCCACGTCGGACATGAGCGCGAATAGGTTCATCCGGGCGAGCTGCTGGCGGTCCAGCCGGCCGAAGTAGGCCTGACAGAGAACAGCCCGCAAGGCATCATCGAAGGCCGCCTCCTGCGCGGTGTTGCCCAGGTCGAAGCACGGATCGTTGTTTCCGCTCAGCTCGTAATCGACGATCCGCAGGCAGCGGCCGTCGTCGATGAAGTTCTCGCAGAGCAGGTCGTTGTGGCAGGAAACGCTGGGGAGCGCCCCGACCCGGACCGCCCGCTCGATCTCCGCCACCAGCGGCAGCCGCTCCCGATAATCCAAGGGAATCCGCACCCCGTGCTCCTCGACGATCCGCAGGTACTCCTCGATCAGCCGGAACATGTCGAAGTCCTTCAAGAAGCGAGGCGCGGCGTGCAGGCGCGTGAACGACTCGGCCATCCGCCGCGCCATCGCCGCCGATTGCAGCGTTTGGGACGACATGGCGGGTCCTTCGATGAACTCCAGAACCATGATGTTCAGTTGCGGGATGTGCTCCAGCACCGTCGGACCGATGCCGGTGCTGGCCGCCGCCCGGGCGTTATGGACCTCATTGGCTCGGTCGATCGACAACAGCTCGGTTGAGGTTCCCGGGAGACGCATCACGTATCGTTTGCCGCCGGCCTCGACCAGGTAGTTCTCGTTGGTCAACCCGCCCGACAGTGGCGAGACCTGGACGGCCTTGCCTCGCCAGAGCGAAACGCGTCCGACCGCGTCCTCAGCTCGCGACAGGCT
>VBHO01000089.1 GCA_005882045.1 Chloroflexota bacterium | reverse complement strand
CTCTTCTACACCCCGCCGAAGTCCAACATCGATTACCGCGCGCTCGACGAAGTCTTCACCACCATTCAGCAGCACTACGTGAAGCCCAACGCCGACGGTGTCAAGCTCACCGAGGGCGCCGCCGGTGGCATGGTCGGCGCGCTGGGTGACCAGTTCTCGCGCTACCTGACCCCCGAGGAATACCGCGCCAACCAGATCTTCCTGAACGGGCAGTTCGCCGGGATCGGTGCGTCGGTGCAGCAGAAGACGGACCAGATCGTGATCACCAGCGTCCTGCCGGGAACTCCGGCGGAGAAGGCCGGGTTGCAGGTGGGAGACGTCATCACGGCTGTTGACGGCCAGAGCACCAAGGGGTGGACGGCCGATACGGCCGTCAATCGCATCCGGGGGCAGGCCAATACCCAGGTGAAGATCGAAGTCAACCGCAACGGCCAGACCATGACCTTCAACCTGACGCGCCAGGAAATCAGCGTGCCGAGCGTCGCCACCCACATCTTCGACAACCGCGTGCTCTACATCCGGATTTTCGATTTCGGCAATCGGACGGCGACCGAGTTCGACAACGCGCTGAAGAACAACCTGAAGGGATCGGTGAACCTGGTGCTGCTCGACTTGCGAGACAATCCCGGCGGCTACGTCGACGCCGCCAACGATGTCATCAGCGAATTCGTCAACCAGGGCACGAGCACCATTCTGGTCGAGCGGGGTGGCAAAGAATCGAAGAAAACCGTAACCGGGAACGGCCGCGCCTTCAGCAACAAGCTGGTGGTGCTGCTCAACGAGTACTCGGCGAGCGCCTCGGAGATCACGGCCGGCGCGATCAAAGACTACGGGAGGGGGACGCTGGTGGGCGTCAAGTCCTTCGGCAAGGGATCGGTCCAGGAAGATTTCCTCCTCCGCGATGGCGACCTGCACCTCACGATCGCCTACTGGTTGACACCCAAACGCCACTCGATCGAAAAGACCGGGATCACCCCGGATAAGACGGTGACGTTGGCCAGTGCCCAGGACGAATACGCCGTGGAGCAGTCGCCCAACGACTTTGCCAAGGACCTCCAGCTGACGGCGGCGCTGGCGATGCTGGAGGCTTAGGGGACCCGCCAGAGGGTGGGTACAATCGTGACGTATGCCGGATGAGGCGTTCGACGTCGCCGTCATCGGCGGTGGCTCCGCCGGATATGTCGGCGCTATCCGTGGAGCCCAGCTCGGGCTCAAGGTTGCGGTTATCGAGAAGGAGAAAGTGGGCGGGACCTGCCTGCATCGCGGCTGCATCCCGACCAAGTCGTTCCTGCATTCCTCCGAGCTGGCGCACCAGATCCACACGGCCGCCGCCCTCGGCCTGAAAACCGACGGCTTCCAGGTCGATTGGCCGGTGGTGCTGAAGCGCAAGCAGGCGGTCGTCGACCAGCTCTGGCGCGGCGTCGAGTTCCTATTGAAGAAGAACAAGGTCACTGTCTTCAAGGGCGAGGGCATCATCGAGTCCGAGCACGCGGTGACGGTCAAAGAGAGCGGACAGGTGGTGAACGCCAAGAACCTCGTGGTGGCGACCGGCTCGCGGCCCAAGTCTCTGCCGGGCCTGAAGATGGACGGCGATCGCGTCATCAATAGCGACCACGCGGTCAACCTCGAGAAGATGCCGCAATCGATCGTCATCGTCGGCGCCGGCGCAGTCGGGACCGAGTTTGCCTGCGTTTACAACGGCTACGGAGCGGACGTGACCCTGGTCGAGTTCCTGCCGACGCTGCTGCCGCTCGAGGATGTCGAGGTGGGCCAGCAACTGGCGAAAGTCCTCGGCAAGCGCGGCATCAAGGTTCTCACCGGCGCCCAGGTCCAGCCGGAGACCCTGAAGCAATCCAACGGGAAGATGACGGTCGCGGTCAAGGCCGGCGCGGAGATGCAGACCATCGAGGCGGAGCGGATGCTGGTCGCGGTCGGTCGCGAGGGGATCACCGATGGCTTCGGCCTGGAGAAGCTGGACATCCAGCTGGAGAAGGGCTACATCAAGACCGACGAGCATTACCGCACCGGGCATCCCAACGTGTACGCCGCCGGCGACGTCATTGGCAACTTCCTGCTGGCGCACGTCGCCTATTACGAAGGCGAGCACATCATGGAGCAGATCGCCGGCAAGAACCCCAAGCCGCTCGACTACAACCGGGTGCCGCGAGCCACCTACAGCTACCCGCAGGTGGCGAGTCTCGGTTTGTCAGAAAAGCAAGCGCGCGACCAGGGGCTCAACGTCAAGGTCGGGAAATTCCCGCTGGCCGGCAATGCCAAGAGCGTGATCCTCGGTGAGACCGAAGGCTTCGTGAAGATCATCAGCGATGCCGACTCGGACGAACTGGTTGGCGTCTTCATCCTTGGCCCGAATGCCACCGAGCTGATCGCCGAGACCGCCCTGGCCAAGCTCCTCGAATCAACGCCCTTCGAAATCGGGGCGAGCATCGCCCCCCATCCGACGGTCTCGGAATCGGTCAAGGAGGCCGCGCTGGCCGTCGACGGCGTCGCGATCCACATTTAGCCGATGGCCCTGAAGACCACGGAGGTCGAGGCCAAGGGCGGTCCGAGCCGCCACCGGTCGTTGGGATTGAGCGACGAGCAGGCGCTCCGGATCTACGAAGTGATGCGCCTCGCGCGCGCCGTCGATGAGCGCATGTGGTTGATCAACCGCCAGGGCCGGGCCCCGTTCGTCATCTCCTGCCAGGGACAGGAAGGCGCCCAGGTCGGCACCGCCGCCGCGCTGCGACCGGGCTACGACTGGGTGGCGCCCTACTACCGCGACGCCGGCGTCGTGCTCTGGTTCGGCATGACGGCGCGCGACCAGATGCTCTCCTTCTTTGCCCGCCGCGAGGATCCAAACAGCGGTGGCCGGCAGATGCCGGGACACTTCGGCAGCCGCCGGCTTCACATCGTGACCGGCGGCAGCCCGGTGGCGACCCAGTTGCTGCACGCCGCCGGTGTGGCGCTCGCCTCCAAGCAGCGTCACGAGGATGCCGTCACGAACGTCTATTTCGGTGAGGGCAGCGCCAGCCAGGGCGACACCCACGAGGCGATGAACTTCGCCGGCATCCACAAGCTGGCCGTGGTCTTCATCTGCGAGAACAACGGCTATGCCATCTCGGTGCCGCAGTCGCGGCAGATGGCGATCGCGAACCTCGCCGATCGCGCCGCAGGCTACGGCTTCCCGGGCGTCGTGGTCGATGGCAACGACGTCCTGGCGTGCTACGAGGTCGCCCGGCAGGCGGTCGAGCGGGCCCGTCGGGGCGAGGGCCCGACCTTGATCGAGGCCAAGACCTATCGTTTCACGGCGCACTCCAGCGACGATGACGACAAGCGCTACCGGCAGGCCGAAGAGGTGGCGATCTGGCGGCAGAAGGATCCGATCCAGCGGTACGCCCGATACCTGCGCGACGCCGGGACCCTGACCGACGAGCGCGAGGCAGAGATCACCGAGCGCGTCACGGTGCAGGTCGACGAGGCGACCGAGTATGCGGAACAGGCGCCGGACCCGACGCCCGACGACCTGACCACGTTCGTTTACAAACAGGAGCTCCCGAGCTGATGGCCGTCAAGACCGTGATCGAGGCGATTCGCGAGGGCATGGACGAGGAAATGGCGCGCGACGAGAGCGTCTTCTTGATCGGGGAAGACGTGGGCAATCGCGGTGGGGTCTTTTTGGCCAGCGACGGGCTGTTCAAGAAATACGGCGAGCTGCGGGTGATCGATTCGCCCCTCGCCGAGTCCTGCATCGTCGGCGTGGCCATCGGTGCGGCCATCAACGGCATGAAGCCGATCGCCGAGATCCAGTTCGCGGATTTCATCGCCCCGGCGATGAACCAGATCATCGAAGAGGCGGCCCGCTTCTGCTACCGCACCGCCGGCGACTTCAACCTGCCGATGGTGATCCGCGCGCCCTGGGGCGGCGGCGTCCACGGCGCGCTCTACCATTCGCAGAGCATCGAGGCGACCTTTGGTCACATCCCGGGCCTGAAGGTCGTCGTCCCCGGAACCCCGGCGGATGCCAAGGGACTGCTCAAGGCGGCTGTTCGGGACCCGGAC
This sequence comes from Chloroflexota bacterium, assembly GCA_005882045.1. Taxonomy (GTDB): domain Bacteria; phylum Chloroflexota; class Dormibacteria; order CF-121; family CF-121; genus CF-13. The sequence continues at coordinate 6,067 of VBHO01000089.1, read as the reverse complement.
CCGGTCCTGTATCTGGAGCACAAGCGAACCTACCGGCTGGTCAAAGGCGAGGTCCCAGACGGCGATGGCGTGGTGCCGATCGGCAAGGCGGACGTCAAGCGCCAGGGCAAGGACCTGAGCCTCATTGCCTACGGGCTGATGCTGACCTACTGCCTCGAGGCGGCCGAGAAGCTCGCCGCCGAGGGCGTGTCGGCCGAGGTGCTGGACCTGCGCACCATCAAACCGATCGACCAGGCCGCCATCATCGCGACCGCGAGAAAGACCGGCAAAGTCCTGGTCGTCCATGAGGACAACCGTTTTGCGGGGATCGCTGCCGAGGTGATGGCGATCATCATGGAGAATGCCTTCGATGCGCTTGACGCTCCGGTGATGCGTCTCACCGGTCCGGACGTGCCCGCCATGCCGTTCAACCACGTCCTCGAAGAGGCTTTCATGCCCAATGTCGACAAGATCCTCGCCAAAGCCAGGGAGCTGGCGGCCTACTAGGCCGGCCGACCTCAGATGGCTTCGGTCAAGATGCCGCAGCTCGGTGAGTCGATCACGGAGGGGACCATCGCCAAGTGGCTGAAGCAACCGGGCGACCAGGTGAAGAAATACGAGGGCCTGGTCGAAATCATCACCGATAAGGTCAACGCCGAAGTCCCGGCGCCGCTCGCGGGGATCTTGAAAGAGATCAAGGTCAAGGAAGGCGCCACCGTCACGGTTGGTACCGAGATCGCCGTCATCGAGGAATCGGTCACCGCTACGCCAGCCAGCAGCGCGCCCCCCTCGAAAGAGATCGAGGAAGTGCAGGCCGCCTTCAACGCGCCCGAGGCAGCGGCGCCCGTGCCAGTGGTGGGGCCGAGCAGTGAAGGGCGTACCCGACTGTCACCGGCGGTTCGCGCCCTGATCGAAGAACATCGGATCAGCGACGCGGAACTCTCCCGGATCGAAGGCTCCGGGATCGGCGGACGGATCAGCAAGAAGGACGTCGAAGACTTCGTCTCCAAGCGGACTCAGCCGGCAACCGCCAACGGTGAACAGCGGCAAACGGCCGCATCCCCGGCGGCACAGTCCGCCCCGACGCCCGGGACAACCATCCCGCTCAGCCCGATGCGACGTGCGATCGCCACCAACATGCTGAAGAGCAAGCAGACGATCCCGCATGCCTGGACGGTTGCCGAGGTCGACATGACGAACGTCGTCCGCTTCCGCCAAACGACGAAAGACAGCTTCAAGCTGCGAGAAGGGATCGACCTGACCTTCGTGCCAATCATCGTCAAGGCGGTGGTCGAGGGGCTGAAGGCCGTGCCGGTGCTGAACGCCAGCTGGAGCGAGCAGGGCGTGGTCCTGCACAGGGACATCAACATCGGCGTCGCCGTCTCCGTCGACGATGGGCTGATCGTGCCGGTTATCCACCAGGCAGACCGGATGTCGATCTCCGGGCTGGCGAAAGCGATCGACGATCTGGCGAAACGGGCGCGCGCCGGCAAGCTCGGCATCCCGGACGTCCAGGGTGGCACCTTCACCGTCAACAACCCGGGGACTTTCGGAACGATCCTGTCCTACTCGATCATCGCGCCCCCGCAGGCCGGCATCCTGGCGATGGATGCCATCGTGAAGCGGCCGGTCGTCGTGGAGGGCGACGCGATCGCCGTCCGATCGATGATGAATCTCTGCCTCAGCTTCGACCACCGGGTGCTGGACGGCGTGTCCGCCGCCCGCTTCCTTCAGGGCGTCCGTCGCTGGCTGGAGGGTTTCTCGGAGCAGGTCCCTCTGTATTGACGCCGAATTCGCCGGACCTCTGGGATACTTAAGCCATGGCTGACGTCGCACCAATCAAGTTCTACGGCCGCTCCAAGCGCAACGCCGTTGTCCCGATCGATACTCGGCGGCCCGAGTGGCTCCGGGTCCGCCTGCCCGGCGGCTCCAACTATTCCGAGCTGAAAGAGATCATGCGCGGCCTCGACTTGCATACCGTGTGCGAGGAGGCGCGCTGCCCCAACATCGGGGAATGCTGGCAGGCCCGCACCGCCACCTTCATGATCCTCGGCGACACCTGCACCCGCGCCTGCGGCTTCTGCGCGGTGAAGACCGGCCGGCCGGGCGTGCTCGACCTTGGCGAGCCGATTCGCGTCGCCGAGGCGGTCGAGCGGATGGGCCTGCATCACGCCGTCATCACCTCGGTCAACCGCGACGAAATCGAGGACGGCGGTGCTGCCATCTTCGCCGGCACCATCCGGCAGATCCGCAAGCGCATCCCCAAATGCAACATCGAGGTGCTGATCCCCGACTTCATGGGCGATGAGGCGGCGCTCGCCACCGTGATGCGTGCCCGCCCCGACATCCTCAACCACAACATCGAGACGGTCCCCGGTCTCTATCCGCAGGTACGGCCCAAGGGCCGGTACCCGCGTTCGCTCGAACTGCTACAGCGCGCCAAGCGGATGGACGCGACCGTCTATAGCAAGTCAGGAATCATGCTGGGACTGGGTGAGGAAATCGACGAGGTGATCCAGGTCTTCCGCGACCTGCGGGCGCACGACGTCGAGATCCTGACCGTTGGACAGTACCTGCGGCCGACGCCGAATCACCTGCCGATCGCGCGCTACGTCACGCCGGACGAATTTGCCATGCTCAAAGTCGAGGCGCTGAAGCTCGGCTTCCGCCACGTCGAGTCCGGCCCACTCGTCCGCAGCTCCTACCACGCGGCCAGCCAGGTCCCGGACCGGGCCGCGGCGGGCTGACGTGGACGTTCGCCGGCTCGGGCAGGTCCCCTACGACAAGGCCTGGGCACTGCAGAACTGGGTCGCGGACGAGCGACGCGCTGGTCTCGTACCCGACACCCTCATCCTGCTCGAGCATCCGCATACGTACACGATCGGTCGCAGTGGCACCCGCGATCACGTTTTTCTGAATGAAGCGGAGCTTGCGGCGCGCGGCATCACCTGCCTCGAGGTCGATCGCGGCGGGGACGTGACTTACCACGGCCCGGGGCAATTGGTCGGCTATCCGATCCTCGATCTCGGCCCCAAACCCGATGTCGGCCTCTACCTGCGCAAGCTCGAAGGCTGCCTGATCGACGTCCTCGCCGACTTCGGGATTGCGGCCGACCGGCTTTCCGGTTACACCGGCGTCTGGATCGGCGACCGCAAGGTCGCGGCCATCGGCATCAAGGTCTCGCAGGGCGTCACCACCCATGGCTTTGCGCTCAACGTGTCGACCGACCTCAGCCTCTTTACACACATCCTGGCCTGCGGGATCCCCGACAAGGGTGTGACCTCGATAGCCCTCGAGCTGGGTGCCGCGCCGCCGATGGCGGCCGTGGAAGAGGCCGTTATCGCCCGCTTCTCCGAGCGCTTCGCGCTGTCGGGGACGCCCGCCGCTCACGTTGCATAATTAGTCGCTGCGGGCGGTTAGCTCAGTTGGTAGAGCGTCTGCTTTACACGCAGAATGTCGGGAGTTCGAGCCTCTCACCGCCCATATCGGGACCCGGCAATGCTACCCGCCCAGCCTGCCTCCGTTCTCGCCCCGCTGAGTGCGCTAGGATAAATTCAGTCGAACTCGCGGTAGGGGAAGGTGGAGTAACGGGCTACCCCTCGCGGTTGGCGCTCTTGGGTCATTGCCCTCATGCCCCGTGAGTTGGGGTCATCACCATACCCGTTCGGTTCTTCTGAAGAACGATTGAGGAGTGAATGACTATGGCACAAGAAATGCGAGCCGGGGCGGCCCCGGCCATTGCGGACCCGGCGCCCCTCGGACTCGCCGGATTCGCGCTGACGACTCTCCTTCTCAGCGCCCACAACGCCGGTTGGGCCCCGGACTTCATCTGGGTAGGCACGGCCCTGTTTTACGGCGGGCTCGCGCAATTCTTGGCGGGCATGTGGTCGTTCCGGCGCGGCAACGTCTTCACGGCCACGGCGTTCTCGACCTACGGTGCCTTCTGGTTCAGCCTGGCCACCTATTTCCTGCTGGTCGTCTTCGGGAAAGCTCCCGCAGCCGACGTCAACAACGCGCTCGGGTGGTTTTTGCTGGCCTTCGCGATCTTCAACACCTACATGCTGTTCTGGAGCCTGCGGACCAACACCGCCGTGTTTGCTGTCTTCCTGACGCTGGAGCTCACCGAGATCTTGCTCTTCATCGGCTTCTTCAACGGCAGCAAAGCCGGCGAGGGCCTGATCCTGGTTGGCGGTCTGGTCGGAGTCCTGACGGCGGCCGTCGCCTTCTATACTTCCGCAGCCGATGTCATCTCGGGGATGGCCGGGAGAGCCGTATTGCCAGTCGGCAAGCCGATGTGGACGGAAAGTCGTCGTCGCGGGTAAGGCAAGAGATCCCTTGAAGGAGGCTGTATGAGGCGATGGCTGACGCAGTAAAAACGGCGCAAGAGACGCAAGAAGTCGAGGTCTCCGAGTCACAGATTGCCGTCCACTGGCGAGAAGAGGAGTACTTCGCCCCGCCGCCCAAATTCATCGGCCAGGCCAACGCGAGTGATCCGAGCATCTTCGACCGATTCAGGGAGGAGAACTTCCCCGAATGCTTCAAGGAGTATGCGGACCTCCTGACCTGGGACAAGTACTGGCACACGACGCTCGATACCAGCAACGCACCCTTCTGGAAGTGGTTCGTCGGTGGTCGGTTGAACGCTTCGTATAACTGCGTCGACCGCCACCTGGCGAAGTACCGGAACAAGGCGGCCTTCATCTGGGTCCCGGAACCGGAGGACCAGCTTACGCAGACCATCACTTACCAAGAGCTGTACAAGCGCGTCAATGAGTTCGCCGCACTGCTCCGCGACTTCTGTGGGCTCAAGCAGGGTGACCGCGTGACGTTCCATCTCCCGATGGTCCCGGACCTGCCGGTCTCCATGCTTGCTTGCGCGCGTCTCGGCGTCATCCACTCCGAGGTGTTCGGTGGCTTCAGCGGCGCGGCCTGCGGCGGCCGTATCGCGGACTCAGGGAGCCGGATCCTCATCACCATGGACGGCTACTACCGGAACGGGGAGCTACTGGACCACAAGGTCAAGGCCGAAGAGGCGATCGCCGCCGCCAAGAAGGAGGGGGCCGACGTCGACAAAGTCCTGGTCTGGCGGCGGCACCCGGGAAAGTACGCGTCGAAGACCCCCATGGTGGAGGGTCGGGACTTCTTCGTCGATGAGCTGCTTGCCAAGTACCGTGGCAAAATCGTCGAGCCGGTATCGATGCCGGCGGAGGCGCCGCTGTTCCTGATGTACACCAGCGGTACCACGGCGAAGCCGAAGGGCGCCCAGCACAGCACGGGCGGCTATCTCTCCTACGTCGCTGGGACCTCCAAGTACTACCAGGACATCCATCCGGAGGACACCTACTGGTGCTTCGCCGACATCGGCTGGATCACCGGGCACTCCTACATCGTCTACGGTCCGCTGACGCTGGCCGCCACCAGCGTCATGTACGAGGGTGTCCCTACCTACCCGGATCCGGGCCGTCCCTGGCGGATCGCCGAGCGGCTCGGGGTCAACATCTTCCACACGGCGCCCACGACCATCCGCATGCTCCGCAAGCTCGGCCCGGAGGAACCCAAGAAGTACGACTATCACTTCAAGCACATGACCACGGTGGGAGAGCCGATCGAGCCCGAGGTCTGGCGCTGGTACTACGAATCCGTCGGGAAGCGCGAGGCGGCCATCGTCGATACCTGGTGGCAGACCGAGAACGGCGGGTTCCTGGGCAGTACCTTACCGGCCCTGCAGCCGATGAAGCCTGGAAGCTGTGGTCCAGGAGTGCTTGGCATCTACCCGGTCATCCTCGACGAAGAAGGAAAGTCCGTTCCGAAGGGGAGCACAAAGGCGGGCAACATTTGTATCCGCAATCCCTGGCCGGGCATCTTCCAGACGATCTACGGCGCGCCTGAACGTTTCGTATCGACCTATTACCAGAAGTACAACAAGAAGAAGGACAGCAAGGATTGGCACGATTGGCCGTACTTCGCGGGCGATGGGGCGTTACAGGCGGAGGATGGTTACTTCAGGATCCTCGGACGCGTGGACGACGTGATCAACGTCGCCGGCCACCGGCTGGGCACCAAGGAGCTCGAATCGGCTGCGCTCACC
>VBHO01000247.1:2006-2203 GCA_005882045.1 Chloroflexota bacterium | reverse complement strand
CTGCTGACCGACAGCGAACGCATCCCCGGTACCGCGTTCGTCAAGCGCGACGCCTACTCGAACCTCGACATCAATCTCCTCGCCGGCAACGCCCAGTTCGACCTCTACGGGTTCGACCAGCCGGGCATGGGGCAGCTGCTGTCTCTCTACGGCGACCGAGTGGTGGCCGGTCGTTTGCCCGCGGCGAATGCCAACGA
>VBHO01000247.1:0-1988 GCA_005882045.1 Chloroflexota bacterium | reverse complement strand
CGTCTGGGTCGGCGGTCAGCTGGGTAACGCGCTGGACGAGCTGGACCGGCTGCCCGATACCTTTACCGTGGTCGGCATCATTCAAGGACCGACGCGACTGGGCGTGATCCCACTGGACTATATGACCGAGCACTATCTCTTCGAGCGGCGTTACCAGGGCCTGGTCGTCGTGCCCCAACCCGGCCACGAGCAGGCCGTTCACGACCAGCTGCAGAAGCTGGCCGCTGGCACCGCCTTCCGCCTCTTCGATTGGCCGTACATCAAGTCCAAGATCGACAGCCTGATCGCGAACCTCGACGCCATCAACACCTTCTTGATCCTGCTGGTGACAATTGTGCTCTCGCTGGTCGTCGGCCTGCTGAACAATCTTTTCTTCCGGCAACGGATGAACGAGTTCGGTCTGTTGGCCGCGCTCGGCTACAGCCGCTGGGGCCTGATCATGCGCGTCGCCTGGGAGTCGCTCGGCGTCACCCTCGCCGCCTGGATCATCGGGGTCGGCCTCGGCGTCGCTGTGCTCAGCTGGTTCAACGTGACCTTCATCGTGCCGCACGGGCTCCTGATGAACGTCTTCGATTGGAATGTGCTGGCCTTACACACGCTGCCCATCCCGCTGATGGTGTTCGCCTTCGGCATGGGCACCGTCGCCTGGCAGCTGCTGCGCCTGGATCCGATCTCCATCATCGAGCGGAGAGACTGATGCTGAGCGGTCAAGACCTCGGGCTCGACTACCGAACCGGCACCAGTGTCGCTCACGCGGTCGATACCGTCTCCCTGTCGGTCGACCAGGGCAGCTTTGTCGGGTTGATCGGACCCTCCGGTTCGGGAAAGAGTTCGCTGATGTACTTACTATCCGGACTCAAGCGCCCCACCCGTGGGACGGTGGCCTTCAATGGCCAGGACTACCGACAGATTTCGACACCGGGCCTGATGCAGCTGCGCCGGCAGCGCTTTGGATTCGTGTTTCAGCAGCACTTCCTGATCAACTATCTGACGTCGCTCGAGAACGTGATGGTGGGTGCCATCAAGCGCAATCACGAGGTCGTCGCTTACGCGCAGGAGCTGCTGCGCCGCGTGGGCTTGGGCGACAAGCTGCGCCAGCGGCCCTATCAGCTCTCGATCGGCGAGCGGCAGCGGGTGGCGGTTGCGCGTGCCCTGGTGCACCGGCCGGCCATCGTGTTCGCGGATGAGCCGACCGCCTCCCTCGACCAGGCGACCGGCCGCGAGGTGATCGATCTGCTGGTCGATTACCGGCGACGGTCAGGGGGGAGCGTCGTCGTGGTCACCCACGACCCGGCGATGCTGACCGGCGCCGACCGCGTCCTGCAGATGCGCGACGGGCGCCTTAGCTAACGGGCTATCCCCTCCCCCGTTTGCGGGGGAGGGTCAGGGTGGGGGCGTCCCGGCCAGCCCGAGGGCGGCCGCGTTCCCCTTCATGGCGTCGATGACCATCTGGATGTGTGGGTCGAGCTCGACGCCGAGCTGCTCGGCCCCGGTGAAGATCTGCTCGCGGTGGACGCCCCGGGCAAAGGCTTTGTCTTTGAACTTCTTCTTGACCGACTGGACGTCGACATCGGCTACCGCTTTGCTAGGCCGAACCAGGGCGACCGCCGCCACGAAGCCGACCAGCTCGTCGACGGCGTACAGCACCTTCTGCATCGGCGTGGTCCGCGGCGCGTTGGCGTAGTCGGCATGGGAGAGGACGCCGTACCAGATCTCCTCGGGCCAGCCGCGCTCTTTCAGCATTTCGGCGCCCTTGATGGCGTGCTCGCCGACCTCTGGGAAGCGCTCATAGTCGAAATCGTGAAGAAGGCCGGTGATCCCCCAGACCTCCGGATCGCCGCCGTACTTGGGGGCGTAGAAGCGCATCGCTGACTCCACTCCGAGCCCGTGCCGGACCAGATGGGGGCTCTTGGTGAACTCGTTGAGGGTCGACCAGGCCTCCGCCCGGTTGCTCGGCATCGGTGGTCGAGTGTAACAGGGCCTGAATA
>VBHO01000088.1:10269-11367 GCA_005882045.1 Chloroflexota bacterium | reverse complement strand
TTTCCAACCCATGACGGCAGCGGCCGGCTGAGCGGCCTCTTGACGCTTGCGGCCCTCAAGAACGTCGCGCCCAACGCTCGTCCGACGACCCTGATCAAAGAGATCACCTGTCCGCTTGACAAGGTGTCCACCATCCGGCCGGCAGACCCCGCCGCCAACCTGCTCAATGTCTCGGACGGCTGCAGCGAGGGTCGCACGCTGGTCGTCGAGAATGGCCGGCTGGTAGGAATCGTCTCCCCCAGCGACATCAGCCGGCTTCTGCAGAGGTCGTTGTCGGGTCGCTCTCAAGCGGTAACTCGCGGCGCCTAAAGGTCAATCTCGATGGCGATGGTCTGACGGACGAATGTTGTGGTTGAGATGGAAGACGTTCTCCGGGTCGAATTTGTCTTTGAGGGCGGTCAGGCGCGCGAGCTTATCCGGCGGATAGGCGCGACGGACCCCTTCGGCGCCTTCGTCGCTGAGCGTGTTGACGTACTGCCCGCGGGCAAACGGATCGAGAGCGGCGGCGGTACGCCACGCGAGTGCGATTCGCCGGTCGTCTTCGGCCGTGTCCGACCACCGGCTCGAGGCCACGTACTCGAAGGCGGTGTCTCGGAAAGCGAATGCGGTGTCCTGATCGGGCACGTCCGCGATCGCGCCACCATAGGCCTGCAGGCCGATATTTGGGAGACCTCCCCTCGATGGTTCGCTGCGGCTCCTCAGCAGTGACTCAATAGCCTCGTCGGATAGCTCGCGGAGGTAATGGCCCTTCCAATATCGACGCATCGCGTGTCCCTGTGGGGTGTCATCGATGCGTTGCAGATCGACATAGGACAGCTCGACGACGCGCTCCGTTAGAGGCCGGCCCAGCGGCTTCAGGCTTGGGAGTTTCCGGCTATCCGCTGGAGGGCCGACCCAGATGAACCCGACCGTGACGACGTCCTGGTCGCCCGGCAGGCCGGCGGTGAAGGTGGCTTGCCGGGGCGCCTGTGCGCTCAGATCACGCCAGGCGCGAAGCACTGAGCCAGCAGCTTCGAGGGGAAAGGAAAGCTCGGTCAGCAGCGCCAACGTCCCGACCTCATGCAGCCGGAACTCGAATTCGGTGACGACGCCGAAGTT
>VBHO01000088.1:0-10235 GCA_005882045.1 Chloroflexota bacterium | reverse complement strand
TCCGCCGTCACCATCTCGAACGACACGACGTTGTCGCACGATAGCCCGTGTTGCCGCGCCAGCCAGCCCATGCCGCCGCCGAGGGTAAGGCCACCCACTCCCGTGTGTGAAACGTTGCCGGCCGTTGTTGCCAACCCATGCTGCTGGGTCGCTTGGTCCATCGCTCCCAGCAGTGCGCCGCCCTGCACCCACGCGCGCTTCTGAATCGGCTCGACACGCGCTGCACCCATCGGCGTGAGATCGATCATCAGTCCGTCATCCGGGATCCCCACGCCGACCACGCTGTGTCCGCCGCAACGCACGCCGATCTCGAGGTTGAGATCGCGGGCCGCCCGCACAGCGGCCCGCACGTCCGCCACGTTGCGGCAGCGAACGATCAGGCGTGGCCGCCGGTCGACCATCGCGTTCCATACCGCGCGCGCGGCGTCATAGCCAGGATCTCCCGGTACGAACACGTCGCCATCGAGGGCCTTTGCCAGACGCTCTCGGATCATTGCCTTCTGTCCCGCCGCTAGCTCCGAGTTGCTTGTTCGCTTGGTCTTGTCAGCTCAAACGATCCCAGCTTTATCTCCCCGCCACGCGCATAGGAGCTCACGACAACCCCACCTGGCGAGATTCTGCTTTCTGTAAGCGTGAACCCAGCCGGCATCGTCCCCTCAGCAAATAGGCGCTTCCCTGAGCCAACGGCAACCGGGAAGGTCTTGAGCCAGAACTCGTCGACCAGGTCGTTCCTCAGCAACGTCTGAATCAGGTTGCCGCTGCCATGCACCTGGATCTCCGGGCCATCCTCTCCCTTCAGTTGCTTGATCTGCTCGGCGACATCGCCGTTGATTGGGATCGTAATTTTCCAATCAAGGTTGACGGGCCGATGCGAGACAACGTATTTCCTCGCGCGATTGATCACACGCGCAGCAGGGTCGTCATCGCTAAGACGCGGCCAATGGGCCGCGAAGATGTCGTACGTCTTCCTCCCGAGGAGGAGATCGAACGGGTGACCCATCTGCTCACCCATGATTTTTCCGAGGAAGTCGTCGAAGTACCCGACTGACCATCCACCGTATTTGAAGCCGCCGCTATCGTCTTCTCCCGGTCCGCCAGGAGCCTGCATAACCCCATCGAGCGTGATGAACGACAAAACGATGAGTTTTCTCACGTCCTGCCCGAGCCTCCTTACTGCTGATGCTTCTCCAGACTATGGCACGGCCGAAAACTCATCGGTTACGCCTGTTACAAAAGGCGCGAAGGAGCCGAACGGTCTGCGTCGTTATTGATGTAGAGATGCTCGACACTCAGGCTGAACAATCAGGCTGGTTCGATTGGTTGCAGCAAGATAAGTCATTTGTCCCGGAGGGGGCGGAAGAGCTTGTGGTGACCTCGCTCCTCGTCTTGCAGCTGAACGGACGGTTTCTCTACCTCAAGGGGACGACCGAGCTGGCCGAGTTCGATGCTGGCGAGAGACGAATTCTGGGGGCGCTGACTCGGCAAGGGGACACGGTGTTTGTCGCGGTCGCGCCCGATCCCGGGCAGGTCCGCCTCTGCTACCGCATGCCCGACCTGGACAATGCCGTTGCCTTCGATGCCGACGGCCTTCGTGGCCTTATCCGGCAGTGGTTCGCATGGGCGAGTGCCACAGACCTCGTCTGATCGCGGCCGATTAGTGCCCGAAGGTCACGACGTCCGAAAAGATCTCGGACTTGAACTGGTTATTCACCAACACCCCGCTTCCCCAGCTCAGCACCACCTGATTCGCCGACACGGTCGAGATGCCGAAGGTGTCGCCGGGCCAGGTCGAGACGTCTCCGTAGATCGAACCTGATGCCCGGATAGGCGCTGATGTCAGCCAGCCCTTGGTGATCGAGTACGGCCGCAGGTACATTGCGTAGCCGACCTGCGTGGCCGGGTTCGACGGCGTGTAGTCAGAGAGCCAGCCGACGTAGACCGTGCCGTGCGCTCCGGCAGCCACCTCCATGATGTGGACACCGTTGTCTCGGTCTGAGGTCACCTGCACCAGGGGCGACCAGGTCTGGCCGTGGTTGGTCGAGAAGGACAGCCAGCCCGTATCCTGGAGGGTGGCTGGATCCTGCGTGTCCCAGGTGGCATAGAGGTTGCCGCTAGCGTCGACTGCGAGCGAGCCGTCGATCCACCATTCGGAGAGCGACATCGTCAGGCTTGGGTCCTGCGGTCCGACGCGGACCGGCGCGGCCCAGTGCAGGCCATCGAAGGACGAGGTGTAATACGTATAGGCGGGGCTCATCGCAAAGGTCGTGGTATCGGTGATGGTGTAGCCCTGGTAGAGCAGATCGATTCGGCCGCTGGGCTCGACAAAGATGGGAGCACTATCGCCGCCGCTGGCTGGAAATGTTCCGGGTTGGATCGGAACGGGATCGCTCCAGGTCTTTCCGCCGTCCATCGATTTCTGGACCGCGACGTTGAGGTCGCCGGTTTGGAAGGCGCAGCTGCCGGTTGCGGCGCAGATGAAGGTGACGGAGGTGCGCTCCGGTCCATAGTCGTAGGTTAGGTAGAGGATGCTGGCATGGTTCGGATCCACTGCCAGAAATTCGCGGTCTCCCCAGTTCTTGTGGACAGGCGGGTTGAGGAAGGCGACCTGGTCGAAACTCGCGCCATTGTCGTGGGAGGCGGCCACAACCGGGTACCAGTTGGCATTCTTGGCGATCATGAAGGCTGCGTAAACGGTGCCGTCGGGCCCGACGGTGACGGCCGGGTCCCAGGCATTCACGTTCGAGCCGATCGAGCCCTCCACGGAAATAGGCGTCTGGAAGGTCTGCCCGCCGTCTATGGACCTGGCGAACGCGATCCCCTTGCACCCCATCCAGGACTCGTATACGTAGCCGATTCGCGGGTCGACCGCCTGAAGGACTTCCGCGTTCTGGCCGGCGCAGGGGCTGACCGTCGTGATCCCACTGATGCTGAAGCTGAGGCCGGCGGCCGAAGCGGCTGTGGAGGTGAGCAGGGGGGAGACTGCGGTGGCCAATCCTACAAGAGCGCTGACGATCCTCCAGCCCTTCACAGCGTCCCTCCTCCCCTAATGCCCGGCGCTGGGCGGCGCCGGCGCGGCACTCCCATTGTCCGGGGCAAGCTAGCGACTGTCAACAAGCTGGCCGCGACGGAGCCGACCAGGGAAATCAGCGCGGAAACCCGTCCCTTTATGGATCGACGATGCCATCCAGCCCGCGATCTGTGCCCGTGAGTTGAACCCCACTGGGAGTTTTCGCTGGGCGTCTGGCTGGTCGTCAAAGGCTTCAAGCCCTCTGCCATCACCGCCCTTTACAGCCGACCTGCCGGCGTGGACAACGGTTCCCTGGCCCCGGTGGCGGCTGTTCCGAGAATGTCTGAAGACTTGGCCGACGGTCCGCTGCTATTCGAGAAACGCGAGAGTGGCCGCGGCGAATAGTGGCGAGCTGAAGATGTTGTAGTGGGTTAGGCCCGGCAGGATCGCGAGCGCGTGCCCGCCCTTCGGCCGCCCTTCGCCCATCCAGCCGCCGTCCCGGAGGCCGCCACCGAGCAATTTGAACACTTCGACGTAGTGGCTCGGCGGCGCCATGTCGGCATCCGCAGCGACGATGAGCGTCGGCACCTGAAGACCGCGGACCTCTTCAGTGAAGTCGAACTCCTTCGACATCGATTCCCCGATCTTGGTCAGCAACCGAGGGAAGTCCTCGGGGCGTGGTGCGACCCGTTGGTAGAGCTGGTACATCGGCGTGTCTTTCATGAACTCGATGGCGGCCGCGTTCACCTGGCTCTGCTGCGCCCGCATCTCCGGATAGATCGCGTCGGGCCGGATGTTTGCTGAGACGACCACCAGCCGACGGACCTTCGCCGGGTACTTTGCCGCTGTCTGCAGCGCTACACCACCACCGAGCGAGTAACCGACAAGGTCTGGCTTGGCCAGTCCCAGGTGCTCGATCAGTGCCGCGATGTCGCCGGCCATCAGCCGGACGTCGATCGGTCGATCGATGTCGGCAGTACGGCCATGTCCTTGCAGATCGACGGTGACGACCTGGTGGCGCTCCGTAAGCAGTGGAAGAACAGGCCCGAACATCTCGCCCGACCCAAGCCCACCATGCAGCAGGATCAGAGGGTGCCCAGCCCCGTACGTTTCGTAGTAGAGCTTGATGCCATTGACCTCGGCGTACTGGCCGCTGCCCTTCACGTCCGTGGTCCAATCCGTCTTCATAGTTGTGCTCCTTCTGTGTTCGAGAAACTGGGTGCCGACGATGAAGACTCCGTCGTTGGCTGGAATTCATCGGAGCCGCTGTTCCAGCCAAACTTTTCTGGCGAAGCCGTTTACCCTCGGTGACCTTGTGGCGGTAGCGCGCGCTCGGTCCGATTGAGCAATCGGCTTACCCCGCCGCTCAACCCCGACAAGATTGCAGGGCGCCGACCGATTCTAGTGGGGCTGATCGGTCGCCCGGTGCCCTCCCAAATCCATAGCGCAATCTGACGTTCCATGCGGGTCAAGAATCGACGCGACGGGATGCCCGCTCCCGGCCGTATCCCCGACATCAGGGCGGCCGCTTGGCGGGCATGAAGGCCGTGCTCGCTATAAAGCATTTCCCTCGACGGGCGCCGGTCGGACAGGAGTGAATTTGCGTACCAATCCAGTCGCCGAACCTCCGGATCCATACCTGGCTTTCCCACCCCTGATACGGACGAGTGTTACATGACGCCGCTGTCGGCCGAGGCCGCGTAATCAAGCCAAACGGCAGCAACGATAGCAGGCCTGTAACCGGACCGCGTAGAGGAAGGACGATGAGGACCGTGGCCACGGAGCCTTCCCTCGTCTCAATGGCGCTCGGTCCGCGTGACGGCCATCTCGTCGTCCGCTGCGATCCGGGAGAACGCCATCGATGAACCTTGTAGGCCAGCAGCGACTTGCGGTTACGCATGACTACCTCGATCAGTACGGCGGCGCCGAGCGCACCGTGCTTGCCATCTGCCAGCGCTTCCGCTCGGCCCCGCTCTACACCTCCGTCTACGATCGCGCGGTGATGCGCCGGCTCGGTTTCGTCGAGCCTACCCAACGGATTGTTGTCAGCTTCATCCAACGCTGGCCGCTCCGGCGACGCGTCCCTCGCTACTACCTCACGTGGCTGTATCCGCTTGCCTTCCGGACTTTCGATCTGCGTGGGTACGAGCTGATCCTGTCATCGGCGAACTTCGCCGCCAAGGATCTGACGCTTTCACCCGGTGCCGTCCATGTTTCTTACTGCTACACGCCACCTCGCTTTCTCTGGGGTTTCGATAGCGATACAGCCTGCCGGGCGATGCCGTTGCACGAGCGGCCCCTCGCCACATTGGCGAAGGCCACGCTGCGCCGCCTGGACTATCGAGCGGCACAACAGGTTGACCTGTTCGTCGCCTGCTCGAACGCGGTTGCCCGCCGCATCAAGCAGGCATACGGCCGGAGTTCCCTCGTTGTCTACCCGCCCGTTGAGACCGGGCGTTTCGAGCGCCATCCCGCACGCGACGAGGGATTCTTCCTGATGGTGTCGCGCCTCAACGCCTACAAGCGGATCGATTACGTCATCGAGGCCTGCAACGCGGCCGGGCTCCCCCTCATTGTTGTCGGGACTGGGCCATGGGAGACGCGGCTGCGCGCGCTGGCGGGGCCGACCGTCAGAATCACGGGACACCTTCGGGATGACGAGGTTGAGCGGCTGATGGCGCGCTGCCGCGCCTTCGTCCTGCCCGGCGAGGAGGATTTCGGTATCGCTGCGGTCGAGGCGATGGCGGCGGGTAAGCCAGTCGTGGCACTCCGGCGGGGGGGCGCTCTTGAGACGGTGATCGATGGCGGGACAGGTTTGCTCTACGACGAACCGACGGTCGAGAGCTTCCTCGATGCCGTGAGTCGCTTGTCCGCGGCGCGGTGGGATGTGGGCGCGATCCAGGGCCGCGCCCGCAACTTCGACACCGCCCGTTTCACCGAGCGGCTCGAGGGCGCCATGGCGCGCGCGATGCACCGGGGATCCTCGGTGGTCCACTGATGATCGAGCCGGTGCGGCTCCGGATCGAAGCGCCGGCCTCCTCGGGCGAGGCCCTGCGACGCTCCATCCTCGCTACGGTCATCTACGCCGACCTCTTTGACCATGCGCTCACGCGTGAGGAAGTTCACCGCTATCTAATCGGTCGAGCAGCATCGGCGGCGGCGGTGGCGGCGATGCTCGACAACGATGCCGAACTGCGGGGCCGCATCGCGCCGACCGAGGATCGGTTTCACCTGAAGGGTCGAATCCAGCTCGCCAATATCCGGAGGCAGCGTCTCGCGGCGTCGGCCGGCCTGTGGCCGGTTGCCAAACGGTATGGTGCGCAGATCGCCCGCCTCCCATTCGTTCGACTGGTGGGCGTGACCGGCGCCCTGGCCATGGACAACGCTCGTCAGCATGACGACATCGATTTGTTCATCCTGGCCCAGCCGGGGCGACTGTGGCTTTGCCGGCTGCTGGTCCTGGGCGTCGTGAAGCTCGCCGCCCGACAGGGGTACGTGCTCTGTCCGAACTTCTTTCTAAGTACCGACCATCTTCGGCTCTCGGAGCGGAATTTGTTCACGGCACACGAGGTCGTGCAGATGGTCCCGCTCGAACGCAACCCCTGGTACGGCGCCTTCATCGAGGCGAACGGCTGGGTGACGGACTTCCTGCCCAACGCGTCCGCCAGGGAGACGGCGGGGCCGGGTTCGACGAAATGGTTGGCGGCTCGGCTCGCCGCGGGCCTGCTCTCAGCCCGGGTCTTCGATCCTGTCGAACGGTGGGAGATGCGCAGGAAAGTGCGGCGTCTCCGCCGGCGCCTCGAACGTGAGGGTGGCAGCGTCGCTTTTTCCGAGCACGAGTGCCGCGGGCATTTTGCTGCGCACGACGCGCGCATCCTTGGCGGCTACCGCCGGCGCATGGCGGAATACGGGCAGCGAATTCGATGAGCGACGTCCTCTTCGGCCAGTCGTACTATTTGCGCTTCGATCCCAAGCTCTTGGCGGCAATGCAGCCCTACCCGCCGCTCGGCACCCTGTACGCCGCCAGCTACATCCGAAGCCGCAACTATGAGGTGGCGCTATTTGACGCGATGCTGGCAGATTCCGAGATGGACTGGGCAGCGGCACTGGATCGCGAACAGCCGCGTTTTGCCGTCATCTACGAGGACAACTTCAATTACCTCTCGAAGATGTGCCTCCTCCGGATGCGGCAGGCGGCCTTCCGCATGATCGAGCTGGCACGCGAGCGCGGCTGCCTCACGATCGTGGCCGGCTCGGACGCGAGCGATCGTGCCGGGCTGTACCTGGCGCGCGGCGCGGACTTCGTGCTCAACGGCGAGGGCGAGGCGACCCTCGGCGAGCTGCTGGATCACTTCTCCGGCCGGACGCAAGCGGCGCCGACAGCGATCGCCGGCCTGTCGTTCCGTTCCGGAAGGGGAGACGACATCGTCGTCACCGGTCGCCGACCCGACATCACCGACCTCGATGCCCTGCCCCTGCCGGCATGGGACCTCGTCGATGTCGGGCGGTATCGGGAGGTCTGGACCGAGCGCCACGGCTACTACTCGATGAACATGGCGACCTCGCGCGGCTGCCCCTACCACTGCAATTGGTGCGCCAAGCCGATCTGGGGCCAGCGCTACAACGTTCGTAGCCCGGAACGGGTGGTGAGCGAACTCGCATGGCTCAAGGAGACCTATCGCCCGGACCACATCTGGTTTGTCGACGATATCCTCGGCCTCAAACCTGGGTGGATCCAACGCTTCGCGGAATGCATCGAGCGAGAGGCGATGCAAACCCCGTTCAAGAGCCTCGGTCGAGTCGATCTGCTCCTCCGGGGTGACACGATCGACGCCTTACGGCGCGCCGGCGCCCAGGTCGTCTGGGTCGGCGCTGAGTCGGGCTCGCAGGCGATCCTCGATGCCATGGACAAGGGAACCCGAGTCGAGCAGGCCGTGGAGGCCACCCGCCGTCTGCATGCCGCCGGCATCCGGGTCGGATTCTTTCTCCAGTTCGGCTACCCCGGTGAGACTCGCCGGGACATTGCAGCGACCCTCCGGCTGGTCCGGGATTGCCGGCCGGACGATATCGGCATGTCGGTCTCTTATCCGCTGCCGGGCACCAAGTTCCACCAGGGCGTCCGCGAGCAGCTCGGCCTGCAGCAGAATTGGGTCGACTCCGGGGACCTGGCCATGATGTACCGCGGGCCCTTCAGCACCGCGTTCTATCGCAAGCTCCACACCGTGCTCCACCACGAATTCCGGATGCGCAGCGCCTGGACGGCGTTGACCGGGCACCCGAACCGGGCATCCCGCTTCGTGTCGCGACGCGACCGAAGGTCCGGCCAACGGCGATTGCGTTCGCTGGCCGGCATGGTTTACCATGCCGCGGCGCTGCCGCTGGCCCGGTTCCAGCTCGAGCTCCTCGCGCGCGTGCGCCATCGCGGCCTGCCGCCGCTACCGCGCTTTATGACGCCGGAAGCGGCCGCCCGTCCGACACCGCAGCCGGACGCGTCGACCCGCTCGTAACGGCGTACACCGTCAGCACCTCGTTCCCGTAGTCTTTGCCGGCGGTGGGGCGGACGACGAGGCCGAACGACGCGAGCGCATCCAGCATCGCCCGCCACTCACCATCAGTGGAGAGCACGATGCGCGCCTCGCCCCCCGGGCGGAGCACCTGGCCGAGGCCAGCGGCGAACCGCTCGATGACGTCGGGAGCGCGCCAGGCCTGGTCGAGCCGGTCGGACGGCAAGCCGCGAAAGAAGGGCGGGTTGAACGCCACCAGGTCGAAACATTGCCCGGCGACCGGTGCGAACATATCCCCGGAATGGATCTCGACCCGCGCCTCGAGGTCGTTGAGCAGGACATTGATGCGCGCGCACCGCACCGCCTCGGGATTGAGGTCGACCCCCACCACCTGGTAACCGAGGCGCGCCGCGAAGATGGCGCCGATGCCCGAGCCGGTCCCCATGTCCAATGCGCGCGGCCGCATCGAATCGGGCGCGCGCGAGGGGACGGGCGCCGGCAGGTTGCGCGCCAGAAAGGCGCCGGACCGCAGGAGTACCGGGTTGAAGACATCGGGGAGGATCACCAGCGGCACGCCGTCGACCCGCTCGAGGACGAGCCGCCGATAGCGGCGGCCAATGAGCTGGTGACGCACTCGTAACCCGGCCCTCCATATCGCCCGCTGCAGAGGTCGCGGCGCTCGTCCCGTCATGTCGCTCGGCCGCCGAAGCTCCAGATGCCGAAGCTTGCCGGTTGCCGTCGCAACTTTCGCCCGGCAAGCCAGCGTTTGAACGCCCATCGGGGTCCGCCTCGGGAGGGGATCGTCTGCAGCATCAGGCCCGCCTCCGTGGCGGTACGCGCGAGGCCGTCGACAGTGAGATAGCCGGCGCCCCATTCGAACGGTTTGCCGATCCGATCGGTGAAGCCCCGCTGGCGCTCCGCCAACATGCGTTGGCCGTCGGCGTCGCTCACGAAGACGGGGGAATCCATGACGACCAGCGCCCCATCATCGACCAGGGCATTCGCGGCGTTTCGCAGGGTGGCGGTCGGGTTCACCGCGTAGTGCAGGGATGCGTTGAAGATCACGGCGTCGAATTGACCGCTAACCAATGGAAGGCGGTCGAAGTCTGCCTGCAGTCGGGTGAACGTGGTGGGATAGTGGCGCGCGGCACCGAGCCCGTCGTCGAGGTCGTCGAGCCAGTCGAGGGCGACGCAGTCGTTGCCGAGCAGCGTCAGGCGATGGGAGAGCCACCCGTTGCCGGCTCCCAGGTCGAGCACGCGCAGGGGTCGGCGACCGAGGCGAGCCAAAACCCTGCCGCAGAGGTGGCGAAAGCTTTCCTGCCGGATCCGCCAGACCGCCTGCTGCGGATCGCTGCGGGCAACCCGGGGAAGCCGTCGATAGTACGCCGCCCCGCGCTGTCGATAGCCGTCCTGTTCGCGCACCCGCCGGTATTGCGTGATCAACGGGTCGACCTGCGCGAGCCGCGGGCTGGAAAGGAAGCGAAAAATGCCGCCGCGGCAGGCGACTTCGGCGCCACAGGAACGGCAGATCCGCGGAGCCATCGGTGCTCCCACCGTGGCCCCTGCGACCAGCGTCGATGCGCACTCGGGGCAGACGAACTCGGGGATCCAGGTGGGCTCAGGCACCACGCTCCATAACGACCAGGAAATGATCGCCCCAGCCGCGCACGCCGGGCCAGCCGGCGATCCGATCCTCGATTATTTGCAGGCGGGCCAGCAGGTGG
>VBHO01000087.1 GCA_005882045.1 Chloroflexota bacterium | reverse complement strand
CGAGGTCGACCTGGGCGATGGCGCGCATTCCGTACGCCTCGGAAATCGCGAGCAATAGACCCAGTTCGACGCCGTATCCGGTGAAGAAGGGCACGCTCTCCAGGACACGGCGGCGGCCCGCATACTCGCCGGAGAGCGGTTGCACCAGGCCGGAAAGCTCCGGAAAGAAGAGGTTGAGCATCGGCCGCGCGGCCAGCTCGGTGACACGGCCGCCGCCTTGCGCCTGGAACTCGGTGCCGAATTTCAGCGGGCGCCGGTAGAACCCTTTGACGTAATGAATCTCAGGATCACTCAGCAACGGCCCGAGTAGGCCATAGACGAACTTCGGGTGAATGTTGCTGATGTCGGTGTCGACCCAGCAGATCAGGTCGCCGTTCAGCGCGTAGAGGCTCTTCCAGAGCGCCTCACCTTTGCCCTGGAAGACGCCGTAGCGGGGCAGGATCTCGCTGTGCTGCACCACCCGAACGCCGGCGCGCTCCGCGATGGCCGCCGTCCGATCGCTAGAGCCGGAGTCGATGACGACGATCTCGTCGACCAGCGGCACCCGGTCCATCAGCGCGGTCTTGAAGGTGCGCACCACCTTGCCGATCGTGTCCTGCTCGTTGAGGGTGGGCAGCCCAAGGCTGATGGTCAGACCCTGCCGCTGCTTGAGATCCACCAGGCGGCGCAGGTCCGCGAACTCCTTGCTATGAAACGTGTTCTCGGCGAACCAGCGGTCGACACGCTCGGCCGCCGCGGCGCGGTTCTCCACCCGGAACGGTCGGTCCGGATCTTTCACGGCCGACACCGGGCCCGCGGTCTTGACCACCATGACGTTGCCGGGCAGCCGGCGAAGCAGGCGGGTGATGGGTGCGCCGAGCACCATCGGACGATGCATCAGGCTCAGGGTCGCGCCCAAGACGACCATCTGGTGCTGCGCCGCCTCGCGGATGATCGCCTCGCGCACCGAAGCCGACAGCAAGGTGATCCGCCGGACCGGGACATCGACCGTGCTCGAGAGCTTGAGGAAAGCCGACTCCTCGCGTTTTTGCGACTCGGCGGAAATGCGCGGGTTGAAGATGTGGAGGACGCAGAGCTCGGCCCCGGTCTCCTTGCAGACGGTGGCGGCCAGCCGCAGCGCGAGCTGGGCGCTCGGGCCACCCCGCACGGGCACCAGCACGCTGCGGATCGGGGCTGTGTCCGGCCGCACCAGCGCGACGTCGCACGGCGGATCGACCAGCAGGTCTTCGACGGCGTTGACCGAGAGGCCGTCCTGGCGGGTTGGTATCGGTCTCCAGCACCGCCTCACGAATGCCTTGCGCGGCGACGTGCGCGATCCGGACCTGGCCGCGCAGCTCACCCGGTCCGCGTTCGGCGTAACGGGTGATGCGGGAGAGCAGGGCGCGGTACGCGCGGGCCACTTCCACCCCTTCGCTGAGCGGGCGCTCGGGTGCCATCTCGATCACGCCGAGCAGGGTGCCGCGCGAATCCTCCGCATTGAGGAAGGGGGAGACCGCCTTCAGCAGCGGGCCGGTCCGCGACGGATTGGTCGTGGGGATCAGGACGCGATAGTGGCTCACGAGGGCGACGTCAGTAGGGGTTCGATCTGTTCGGTGATGATGCGGTCCCAGGCGAGCGCGCCGAGCACGTGACGGCGCAGCCGGGCCTGCGGCGCATCGATGGCGCTGAGCACGGCGGCGGTAAAGGCCGGTGAGCCGGCCGATGTCGGCACGAAAGTGGCGCCATCGAGGGCAACCTCGCGGAATGCCGGGAGGTCGGTGCAGACGACCGGCACACGGAAGATGGCGGCTTCGGCGAGCGGCAGGCCGAAGCCCTCGCTCGCACTGGGGAGGATCACGACATCACTCAGCATATAAAGGTCGGAAAGGGTCGCCGCGTCGATCGCGTAGTCGCCGGTCGACCCACCGCTTTCCTCGAAGAGGAAACGAACAGATTCTTGGAGGCCGAGCCGCTCCGTTTGGCGTTTGAGGTCGGCGACATACTCGAGCGACCGCGAATTGTGTGGGCCGGGCGGACCGGTGATGAGCAGCTGCACGGTTCGGCCGGTGGCGCGCACGCCGGCGGCGGCGTCGATCGCCCACTCGAGATTCTTCCGCTTGGTGATGCGGACCGGCGCGAGCATAACGATGTCGGCGCCGAGCAGGCCGAAGCGAGTCACGAGCTCTCTGGTGCGCGGGCCAAGCCCGAGGAGTCCCGCGGGGTCGATGCCGTTGGGAATGACATGGGTCGCATCCAGGGTGGCGCCGGTCAACTTGCGCCACTCCTCGAGTCGCTGGTTCGACACAAAGATCGAGGTGATGTTGGGGTGCTGGCGACGCAGCAGATCCCAGGGCTCGCCGTCATGCATCCAGGGCCGGTAGATGGGGTTGAGCCAGCTGATGTCATGGACCCACGAGATGATGCGCGGCCGATTGCTCTCGGCGAGAGTCCAGAGCGCCGCGGTCAGTGGCAGGTTGAAGTGCAATGTCAAGGCGTTGTGGACGATCACGACGTCGAGCTCGGCCAGCTCCGTCGACAGGCGCTCGATGATGTTGGCGCGAAGCGTGGCGAACTCTGAAGGGATCTCGCCGCGGTCGAGCGCGTCGCGAACGGCGCTGACCGCCGTCTCGCGCGAGTCGAGCTCCCCGATGATGACGAGCTTCGCTATCTTCCGGTCCGGCAACGGACCGCCGCGCCCGCTGAGGATGGTGACCGGGTAGCGGGTAGCCGCGAGCCGCGAGCCGGGTTGCCTGCTCGTAGAGGATGGTTTCGACGCCGCCGATGATGGGCGGGCAGGTGTAGTGCAGGAGCCCAACGCGTGCGCGAGTTCCCAACCCTAGTTAGGTGATGAGGGGTGGTTCATCGAGGATCACGTCGAGGTCGTCGGGCTTCTCCAGCACCTCGACATCGGGCCGGCCGCCGTTGTACGCGACTTTGAACGAGAGCTTGCCGTTGCCGACCCGCATGCCGCGAATCTCGACGCTACGCGCCTGGCCGAATGGAACGGGATTCAGGTAGAGCCGGCCGGCGGTGGTGTCGGGCACGATGCCGAGAGCCGTCTGCATCAGATGGAAAGCCGCGCCCGCACCCCAGGCCTGCGGGTTGCAGGAGACCAGGTATTCGGCGGGGCCGTTGTTGTATTGCGTGTCGCGCCGAAATCCGCAGAACAATTCGGGTAGACGGTAATCGGGCATGCGGACGCCGGCTTCCATGATGCCGTCGATCACCTGGCCCGCCGCGGCAGCGTGCCGGTAACGGCGCAGGCCCGCGGCCGCGATCGAGTTGTCGTGCGGCCAGATGGTGCCGTTGTGATAGCTCATGGGGTTGTAGTGGGGCGAGTCCGATGACAGCGTACGGATTCCCCAACCCGAGAACATGTCGGGTGCCATCAGCCGATCCCGCAGGATCTCGGCACGCTCGGGGTCGATGATGCCGGCCCACAGGCAATGCGCCGGATTCGATGTGATCGATGGGATCGGCATCTTGTTGCGGTCGAGACCCTGGGCGTAAAACTGCTCCTTGTCGAGCCAGAAGGACAACTCGAAACGGCGCCGGAGCTCGGCCGCCTCGCGGGCCAGCCGCTCCGCCATCACTGACTGGCCGAGGCGCTCGAAGATGCGACTGAGCCCGACCTTCGCCTGGTAGACGTATCCCTGCACCTCGACGAGCGCCACGGGCAGTTCCGCCGGGCGGCCGTCCGGATAGAGGAGGGAGTCGGAGGAATCCTTCCAACCCTGGTTGCGCACTCCGCCGCTGGCGCGCTCGGCATATTCGATGAAGCCATCGTGGTCCGAATCGCCGTATTGATCGACCCACTTCAACGCGCTCAGCACCGAGGGTAGGAGTTCGACGAAAAGATCCTGGTCATTGAGCCAGTCCATCATTTCGACGGTGCAGACGAGGAACAGGGGCGTGCTGTCTACCGATCCGTAGTAGGGAGTGTGCGGGATCAACTTGAGGTTGGCCAGCTCGCCGTAGCGCAGCTCGTGCAGGATCTTGCCCGGTTCCTCCTCGCGGCTGGTATCGACGCGCCGTCCCTGCTGTTGAGCCAGGTAGCGAAGGGTCCCGCGGGCAATTTCTGGATTGATCATGAGGGTTTGCATCGACGCGATCAACGCATCCCGACCGAATGGTGCCGAGAACCAGGGAATGCCGGCCATGGGAAAGAGGCCGGTGTCATATTCCTCGAGCAAGATTCGGAGGTCCATCTGGCTGCGACGCAGCAGGCCGCGGTCGAGGAAGGCGTTGTCGGTGCGGATCCGGCTGGTGTTGTCGTGCCAGCGGCGGTAGGAGGCCTGCAATGCCTGCAGCGCATCGTCATAGAGATAGCTCAGGGCGGACTCGTTCTCGCCAATCACCGGGATGACGTCGATCACCAGCGTGACGGTCTCCTTGGACTCTAGGTGGAAGTGCCATGTCAGGGCGCCGTCGTGCTGGGCCGCGGGAGCTCGATTGACCACGACTTCGGTGCGGCGGAGCACGCCGTCGCGGCCATCGTAGGTGTAGGTCATCCCATGATCGCCGACCTCGAGCGGCCGGATGGTGCCGCGGTACTGGTCCTTGTAGCCACGCACATCGAACATGTCACGAAAGTCGGCATCGAGGCGAAGCGAGCACTCGATGTCGACCGGTTCGTGGCCGCAATTTTGAACGCCGATCCGCTCGTGCAGGCCGCCATAGACGAAACGGCTGCGGCGAATGCTCAGGCTCTGCTGGGGGATGCGGCGCTTGCCTTCATCGAGCAGGAGCACGGGATTGACCATCTGAAAGGTGGCGACGTAGCTCTCGTCGACGGATGCCGACAGCAGGATCGGCTGCAAGCGGCTCAGCCGAAACTCGTAGGCAGAGAGAAAGCGGGTATCAGAAAAGTAGAGGCCGAGCCCGGTGGTGTTTCCTGCGGGGATGTCACCCATCTCATCGGACACCATCATGATCCGGTTCTCTTTCAGAACCACCCGGCCGTCCGACACGGTGCCTATTATAGGTTTGAGTTTTCGTCGCGCCCCTTGCGCGACTACACATATGTTGATAATCCCACGGCCTGACTGATGGCGCTGCCTCTAGTGGCGATCGTCGGCCGCCCCAACGTCGGAAAATCCGCCCTCTTCAACCGCATCCTGGGCGAGCGCCGAGCCATCGTGGACCCGCTGGCGGGGCTGACGCGTGACCGCCTCTATGCCGAAAGCGAGTGGCGCGGGCGCCGGTTTGTCATCGTCGATACGGCCGGCCTGGTGCTCGGCAAAGATCGAGACGAAGTCCCGGCGCAGCGCGAGCTGCGGCGACGGATGGAGGAGCAGAGCCGCCTGGCGATCGATGAGGCGGACCTGGTTCTGTTTGTGCTGGACGTGCGGGAAGGGCCGACGGCCATCGATCATGACATCGCTCAGCTGCTGCGCAAATCGCGCCGTCCGGTGCTGGTAGTCGCGAACAAGACGGATGGGCGCGGCCGTGAGGGCTTGGCCGCTGAATTTTATGAGCTCGGTCTTGGCGATCCGTGGGCGATCTCCGCCTTGCACGGCACCGGAAGCGGCGACCTGTTGGATGCGGTCGTCGAACGGCTGCCGCCGCCGCAACCGGAAGTGGTCGACGATCAGCTGGCGGCTCGGGTTGCCATCCTGGGTCGTCCGAATGTCGGGAAGTCTTCGCTGGTCAACGCGGTCGCCGGCGACGAGCGCAGCCTGGTCACGGCTGTTCCTGGGACCACGCGAGACCCGGTCGACTCCATCGTGGACTTCGAGGGCAAGCGTGTGCTGCTGGTCGACACCGCCGGGATCCGGCGTCGGGGACTGACCAGCGGCGTGGAGCAGTACTCCCTCCTGCGGGGGCTACGCGCGATGGAGCGCGCCGACATCGGGATCGTCGTCATCGACGCCAAGGACGGCATCACCGCGCAGGACGTGCATATCGCGGGTTACGTGGTGGAGGCCGGCCGCGGCCTGGTGCTGGTGCTCAACAAGTGGGACCTGTTGACGCCCGAAGAGAAAGAGGAAAAGGTGTGGCGCAAGAAGATCAAGGAGGCCTTGGCCTTTGCCCCCTGGGCGCCGGTCTCGTATATCTCGGCAAAGACCGGGCAGCGCGTGGCGCAGCCGCTGCAAGTGGCGCTCAAGGTGACTGAGGAGCGCCGCCGGCGAGTCGCCACGCCGGAGCTGAATAAGTGGCTTCGAACCTTACTGGGCCAGCGTGAGACACCGACGAGACACGGGAAGCGCCTGCGCGTGATGTACGCGACCCAGGCCGAGTCGACGACACCGACGTTCGTGTTCTTCGTCAACGATCCTGAGCTCGTTCATTTTTCGTATCGCCGTTTCCTCGAAACGCAACTACGCCATGCCTTCGGCTTTGAAGGGACGCCCATCCACATGGTGTTCAGACGCCGCGGAGAAGAGACGTAGAATAGGCAGCGCGTCGGGGAGTGGCGCAGCCTGGTAGCGCACCTGAATGGGGTTCAGGGGGCCGCAGGTTCAAATCCTGTCTCCCCGATATCTTTTTACCGTCTAAGCCGGCTCGATCTGGCCCCGCGGGCTCATGTACCACTCTCGGAAGGAGCGGCATCGGCCACGGTCGTCGAACTCAATCAAAAAGAGGTTGTCGTACTCGCGAGCGAGGTCGGCTTTTGAGGCGTCTTTGAAATAGCGGCTTCGTCCATTGGCCACGGCGAGATTGCCATCGATGGCGACCGGCTCGTAGCGTCCGTCATAGGTCCCCGCCGGGTCTTTCCCCTCAAGCCACGAGGCGACGATCGCGAGCCGGCCTCGAATCGGCTCATCGAAGGGGTGGTAAGCGTACGTCGCATCCTCGGTGAAGAGGTCAGCGACCGCGTCGGGATCGTACGTTTCCCATGCCTGGACATAGGCACGCAGCCAGGCGGCAACGGTCTCTCTGGTCAGCGTCACGAACGGGTTGAGTTTACCCGCGGGGCTTCTTGAGGAGGCTCTCCAGATCGCCCTCGTGGACGGTGAGTAGCTCGTGGACCTCGAGGAGATCATCCGCCGAGATCAGGGGCTCGACGCCCGTCGCCCGAGAGTGCAACTCCAACTGGAGTTCGAACATCGCTCGGCCGTCCTGGGCGTTCATCTTAGCCACTTCCTTTGATATGGATACTGATATCGTCGTTATCATTACATTACGAAACCGGAGTGTCGGTTGTCAAGTTTGGGGCGTGTTCGCTGCAGATGGAACGGGCGGGGCTGGCGACTGGTTTCGGTGCTAGGTCGGGCGGGCGGACCGGCGGCGGACCGTACGGAAGGCCAGGCCTGCTCCTGTGAGGAGCAGGAGCCCACCGATCAGGATCGGACCGACCGAGAGGGGGAGGAACAGCGGGTTGTCGAGATCGTTTTCGGCAAACCCGAGAAAGGTCATCAGCAGGATCGAAATCATCCCGAACGCCGCGGCGCCCAGGAATGCGCCCAGCTCGGTGTTGGACGCCAGCGGAACGCGGGTGCTGTAGGCCGGGGCCATGATGCCCGAGCGGACGCCAAAGGCGANNGGTGAAGATCACCGCGACCACGATGACCGACGTGACCTGCCCCGACGTGAGCCCGCCGAACAGGTTCATCCAGTCGAGCGACAGCAGCATCGCGGAGAATTCTAACCCGAAGTCGGTGGCTTAGTCGATTCCGCAGCTGGAACGAGCGCGGCCTCGACGATGCGCTCCTCTTGCGCTTCGTGGGCGATCGCATAACCCTCGCTCGGACTGGCACGCTCGGGCCGGCCCACGTAGTGGAGCGTGAGGTGCTTGGGCAACTTGGGCTCGAGGCGACGCTTGACGTGCCAGTAGGCGCCCATGTTCATCGGCTCTTCCTGGACCCACGTCAGCTGGCGCACGTTCGGGTACTTCGCAATCGCGGCCAGCACGTCGTCCGTTCGGAAGGGCTCGAGTAACTCCACCCGGATGATCGCGAGATCTTTCGCCTCCGCGCGCAGGGAGCTGGCGATCAGGTCGTAGTAGATCTTGCCGGTGCAGAGAATGATCCGCTGCACCTCCTCACGGTGGTCCTGCATCGAGGGGTCATCGATCACCCGACGGAAGCTGTGAACGGCGAAGTCCTCGAGCCGAGACCACGACGGGCGCAGGCGCAACAAACTCTTCGGGGTCATAATGATCAGCGGCCGCGGCCTCGTGTGGAGCGCCTGCCGCCGCAGCGCGTGGAAGTAGTTCGCCGGCGTGCTCGGATAGAAGACCCGGATGTTGCCCTCGGCGGCAAGCTGCAGGAACCGCTCGAGCCGCGCACTCGAATGCTCCGGGCCACCGCCCTCATAACCGTGGGGAAGGAGGAGGGTCAGTCGCGACGACTGTCCCCACTTGGCGAGGCCCGAGACGATGAACTGGTCGACGATGATCTGCGCCCCATTGATGAAATCGCCGAACTGCGCCTCCCAGCACACCAACGCATCTGAGGCGTCGGAGCTGTACCCGTATTCGAAACCGAGCGCGGCGTACTCGGAGAGGGGGCTGTTGTGCAGCTCAAAGGTGGCGCTCGCCCCGACCAGGTGCTGAATCGGCGCCCAGGTCTTTCCGGAACGGGGATCGTGGAAGACCAGGTGGCGCTGGCTAAATGTGCCGCGCTCCGTATCCTGGCCGGTGAGCCGCACCGGGATGCCGCCCGTGATCAGCGTGGCAAAGGCCAGCTCTTCGGCCTGCGCCCAATCGATGTCTCGTTCGGCCAGTGGTGTCTTGCGGCGTTCCATCTGGCGGAGCAGCTTGGGGTGCACCGTAAAGCCGTCGGGCACCGCCAGGAGCTGACGACTCAATGACTCGAGCACTTCGGGCGAGACCGCCGTCTTGATTTCCAGTTCGGGGCTCGCGTCCATCGGCGGGCGGCTCACCTGGGGCGCGTGCGCGGCACTGGCCTTGACATTCTGGTGGGCGTCGGCAAGGCGGGCCTGGGCGGCCTCGGTGCGCGCGTTCGCGTCGTCGGCGCTGAGCAGGCCCTCTTCGATGAGTTGCGCCGCGAAGACCTCTCGCACCGTCGGGTGCTCTTTGATCGCCTCGTACATCTGCGGCTGGGTGTAGGCGGGCTCGTCCGTTTCGTTGTGGCCGAAGCGTCGATAGCCGATCAGGTCGATGACGACGTCGCGCCCGAATTTCTGCCGGAAGGCGGTCGCCAGGCGAACCGCGCTGACGCAGGCCGTGATGTCGTCCGCATTGACATGGATGATCGGCAGGTCGAATCCCTTGGCAACATCCGAGGCGTAACGCGTCGAGCGGCCTTCCTCGGGATCGGTCGTAAACCCAAGCTGGTTGTTGGCGATGATGTGCAGGGTGCCGCCGGTGGTGTAGCCATCGAGCTTGGACAGGTTGAGGACTTCGGCGACGACACCCTGGGCGGGAAAGGCGGCGTCCCCATGGATCAGGAGCGGCACGGTGCCCGTCCGATCGAAATGCGGCGCGGCCCCTTTACGGCGGGTTTGCTCGGCGCGCGTCCAGCCCTCCACAACCGGATCCACCGCTTCCAGGTGACTCGGATTGGCGAGCAGGCTGACCGACACCTGCTTGCCGTTCGGGGTGACGTAGGTGCCTTCGGCTTCGGCGTGATATTTGACGTCGCCAGTCACGTCCGTGCCGCTGGCAAGCCGATCCTTGCTCTGCTCGAACTCCACGAGCAAGGACTCATAGGTGCGGTTGACGACATGAGCGATCACGCTCAACCGGCCACGGTGCGCCATGCCCATCACCACCTGGCGGGTGCCATTGTCGGAGAGCAGTTGCAGCGTCTCCTCTAGCATCACGATCATCGAGTCGAGGCCCTCGATGGAGAACGTCTTCTGGCCAAGGAAGGCCTTCCGAAGGTAGCGATCCATCGCCTCCACTTTCGTGAGGCGGCCAAGCAGCTGAAGCTTCCGCTCGGGGCTGAGCGGCTGGCGGTAACGGCCCGACTCGATGCGCTCGCGGAGCCAGTTGCGTTGCTCGTGGCTGGAAATGTGCTCGATCTCGTAGGCGATCGTCGAGCAGTAGGTCTCACGAAGGTGGGTAAGGACCTCGGCCAGGTTCTCACCGGGCACGCGCACGCGCAACACGGCAGCGGGCACCGCCTCCATGAGTTGTGGCGTCAATCCATGGTTGACCGGATCTAACGACGGGTCGCCGGTCGGCGCGCTCCCCAGGGGGTCGAGTCGCGCCGCAAGATGCCCGTGGCTTCGGTAGGCGGCGACCAATGCCATGCCGGCCGCAACCGCGCGCAACATCTCCGCTTCCTCGGTCGTGGGCGCCGCGATCGCCGCTTCCCCAACCGGGGCCACCACTCGAGCGGGTTCGCTGATCCCGGCGGGCGGCACCACTCGCATCGATTCGAAGACTGATTCATAAAAACCGTCACCACCGGCGAGCAGCTCATCGATACGGCGCAGGAACTCGCCGGACTCGGCGCCCTGGATGACGCGGTGGTCATAGGTGCTGGTCATCGTCATCACTTTGGAGACCCCGAGCTGGCGCAGCCCGCTCTCGGCGATAGAGGTGAACTCGGGCGGATAACCAATGGCGCCGGTCGCGATGATCGTGCCCTGGCCCTTCATCAACCGCGGGACGGATGCAACGGTGCCGAGGTCGTCGGCGACCAGCTTGCCGATGCGCGCTTTCGAGACGAGCGTTTCGTACTGATCGCGGAAGGCGGCGAAATCCAGGCGGTCGGCGTCTCGGATGACCGGAACGACCAGCATGCGGCTGCCATCCTGACGCTGGACGTCGACCGCGAGTCCGAAGTGCACGCCATGGGCGACGCGCGCCGGGTTGCCGTCGATGCGATCGAAGGTCACTGCCATCGACGGCACGTCCTTGACCGCGCGCGTGATGGCGAACGCGATCAGGTGCGTGTAGGAGATCTTTTCCGGACGGCCCGCTTCCTGCACGCGCTGGTTGAGCTGACGGCGCCGCTGGTCGAGCACGTCGACGCGCACTGTCCGAAAGCTGGTGGCGGTCGGCACCTGGAGACTTTCCTCCATGTACTTGACCAGTGCCGCTGCCGGCCCGCGCAAGGGAATCGCGGGGCCAGTTGTCCCTCCCCCGCTCGCGGGCGTGGGTAGGGTAGGGGCCTTCTCAGCAGTAGCCCCTACCGCGCTCGCGGGGGAGGGCAGGGTGGGGGCGTTTCGCTCGATCGCCTCGGCGACATCGCGACGGCGGATCGATCCACCAGGGCCCGTTCCCTTGATGCCGGCCAGGTCGATGCCCTTCGCCCTGGCGAGTAACTCGGCGCCTTCCGACACCTCGACCGGGCTAGTCGTCGTCCCTCCCCCGCTTGCGGATGAGGGCAGGGTGGGGGCTTTTTTTTCCTCCCCGTTCTCGGCGGTGGACAAGGCGGGAGCCTTTTCCGGGGCTGCGGTCACGGCCGGGGCCTTCTTTGCCGCCCCAGCTCCATCCGCGCCCACGGCGATTTCAGCCAGCGGCGCACCGACGGCAATCGTCTTCCCGGCCTCGGCGAGGATCCTGGTGAGGGTTCCGGTCGCGGGCGCGGGCACCTCGGCGTCCACCTTGTCGGTGGTGACCTCCACCAGCGCTTCGCCTTCTCGCACCGGGTCGCCCGGCTGCTTCAGCCACTTGGCGACGGTCCCCTCCGTGACCGACTCACCCATCTCCGGCAGGGTGACCTGCATGGTCGACTGGGGCACGATGCGATTCTACCCACTAAACTTGGCTCCGAATATGACGTTCAAGTCGAAATTGCGGGCCAGCGAGGATGCCACCGGCTCGCTGCTCTGCCTCGGCCTTGATCCCGAGCCGGATCTCCTCCCACCATCGGTCGAACGATCTCCGGTCGGCATTGCGCAGTTCGTGCGGACCATCGTCGAGGCCGTTGGCGACTCGGTGTCGTCCTACAAGCTCAACCTGGCGTTCTACGAGCGCTGGGGGAGGGAGGCCAGCTGGTTGCTCGACCAGGCGATGGCCGCATTGCCCAAAGACCGCCCGGTGATCTTCGACGCCAAACGCGGCGACGTGGGCAGCACGGCGCAGGCCTACGCCCATGCCATGTTCGAAGCCTGGGGCGCCGACGCCGTCACCGTTCACCCATGGCTGGGCTATGACTCGGTTGCGCCCTTCCTGGCCCACAAGGACCGAGAAGTCCTCATCGTCTGCCGGACCTCGAACCCGGGCGCGGCGGAATTCCAGCACCTGCGCAGCGATGGCGAGGCGCTCTACCGCCATGTCGCCCGCGCGGGCGTCCGGTGGGACCGTCACGACAATCTCGGCTTCGTGGTCGGCGCCACCGCCCCCGCCGAGATCCGCGACGTGCGTCAGATCGCCGGCGATCGCCTGCTACTGGTCCCTGGCATCGGGGCGCAGGGCGCCGCGCTCACCGCGGCCGTTCCGGCGGCGCTGCGGGCGGATGGACGCGGCGCCATCATCCCGATCTCACGCGGCATCCTGTTCGCCTCGGCCGGCGCCGACTATGCGGACGCTGCCCGCGCGGCGGCCCAGCAATATCGTGACGCCATCAACGCCCTGCGGCCGGAGCCCGCGACGGCCCGAGGCTGACCCATGCCCGGCATCGTCGCCGGCGCCCTGGTTGCCCATCCTCCGATCCTCCTGTCCGAGGTCGGCGGTGCCCAGTCACAACGAGTACGCGCAACCGCTGACGCGCTGCGAGAGCTCGACGGCATCCTCTCCCTAGTCCAAGCCGACCTCGCCGTCGTGATCTCACCGCATAGCCCGTCGAGCATGACGTCACTACCCGTCCGGCGCGGCGCCAATGCCGGCGGCAACCTGGCACGTTTTCGAGCGCCCAACGTCCAGGTCATGGCGCAGGTCGACGTGGGGCTCGCGACCGCCCTCATCGCCGACGGGCAGCGGGCAGGATTCTCACTGATCTGGGCGGAGGAGACGGAGCTCGATCACGGCGTGGTGGTTCCCCTGCACTCGCTTCCGCGAACGATGGCGAACAAGCGCTGCATTTTCCTCGGCGTTAGCGGCTGGCCACTTCATCGCTTCATCGAGTTGGGCGTTTGGTTGCACCGCCGGCTGGGCGATCGCTTCGCCATCCTGATCGCCTCCGGTGACCTGTCCCATCGCCTGACGCCGGACGCGCCCTACGGATATCGACCCGAGGGCCCGGTCTTCGATCGGCTGGTGATCGACGCGCTACGCGACCGCGAATGGAACCGGATCGAGGGCCTGGATCGCGATCTGGTTGAGGAGGCCGGCGAGTGTGGCTTGCGCCCGCTCGCGATTCTGCTAGGCGCGGCGCGCGCCGCCGGTCTCGACTCGCAGGTACTCAGCTACGAAGGCCCGTTCGGCGTCGGTTACCCGGTGGTCGCGTTCACCGCAACCCCTGTCGCCGGCACGACCCAGAAGATCGGGCTCGACATTCAGGCGCTCGGACGCCAGGCGATCGAGACCTATCTACGTACGAGGCGCTTGATCGAACCGCCGCAGCCGATTCCTCTCGACCTGCAGGCGCCCTCGGCCGTGTTCGTCTCCCTGTACAAGGACGGTGAGCTGCGTGGCTGCGTCGGCAGCGTGCATCCAACGGAGTCGACCGCGGCCCACGAGCTGATCCACTATTTGGTCGCGTCCGCAGTACGCGATCCGCGCTTCGAGCCGGTCCGTCTCGATGAGGTGAGCGCGTTGACCATCAAGGTCCACTTGCTCGACCCGCCCGAGGCGGTGCCCGACATCTCCGGACTCAATCCGCAAACGCACGGCATCATCGTCCGGCGAGGCGATCGGCAGGCGCTGTTGCTCCCTGGCATCGAGGGGATCGATACGCCCGAGCGGCAACTCCGAGCCGCGTGCGATAAGGCCGGCATCAGCTACAACGCGCCGCTGCAGCTCGAGCGCTTCCGCACTCGCACCCTCGAATGATCGCGCTGCTCGCTAACCCGGCGCAAATCGGCCACCAGGCGGAAGGCCATCCCGAGCGCCCGGAGCGCGTCGCGGCCGTCATCGAGGCCATCGCGAAGTCCGACATCGGTCTCGTCCCGGAACCAGCACCAGACGCGCCCGAGACGTTGATCCATCGCGTCCATGATCCGAGCTATGTCAGAATGCTCGATCGCGCCGCGTCATCAGGTGGCGGGTATCTCGACCCTGACACGTACATCACCCCCTTGTCGATGGTCGCCGCTCGGAGCGCGGCGGGCGCCGTCGTAGAGGGCGTGCAGCGGGTGTTGGACGGGAAGGCGAAACACGCGCTCGCCGTCGTGCGGCCGCCCGGTCATCATGCTGAGCACGCCAAGGCCATGGGCTTTTGTCTTTTGAACAACATCGCGGTCGGCGTTGTCGCCGCCCGTGATCGAGGCATTCGGCGGATCGCGGTCCTCGACTTCGATGTCCACCACGGGAATGGCACCCAGCACAGCTTCGAGAGCGACGCCGAGGTGTTCTATGCCTCGACCCATCAGTACCCCTTCTATCCCGGCACCGGAGGCGCCGGTGAACGCGGGACGCACGGCAATGTCCTAAACGTGCCGCTCCCGGCGGGCACTTCGGATCGGGCGTTCCTCGGGGCCTGGGAGAAAAAAATCGGGCCGTCGCTCGATGCCTTCAAGCCGGAGCTGCTCCTGGTGTCGGCCGGCTTCGATGCGCATGAGGACGACCCGTTGGCGGGCCTCGACGTGACCACCGATGCCTACCGCGAACTTGCCCGGATGATCAAGGGCTGGTCGATCGCCCACGGCGACGGGCGATCGGTCTGGGCCTTGGAAGGCGGTTACAACCTCCACGCGCTGGGTGATTCGGTGGTGGCGTGCCTCGAGGTCCTGCGCGATTCTGCCACGGAGGGTAGCCGTCGCGTGGACAGCGAGGCCGATCGAGGGTAGAATAGCGGCTCGCCGGACTAAGTCTGGGAGGCAGGGAACCATGGCGAAGTCACGCGATAAGGGCAAGCGGGAAGTGAAGAAGAAAAAGAAGGAGAAGGCGCCCAAGGGCGCTCCAGCTCCTTTCAGCGGCGACGCCGGCTTCACTCCACGGCGCGAGCCCGGTATGCCTGGCTCGGCGGGAGCGCCGCCGGCATAAACCTCAGAGCGAGCAGCGCCTTGCTGGCGCTGCTGCTCCTTGTCACCGCCGTGCCCGCGCACGCGGATGATCCCGGCACGCTCGCCGATCGGCTGGCACAGGTTCAACAGGAGCAGGCGCGGCAGCATCAGCGGCTCGCGGCGCTGCAAGCTCAGCAGAGCCAGGTCCAGCTGACACTTGCGGGGCTGCAGGTGCAACTGGCGCAAAGCAATGCCGACCTGGCCCCGATCGCCGCCCAGGCGCAGGCGATTGAAGCGCAAATCGCCGACGCCCAACTGCAGCTGTCGCACGATCAGCTCGCGTACCTGCAACATATGCGGGCCTTCCAGGCCGACATCAAGACGCTCTATGCGCTCGGCGGCATGCGCTGGTTCGAGTTCGTCTTCTCCGCGCGGAGTTTCGACGACTTGCTCAACCGGACTATTTATCTGCAGCAGATGTCGGTGAGCGAGCTGCAACTTGCTCGGCAGCTGCGCGCCGAGCGCGACGCCCTCGAGGCGCAGCGTCGCCTGCTGGCTCAAGCGCGGGCCGACCTGGCGCCGTTACTCGACATGCTCCAGGCCCGCGCGAATGCGATTGCGGGCCAGGTGGCCCAGATCGCCAGCTATGACAGCCAGCTCGACAGTCAGCGGCGACAGACGCTGATCCGACTCGCCGGCCTTGATGGTCAGAGCCGGTCGCTGCAGGCGGCCCTCGATCGCTATGAGACCGAGGCGGCACTGGCGGCCCTCAAAGGCGGCGGGGCATCGTATGCGGCGACCTGTCCACCCGCCGCGCCGGTCGGATCGGTGCGTTTCTGCGGTCACGGATGGGGCCATGGGGTTGGACTCGGTCAGTGGGGCGCGAAGGGCATGGCTCTTGCCGGCCTCAACTATCGCTTCATCGATCAGCACTTCTACACGGGCACCTCCTGGACCAGCCTCAACACCGGCAACACGCCGATCCACGTAGCCGTCCTCTGGGGAACCTCAACCTATCGCGTCGTGCCCAGCGGACCCGCGCAGCTCATCGCTGGGACGCGCGTCACCAACATCGCCGCGGGCCAGAGCCTGTCCTTCTCAATCGCAGGCGGCGTGCAGAAGATCGTCCCGACGTCCGCCGCGACGCGCCTCACCGTTTACGGGCCATCGGGACGCTACCACGCGTACCGCGGGACGATCGTGGCCCAGCCCAGCGGCGGTCTGCTCTACATGATCAATGTGCTACCGATCGAGGACTATCTGCGCGGCCTCGGCGAAGTGCCATCGAGCTGGCCGCTCGAGGCAATCAAGGCGCAGATCGTCGCCGCCCGTTGCTACGCGCTGACCCATATGGGGAGCACCGCCCTCTACGACGTCGACGACACTACCCAGTTCCAGGTTTATCGAGGCATCGACTCCGAGAGTGGCTCGCAGAACGCGGCCGTCGACCAGACCGCCGGCCAGGTTCTGATGTACGCCGGCCGCGTGATCGAGGCTTTTTTCTCGGCGTCGGATGGTGGCCACACCGCCAATGTGTCTGACGTCTTCGGCGGCTCCCTCGCGACGTATCCGTACCTCACGGGCGTCCTCGACCCATGGGACGTGGTCGCGCCGCGGCACACCTGGTACACGGCCATCTATTCCTACGCCACGTTGGAGCGCGTCTATTTCAGCAGTACGGACGTCGCCAGTTACGGCCACCTGGTCGGCTTCGACCTACGTGACCGCGACGCCTCGAACCGTCTCAATACCGTCGGCCTGATCGGCAGCCGCGGAGTCAAACGGATCGGCGTCTCGGCGTTCATGCACGCCTTCAACCGCTCAGCGCTGACCGGCACAGACGTGCTCTGGAACGAAATGCTCGGAACGACGCCAAGCTCAAGCTGGCCGTACTGGCACTAATCGGCTGCAGGCGGACTCAACCCTCATGAGATGGGTAGATTCGGCGATGGCAATTCGGGCTTAGAAATTCCCACCGCCGCCTCGATGGCGGCCAGCCGCGACTCCGATGCTCGGAGTTGCTCACGGATATCAACGAGCAGGTCGTCCTGAGCCTGCTGGCTGGACGCGTCGATCCAGAGAGAGGTGAGGCGGCTGGAGGCTGCGGTGAGAAGGCCCAGTCCAACAAAGATCACGAGGCCCGCGATGATCTGGCCCTCAGACGTGACTGCCTTCATTGGGCTGAAGCCGACTGTCGTGCTTGTTGTGAAGGCCAAGAATAGCGCGTCGGTGAAGGAGTGGACCATGCTGCGGGGCTGGTTGAGTTCCGTCACATAGAAGGCATATCCGGCGAGCAACCAGAACACAAAGACTGTCGTTGCAAGGAACCGAAGGCCCGCAGTGGTTGATGCATCGCCCTTGTCAGCCGCCAGCCTCTTCAACATCCGAGCGCTGTTAAAGACACGGAGGAGCCGAAGGAGTCGAAGCAGGCGGAGAGGCCCAACTGCCGGAAAGCTTGTGACCAGGTCGATCCAGTGGTCTCGCAGATAGAGCCGCGGACTTTGGTCATCGAGGAAGCGAAGTAGGAACTCCAAGAAGAAGAGACCCGACAAGGCCCAAACCACGACTTCGGCAGCGTTCCATCGCTGGGGATCTTCGAAGAAACCAAGGGCGACGTACAGGACAGTAAGAACGGCCATCATCACATCCCATCGCTGTCGGTGGTGATCGACGAACTTACTCAGTCGCTGGCCGAACACAGGCCGCCAATGCCTGACGCCGAGCCGATTAGGCCTCTCCATGCCCCCTCACCCCTCGATGAGCCTAACCGATGTACCTAAGGTCGAGATGGGTTACCCGAGTCGGACCGAGCCGTCGCTGGCGAGTGTCCAGCCCGGGTTGTGGGCGACCTCCCACACGTAACCATCGGGGTCGGCGAAGGCGCCCGTATAGCCACCCCAGTCGGCGGGCGCAGCCGGACGGACGATCGTCGCGCCGGCCCGTTCGGCCTCGGTGAGCACCGCGTCGACCTCTTCGGGAGAACGGACGTTATGCGCCAGCTCGATGCCGGGCGCACCGTGGCCACCGAGCGCGGTCCATAACCCGAAGATCATGCCGCCGGCCTGGAAGAACGCGACCTCGTCGTCAGGCTGCTGGGCGCCGGTCCAGCCGATCGCTTCATAGAAGGCCCGCGCGCGGCGAAGGTCCCTCACCCCAAGCGTCACCAGACTTATCCGCTGTTCCATTCGCCAAGTATGGTGCTATGCCTGGCTTGCGAGACCTCCCGCGGTTTCGCCGCCGTCGATGACGACCGCCTGACCCGTGATGTAGGGCGCCTCGTCCGAGGCCAGGAACGCAAAGAGCGCCGCGATCTCGTCGGGACGCGCGTGCCGGCCGAGCGGAATCTTACGGTTCACCGCCTCTAGCATCGCCGGCGTGTACTCAGCCTCTTGCATCGGCGTGAGCACGTAGCCCGGGCAAACCGCAATGACGCGTACCGTGGGCGCTAGCTCGAGCGCCATCGACTTCGTGAGCTCGATCACGCCCGCCTTGCTGGCGTTGTAGTCCGCGTACATCGGATGGCCGACCATCCCGTTGGTCGAGCCCATGTTGATGATCACGCCGCCGCCCGCCGCGACCATCCGCTTGGCCGCCTGTTGCGCCACGTTGAAGACGCCGTTGAGATTGACAGCCAACACCTGCGACCACTCGGCAGGGGAGAGGTCGAGGAAGCGGTGCCGGATGCTGATGCCGGCGTTGTTGACGAGGATGTCCACGCCACCGAGCCGGCTGTCGACGGTCGAGAAAGCCGCGGCAACCTCTCGCGCATCCGCCACGTCGACGACGATTGCATCGGCCAGCGCGGGAAACTTCAGGGAGAGCTCATGGCAACCTTTGGGGTCGCGATCGAGGACGAGCACCCGGGACTCTTCGTCGAGGAAGCGGGCGACGGTCGCAAGACCGATTCCACTGGCACCGCCCGTGATCACGACCCGCTTCGCTTTCAGTCCGCGCACGACCGGATGATAGCGGCGATACCGTTGGTTACGACAGGAGGTGAACTGGACCGCCCTTGAGTAGGAGGGCACCGGCAGTACGCCTCCGTAACGAGCCGCGCGTTCGTTCCATGTCGGTCAAGAATCCGCAAAGCTCACTACGAGGGCTGAAAGGGCGCTAAAATCGCCGAAGCCTGAACACCATCGGTTCCTTGCACCGCGTTCATCCCATTAGCCTGGCTGTGCTGATCGTGCTCGCCGCGTGCACGTCGGCGCCCGCGTCGAACGCATTGTCGCCGACGCCGAGCACGTCATCTTCCCCAGGCACGACGGCACCGGCCTCCACTTATCGCGTGCTCTTCACGGCCTCGACCACCAGTGGCAGTGAGATTCTCCTGTACGATTCCGCGAGCAGCACCCCGCAACAGCTGGTATCGCTCGGCGCGGGAGCCACACCTGAGGCGCACTTTATCTCCGCGCAGAAGATCGCCTACGTCGACGCCAGCACCCCGTCGATTCGGATCATGACCTTCGACTTGAGTACGCGAGCCTCAACCGCCGCCGTCGCCGTCAGTGGCTACGTGCCAGCCTTCGCCTACAGTCACGATGGCTCGATGCTGGCCTACCTGCTGCACGATGCCAGCAACAAGCCGTCGCTGCACGTCCGGCGTGGCGGACAGGAGACCAGCCTCGATCTCAATGCAATTGCGGGTCGCGGCGTCGGTCGGGATGATGAATTGCGGCTCGAGTACTCACCGGATGACAAATATCTCCTGATGGTCGACACCTTCGTCGGTAATCAGGGGCAGGCGCCGGAAACCGGCCAGTTCCTCGTGCTGCGGGCCGCCGACAACAGCGTGGCGTTCCTGCCACCCGCGGGCACGAGCGCCAATGCCACGATGGCGACCTGGGCGCGTCACAGTAATCGCCTCTACTACCGCGACGCCGTGGGCGTGCGCACCTGGGACGCCGAGGTCCACAGTGTCGGCACGCTCGTCGGCGGCCTCCACTGGTACGACCCGGCGGCCTCACCCGACGACCGCTGGCTGGCCTACACGGAGATCGCCACCAACTTCGTGCCCCACGTCAAGCTCTACGACCTCCAGGGCAACCAGAGTGTGACGACGGCGCCCGCTCCGCGCTCGCATCCGATTTTCATCACCGGCGACACCCTTTGGTATCTGGAGGAGCAAGCCTGTACCAGCGAATGCTTGGGCGGCCCGTCGCAGCCCTCCGGAAAGGTGTTCGCCTACAGCTTGACGAGCAAGAGCGAGACGACCCTACCCTTCAGCGACGTGCACAGCCTTTCGCAGCTGTCGGTCTTCCCCGGCTAGCTCCGCGCCATCAGCTGCCGCAGCACGAATGGCAGCACGCCGCCGTGCCGGAGGTACTCGACGTCCGTCGCGTTGTCCAAGCGGCTGATCACGGTGAACCGCCGAGACGTACCATCCTCAGCGGTGGCTTCCACCTCCACCCGTTGTCCGGGCTCGAGCCCCGATCCGAGCCCACGAATGGTGAAGGCTTCGGTGCCCGTCAACCCCAGCGAGCGCAGCGACTCTCCAGGCTGGAACTCGAGCGGCAGGATCCCCATGCCCACGAGGTTCGAAGCTCTCGGCCAGCACGGCGCGGACGCCGAGCAGCAGCGGCCCCTTGGCGGCCCAGTCGCGCGAGCTTCCCGAGCCGTACTCCTTACCGGCAATCGCGATCAACGGCACGCCCTCTCCGCGGTAGCGTTGCGCGGCATCGAAGATGGTCATCTCCTGCTGGTCGGGGAGGTGGGTCGTCCAGTAGCCCTCACGCGGGGTGAGTAAGTTGCGCAGCCGAATGTTGCCAAAGGTGCCGCGCACCAGGATCTCGTGGTTGCCGCGCCGGGCGCCGTAGCTGTTGAACTCGGCGCGTTCGACGCCGTGTTCGATCAGGTACTTTCCCGCCGGGCTGTCTGCCGGGATGCTGCCGGCCGGGGAGATGTGGTCGGTCGTGATCGAATCGCCGACGACGACGAGCGCCCGAGCGCCGACGATGTCGGTCAGCGGAGGTGGCGTCGCGCTCAGGTTCTCGAAAAACGGGGGTTCCTGGACGTAGGTGGAGGCTGCGTCCCATTCGTAGATCGGACCGGTGGGCGCCGATAGCCGTTGCCAGTTCTCGTCGCCATCGAAGATCCGCGCGTACTCCCGCGTGAACATCTCGACCTTGAGCGAGGTGCGGATCGCCTCGTTGACCTCGTCCGCCGAGGGCCAGAGCTCATGGAGATAGACGTCGGCGCCCTGCTTGTCCTTCCCCAGCGGCTCCGTGGTCAGGTCCCGCCGGATGTCACCGGCCAACGCGTACGCCACCACCAGCGGCGGTGAGGCGAGATAACTCGCCTTGACCAGTGGATGGATCCGACCCTCGAAGTTCCGATTGCCGCTCAGCACCGCGACCACGTTGAGTTTTTCCTTCTCGACGGCGGCCTCGACCTCGGCACTGGCCAGCGGACCGCTGTTGCCGATGCAGGTGGTGCAGCCGTAGCCAACGAGGTAGAAGCCGAGCTCCTCCAGGTAGGGCATCAGACCGGCCGCCTTGAGATAGTCGGTGACGACCCGAGATCCGGGTGCCAGGCTGGTCTTGACGGTGGGGGACACCCGGAGTCCGCGCTCGACGGCACGTTTGGCCAGCAAGCCGGCGGCCACCATCACCGAGGGGTTCGAGGTATTGGTGCAACTGGTGATCGCCGCGATCACGACCGAGCCGTTGCGGACGTGCGCCGCCGGCCTGGCCATCACCGCCGTCGCATGCTGCTTCTCCCCGAGCACATCGGCGACCCCACCTTCGGAGTCGAATCGCGCGACATCGTTGTTGGTTGGTCTGTCCTCCATGGCAAAAGCGGTCTTGAAGCTCTCCCACACCCGGGGGAGCGCGACCCGGTCCTGCGGGCGTTTCGGCCCGGCGAGGCTGGGCTCGACCGCGTCGAGGTCGAGCTCGAGCAGCTCGCTGAAGACGGGCGTCGGCGAGTCGTCGGTACGGAACATTCCCTGCGCCCGCGTGTACTGCTCCACCAGCTCGATCAGCTGGGCGTCACGTCCGGTGGTCTCCAGGTAGCGCAGCGTCTGCGCGTCGACCGGGAAGAAGGAGGAGGTGGCGCCGTACTCCGGGCACATGTTGGAGAGGGTGGCCCGGTCCGGCACCGAAAGGCTGGAGAGGCCGGCGCCGCAAAACTCGACGAACTTGTTGACGACGCCGTGCCGGCGCAGCATCTCGGTGAGCGTCAGGACCAGATCGGTCGCGGTCGCGCCTGGCCGCAGGGCGCCGGTCATGCGCACGCCGACGACCACCGGCCGCGGCAGGTAGGTCGGCTGACCGAGCAACGCGGCCTCCGCCTCGATACCGCCGACACCCCAGCCGAGCACGCCCAGCCCATTGACCATGGTGGTGTGGGAGTCGGTGCCGAGCAGCGTATCGGGCAGCGCGTAGCTTCCCTCCTGATCCGTCCGGACCTGCACGACGCGGCTCAGCCGTTCGAGGTTCACCTGGTGACAGATCCCCATGCCCGGCGGCACGACGGTGAAGTTGTGAAACGCCTGCTGCGCCCAGCGCAGCAGCGCATAGCGTTCGCCGTTGCGCGCGTACTCGCGCTCGATGTTGCGCGCATAGGCGCCCAGCGACCCGAAGGCGTCGACCTGCACGGAATGGTCGATGACCAGATCCACTTGCACCAGCGGATCGATCCGGCCGGCATCTTTGCCGGCTCGCTGCATGGCCGATCGCATCGCCGCCAGGTCGAGGACCGCCGGCACGCCCGTGAAGTCCTGCAGCAGAATGCGCGCGGGCAGGAACGGCACTTCGGCGTCGGCGTCCGCCGCTTCGGGCCAACGGGTGAGTCCACGGAGACTGCTTTCCTGGACG
>VBHO01000250.1 GCA_005882045.1 Chloroflexota bacterium | reverse complement strand
GGCCGGCCAGCAGATCACCGAGGGCTCGATCAGCCCGCAGGAGCTGCTGCACATTCTCGGACGCGAGGCGGTCCAGACCT
The DNA here is from genome assembly GCA_005882045.1 of Chloroflexota bacterium. GTDB lineage: Bacteria > Chloroflexota > Dormibacteria > CF-121 > CF-121 > CF-13. Next base: position 2,278 of record VBHO01000250.1, on the reverse strand, counting down.
ACCTGGTCGACGAGGTCCAGAAGGTCTATCGCTCGCAGGGTGTCGACATCAACGACAAGCACATCGAGGTGATCATCCGGCAGATGATGCGGAAGGTTCGCGTCGACACCGCCGGCGACACCGACCTGCTGCCGGGCGAGATCGTCTCGCAGTGGGAATACGAAGAAGCCAACGCCAAGGTGCTGGCCGAAGGTGGCGATCCGTCGGTCGCCCAGACCGTCCTGCTCGGCTTGATCAAGGCCGCGCTGAACACGGCGAGCTGGCTGTCGGCGGCGTCCTTCCAGGAAACGACCCGGGTGTTGACCGAGGCGGCGATCTCCGGCAAGGTCGACCGGCTGCGCGGCCTGAAGGAGAACGTGATCATCGGCAAGCTGATTCCGGCCGGCACCGGTCTCGACTACTACCAGAAGCTGCGCGAGGAGTCGTTCAAGATGTTCGCTGAGCTCCCGCAACCGGTTCCCGCCAGCAGCTAACGCGACCCGAGCACCGAGGGGCCACCCCGCTGGGTGGCCCTTTTCGTTTCCTACTCTCCTGCGGCGCCTGCTCTGGCGAGCTCCCCTTTGGGCCGTATGACCTCGGTGCGAATGTGGGAGATGAACCAGCCGACGATATGCCGTAGACGGATGACGCGCGAGCGCGGATGGCCGCTGCGCGACAGGTCATGGGACTGGCCCTCGAAGCGGACCATTCTGACCTCGCGGCCCAGCAGCTTGAGCGCGGTGAACAGCTGCTCGCCTTCGGAAATCGGGCAGCGGAGGTCATGTTCGCCGTGAAGGATCAGCAGCGGCGTCGTCATCCGCTCCACGTAGGTGATCGGCGAGCGCTCCATCAGGCGGTTCAAGTCCTTCCAGGGCACGGCGTCCATCGTGTCAATGGTGAGCATCCAGTCGAGGTCGCCGGTGCCAAAGATCGAGGCCAGGTTGCTCACGCAGCGCATCGTGACGGCGGCCTTGAACCGATCGGTGTGGCCGATGATCCAGTTCGTCATATAGCCGCCATAGCTGCCGCCGCCGACGCCGAGACGGTCCGGGTCGACCCAGCCCTTCAAGACCGCGGTGTCGAGCCCGGCCATCACGTCCTGAAAATCTTTTCCACCCCAATCGCCGTTTACCGCCGCCGAGAAGGCTCGGCCGTACCCGGTGCTGCCGCGGGGATTGGTGAACAGCACCGCGTAGCCGTGGGCAACCAGGAGCTGGAATTCGAAGAAGAAGCTCCAGCCGTACATGGCCATCGGCCCGCCGTGGATCTCGAGGATGGCCGGAGGCTTCTCTCCCTCCCTCGCTTGCGGGGGAGGGCCGGGGTGGGGGCCTGGTCGCATGATCCACCCCTGGATGTCCCAACCATCCGCGCCCTTGTAGCTGAACTCCTCGGGGGCCGCCAGGTTGACATCGCGAAATAGCGCCGTGTTCAGTTCCGTGAGCCGCACATCCCGGCGGCCGCCGGCCATTTCCTGAACGAAGAGGTCGCCCGGCGTTGCCGGGTCGGAGCTGGCGAACGCAATCCGCCGGCGGTCGCGGTCCATGCTCAAGGCGTAGACCCGTCGCCGCCCGTCGACGACGGCGCGCGGCGTCCCGCCCTGTGATGGGATGGCGTAGATGAGCGTCGAGCCGCGCCCGGCCGCCTGCGAATAGATCTCCTTGCCATCGGTCGACCAGGTCAGGCGCCCGCCGTGGCCCACGCGTTGGTCGTCGATCGCGCTGTCGGAAAATGTCGGCGCGAAATCGTCGGTGAGGTTGCGCGCCGTACCGGGCGCGTCGACGTCGGCGACCATCAGATCCGTGTAGCCGTCGTCGTGGCGGCGTTTCGACGCCGCGAAGGCGACCTGACGTCCATCCGGCGACCAGGCCGGCGGCCCCGCGTAGACCGTCTCGTCCGTCAGGCGGCTGAGTCGTTTCGATGGCAGATCGAGAAACCAGACATCGTTGGCTGGCCAGCTCCATCGCTCAGCGGTCCGGTCCGAGGTGAAGGCGATCCGTCGGCCGTCCGGCGAGACGTCGGGCGAGCTGTCGTCCCAGTCGCCGTCGGTCAGCTGCTCAGGATCGCCGCCGCTGCTGGGAATCCGAAACAGATGCGACCGGCGCTCGTAGATCCAGCCCCTGCCATCGAGCCGATTCCAGAGCTGGTCGATGGTCCGCACCGCCGGCACTCGTTTCTCATCGAGCTGGGCATCCGCCGACTCCGCATCGTCCGGCCGACCGACCTCCGCGGTGAAGATGATCGTCGCGCCATCCGGTGACCAGGTGGGCTCACCGGCGCCGTCCCGGAGCCAGGTCAGCTG
>VBHO01000248.1:3754-4621 GCA_005882045.1 Chloroflexota bacterium | reverse complement strand
CGAAGTCGTACGCGCCGCTGAGGGCATTCTTGGGTGCACCGTTGAAGTCCTCGTGGGTTAGCCTCCCGACTCCGTTGCTCCCCTGGTCGTATCGGAATAAGTTGTAGGGGCTGCTGCCGTCACTGTTGACGCTGCGCCAGGCGGGCCGGTCGAGCCCGTCATAACCCGCATACACCGTGCCCGCCACACCGCGAGCATCGATTGACTGCGTCATGTTCCCGTCGGCGTCGTACTGGTAGCTCATCGCCCCGCTGTCCGGATCGGACGCGCTCTTCTTCCGGCCGACGGCGTCGTATGCGAAGGCGGTCGTACTCGTGCCGTTCGGATGGACGATTTGGGTCAGGTTGCCATTGATGTCGTACGTGTAGTTCGTGGTCGCATAGACGGAGTAAGGCGCCACGCTGCCGTTGAACGACTGCTCGTACTGAGTGCGGCCGAGGGCATCGCGGAGACCACCCCGCTGGTGACCGAGCGGATCGATGAGAAGCGTCTGCTCGTAACACGCGCTGTCGCCTGTGATGGCCCCGCAGGCCACCGTGATGACATTCGTGCTCTTGCCGCCGAGAGCGTCGGTCGTGCTCAGGACGCGGCCCAATCCGTCGTAGCTATAGAGAGTCCCACGCTTTGTGGTATCGGGACTGAGATATCCGGATCCGCTTGGCACGTAATAAGACAAGCTCTGGGATACCTGGCGAAGCATGGCATCGTATTCCGCGAACCGAATGACATCCTGGCCGGAGGGCGCCTGAGTACGCGTCTCGACCAGATTGCCCAAACCATCAAAGAACCCTCGAGTTGTGACCGTATTGCTCGAATCCAGACGTTGGACGTGGTCAATTTCCAAACAAGGCGGCTGGGTAGCGCTTC
>VBHO01000248.1:0-3698 GCA_005882045.1 Chloroflexota bacterium | reverse complement strand
CGCCCGAGCGCGTCATAGGCCATATAGGTGTACTGGTTATTCGCATCGAGAATGGATGCGGGCCATATTCCAAATCCGAAGGACGCCGTGCTGGAATAGTTGGTCGTCTGCACATGGTTGAGCGCGTCCGCCTCGGACGTGACAAGCGCCCGGTAGGTCGGATCGTAGGTGGTGCAGTGACTGTACGTGACACCGTTGACCGCACAGCCTTTATGGGCCGCATTATTAGCGTTTGCGTCCGGGTCGTTGGATGCCACGGCGTTGCCGTAGCTGTCATAGAGCGTGGTGGTGGTAACGGGCCCGCCCTTGTCGCTGAAGCCGGACGCCGCGGTCCCACAATTCTGGTAACGATCGACTTGCGTCGTATCGCCTTTGGTCAAGCCGGCTGCGGAGCCACTCGTGTTGGTCATACCGTCGTAACTGACGTAGGTACAGCTGAGTCGGTTGCCGCCGCCATCTTCCGTGTCGGTGAAGCTGGGCCGATCAAGGATGTAAACGCCACGAGCGTTAGTCGGTGCGAGGTTCGCGGTTACGGTGTCATTCCAGAGATAGGTTGGCTGGGAGATGATCGTCGTCGCACTGCCAGTCGCGGCGCCGTTATTGCCGGTTGTGGTTTTCTTGATCACCCGTGCGGTCGGATCGTAGGCATACGTCGTAGTTCGATCGGGCAGTGGGCTGGCGTTAGAACCGTCGACCGTAATCTCGTCAACCTGAGCAGTCTCGAGGTCGCAGGACGCGACCGGGTTGCTCGGATCGAGCTGACTAATCAGCTGCCCGTCCCAACTGCCATAGCCGTTCGACGGAGTCCCTGCCACCCCGCTGGGCGGGCAGACTTTCTGATACTGAGTCTTGATTTGCTTCAGAAGCGCCCCGTTCGTGTCGTAGTAGTCGTCCTCGAACGGGTGTCCATGGGCCAGGTTGCCGAGGTCCCACCAGGGGTCGGTGTGACAAGGGTTGTAGCAGTAGGTGACGTTGGTCGGCGAGCTCTGGGCACAAGCCACCTGGTTGCAGTCGTAGACGCCTTGACCCTCGGTGGCGTAGAAGTGGTGTATCTCCTTGGAGCCGTCCATTTTGAGGACGGTTGCCTGCGCGAAGCCCATAAACTTAGCGTTGTAGTAATCCGCGTAGTCCCCATCCTTTTGGTTGCCCCAGTAGAACCCCTGATTGCAACCGTTGCAGGGTACGGCGGTGAAGGTCGAGAGCAGGTATGAGTACTGAGTTGAGCTCGTGATTGCGTTGGTGCTGGTGTCCTCACGCGTCAGGACGACGTGGCTCCATGCCTGGTCGTCGGCCCAGTAACAGGGCCAGCTGGTTATCGGCGTGTCTGTCCCAGCGACGTTGCAGGCCAACGGATCAAGGTTGTAGCTAGGGGAAACGACGCCCCACACATTGGTTCGAGCGTTGACCCAGGAGAAAGTCTGGCCAAGCCCCAGTCCGTTGCTCGCGGTCCTCAGATACCAATGGTTGCCGTCATAGCTCCGGCTCCAGAGCCGGCAGCTGCTTCCGGGATTGACCGGTCCGCAGTTGGTCGACGGGTTAGGCGTATACGCGTCGTCCTCGTAGAACTGGTCATGAACCTCGTAGCTGAAAGCGCGTGCGGGCAAAGTGGTCGTGCTATCGTCGCCGATCTCCTGCAGCTGAGTAAGCAATAGCTTGCCCGCCACCGACTCGGCTTTACCCGTTACAGGATCGGTGATACTGGACGCTGCGCGCTGGTCATAGCTGAACTGGTAATCGCGGAGGAGATTCCAGGCAGCGCTCGGGCTGGACCTCACTTGAACTTGCGCGTCGTTGAGAACCCACGTTGACTGCACCTGCGGGGCTGCCAGTCCGCTGCTGCCGGTCAAGTCGACCGGGTCGTCGCAGCGTAAATTGCCGTTGACTGGACAAGCACTACCGGTGAGGCGCACTGGCGCACGCGCAACAGCAAAGTTTACCCGCATCAGCGGGGCCCAGCCCCAACTCGAGGAGTTGGACATGGGACAGATGTCGACGTTGTTCTGACAACCCGGCGAATCCCATTCCACGGTTGCCGGGACCAGGTCTCGAACATCGAACACTCCAGCGCTATCGGCGTTGTAGGTGACATGAATCTGGTTACCCTGCGGATCCGTAATCAGGTCCAGCATCCAATTGGCAATGAAGTCGTGCCCGGACGTATTGTTGTTGACTGGCGACAGATAGAACTGCACCGAGTCCTGAGTGCAGCCATATTCCTCCATGATTCCGTTGGTCCGGAAGACGCGGAAACACGGTCGGTTTGGCGTGCCCTGGTTGTCCCAGCCCACCCAGGCCGTCCCGGTCCAGGCCATGTGGTAGAGACCGTTGTCCAAACCCCGACCGAGCACATCCAGGCGGTTTACGCCCCACGACGCCACGGTAGGACCTGATGTGAACCCGCCGCCCAACGAGCCCCAGTTGGCCCAGCCGGTTCCATTCCACGCTTTCGTGATGACACTGTTATCGGTGGCGCGACCGAAGAGATCAATCCGGTTTGATCCCCATGAGACGGCGGCCGGGTCGGACGTGATGGGACCACCCTGCGTTTCCCAGGTCGCAACCCAGGCGCCGCCGGCGTACCACTTGTGGTAGACGTAGCCGTCCATGCCGTGAATGAAGAGGTCGAGCCGGCCCGCTCCCCATGAAGTGGCCGCGGGGCCCCCCTGTCCGCAGCAGCCAAGGTTTTCCCAAGCGCTCCACCCGGTCCCGTTGAAATTCATGTGATATGTGTAGTTGTCGGATCCGACGGCAAAGAGGTCGATAACATTGGGTTGCCCGCGCAACGAGACGGCGGCCACCTTCGAGCTGTTCGTTCCACCTGGCGCCGTGCCCACGCTCACCCACGGCTGCCAGCTGCCGTTGAAAGTCTTTTGCCAGATGGCATTGTCGGCACCTTTGGCGAATACATCCAGGCGCCCCGCACCCCACGAGGACACGGCGGGACTCGACGTGATGTAGCCGCCCAGGTTTTCCCAGCGGCTCCAGTAGTTGTCCCACCACTTGTGCCAGAGCGCATTGTCGGTGCCGCGGACGAAGATGTCGATCCGGTTGGCTCCCCATGAGACCGCGGCGGGGTCGCCTTGCAGAATTGGAGTGATTGAGACCACTTTGTCGTGGTTCTCGGGCGCCGTATGCCAGGTGATCGGGCTGGCCGAGAGGCCATGACCGGAGTCCTCATTGAAGGTGGCCGTGACGCTGGTCGGCGGAATAAGCTCAGAAGCGGACCCATACGGGTCGTTGAGCAGCCAGCTGTCCTTCCAATTGGTTTGGCCCGCGCCCGCACCAACATTGTGTTCGCCCCAGCTGATGCTGCCCATTCCAAGGCTCCAGCCTTCTCCGACCCAGCCCGCCGCGGCTTGCGGATTGTGCTGCTCTGCCACGCCGGCGCTGCTGTAAATAAGGTTGATCGGAGGCGTCAGGCCGCCCGGTCCGGCAGGGACGGCGATCGGATAGCTGGCGTTCAGCGAACCTGCACTGAGGTCGACGTTGAAGGGATCGGGCTTCCCGAACGCCGCCACCGGCGCATCGGTATTAAAGCTGGCCGTCAAACTTGCCGGGCTGAGCGTTGAGGAGCTGCTGATAGCCGCGGAAAGCGTTTTGGCGGATGTGTCGAGGGCCGTGGTCGTTGAGGACGGGCTCCCAAGTCCGGCCTGGGCGGGCGTGAACGACGGCCCGGAGCGATCCGGATTCAGGTTTAT
>VBHO01000246.1:2623-3060 GCA_005882045.1 Chloroflexota bacterium | reverse complement strand
AACTGAGGATCACGGCGACCGTGAAGGCATGGCTCTCGAAGAGGTGCAGGGTCAAGATGGGCTCGTTGGCGCGGTTTTCCCACAGGGCGAACGCCGCCAGGAGCACCGCGCCAATCGCCAGCGCACCGATCACCTGGACCGAATTCCATGGATAGGTGATCCCGGCCCAGGTCAGCCCGATCAAGATCGGCACCACGCCAGCAACCAGCAGGATGATGCCGAGCCAGTCGATGCGGACTCGCCCGTGACCGGCGAGCCTCGGCATAAGCACCGCAATCATCGCCAGCGCGATCAGCCCGAGGGGCAGATTGACCAGGAAGACCCACCGCCAGCCGAAGTGGTCGGTGGTGAAGCCACCCACCAGCGGCCCGACGATGCTGCCCAGCCCGAAGACGCCCATGATCAGTCCCATCCAACGGCCGCGTTCGCGGGGCGAA
>VBHO01000246.1:0-2596 GCA_005882045.1 Chloroflexota bacterium | reverse complement strand
CCAGCGCCATCATGGCCCCGCCCCCGATGCCGGTGACGGCGCGAGCCGCGATCAGCTCGCCCATGTTCTGCGAGAGCCCAGAGAAAGCCGACCCGATCAGGAAGAGCAACAGTCCGCCGATGTAGAACGGCCGGCGTCCAAACAGGTCGGAGAGTTTGCCGACGACGGGCACCGTGACGGAGGATGCCAGCAAGTACGAGGAGAAGAGCCAGGCGTAGAGGTTGAGCCCATGGAGCTCGTCCACGATGGTCGGGGTCGCGGTCGACACGATGGTGCTAGTCATGACGGCAGTGAATTGCACCAACATGACCGTGCCCAGGACCCAGTAACGGCGATCCGCTGGGATCTGGTTGGTGATGGTCGGCTGGGGCCGCGCGGTGGATGCCGGGCCGGGTTCGGCGGCGCTCAAGTCATCAAGTCTATCGTATTCCGCGGCGCGTAGCACACATGCTACAATAGATATTGAGGCATGGAAAAGTCGGCCAGCGGCATTAAGCGACGTGCCTTTCAGCTGCGGGAAAAAGGCTTTACCTATGCGCTGATCGAGAAGCAGCTTGGCATTCCGTATGCGGAGGCCAAGAAACTGGGCCACGAATACGACGCTCGCCATGGAAAGCCACGGAAAGTCGTCCGCACCCTCGCGCCCGAGTCAACGGGCTCGGGGCCAATCACGATTCCGGTTCGAGAGCTCCGGAACGACAGCGCGGGCATCCTGCGCCAGGTCGAAGCCGGCCGAAGTTTTCTGATTACGGTGGCCGGACGTGAGGTCGCGGCGTTAGGCCCCGTGGCGGCGCGAGGACGATTCGCATCGAAGTCCGCCCTCGAAGCCATACTCCGTGAGGCTCCGCTGGATGACCAGTTCATGCGCGACATCAACGATGTGCTCGGTGAGCGCATCGACCAGCTATGAAAGGGTTGCTCGACACCTCGGTCTTCGTCGCCCTCGAAGCCGGCCGTGCTCTTGCTAGCCTGCCGGATGAACCGGCGATATCCGTCGTTACGCTGGCCGAGCTACACCTGGGGGTGTTACGTGCGAAAGACGGCCAAACGAGAGCGCGGCGGCTGCGCACTGTCAGCAGGGTCGAGCGCGAATTCGAGGCGATCCCTATCGATGCCGAGGTCGCGCGCACCTTTGCCGCGATTTTTGGGGAGGCTCGTACCTCAGGGCGGCGTCCACACATTATGGATGTGTGGATCGCTGCTACCGGGGTGCGTCACGGGCTCGTAGTCTTCACTCAGGATGCCGATTTCGCTGACATTCCGCAGGTCCGGGTTCAACGGGTCTAACGGCAGGGCCATTCCATCGATTGCGAATTTTTTTGCAAGCCGGTGATACAAGCCCGTCGTCGCAAGGCCCGAGAGATCACGCAGCGTAAATTTTACTTGATTTAATTCCAGCGAACTGATAAATACGGATCCCAGCCGTGCCACCCTTCGGCGGACTAGCTCGGGAATTATTTCGGTTAGCGCTCGTTGCTGTCGCCTACTGGCTCGCGGCACGGCTGAGCTTGAGCTTAGCGCTCGTTCACGGTCAAGTGACGCCGGTCTGGCCTCCGACTGGAATCGCCCTCGTGGCCTTCCTCATGCTCGGTCGCGGCGCATGGCCGGCGATCGCCCTGGCCGCCTTTGCCGTCAACCTGCCGATTGGCCCGTCACCGGTCGGCGCGGCCGCCATCGCCGCTGGCAACACCCTGGCGCCGCTCGTCGCCGTCGAGCTCCTGCGCCGCGCGGACTTCCACCGAGAGCTCGATCGGCTACGGGACGCCATCGCCCTGATCGTGATTGGAGCCCTGGGCGGCATGGCGATCAGCGCGACGATTGGAAGCTCGGTGCTCGTCCTCACTGGGTCGGTAGACGTCGCGAACTTCTGGTCGACCTGGGCCGTCTGGTGGACCGGCGATGCGATGGGGGTCCTGCTGGTGGCGCCCTTGCTCCTGAGTCTGGTCGTTAAAGCCCCCTCCCTACGCTACCCCGCGATCGGGGGAGGTGTATATGTGGAGTGGGCTGGCCTGCTGGCCGCCACCGGCATCGTGACGTATCTCGTTTTCCAAAATCGGCTGGGGCTCCAGTACCTGGTGCTTTTGATCATCATGGTCGCCGCCTGGCGGTTCCGGCTCCGCGGCTCGGCGCCCGCCGCCTTGCTCGCGTCGGGTGTCGCGATCTGGTCGGCCATTAATGGGACAGGCCCATTTTCCGGGGAAACACTCCTGGAGAAGATGGTTACTCTCCAGGTCTTCAACGTGAGCGTCGCGCTGACGTCGTACCTGGTTGCTGCCTTCGTCGAGACGCGTGAGCGCCAGGAGGAGATGTCACGCCTTTACGCATCCGCGCAGCTCGCCAGCGAGGCCAAGACTCGATTCCTCCACATGGCGGCGCACGAGTTGCGAACCCCGATCACGGTCGTCATGGGCTATCTCACCATGGTCGCCGACGGCACCCTTGGCTCGGTGCCCGCGGCGTGGAGAAATCCCCTCGAGATCCTGATGGGCAAGGCTCGTGAGCTCAATGGCATCGTGGCGGACCTGCTCGAGGCCTCGCGCATCGAGGCGAACGCTGCACCGCGTCGCCATGACCAAATGGACCTCCGCGCGGTTGT
>VBHO01000086.1 GCA_005882045.1 Chloroflexota bacterium | reverse complement strand
GGTCCACGCAAATGCATCGCTTTGCGATTCGATCCAGCCGTGATCCTTTTCCCCGGTCTGGTGCCAGACCTCGAGCTCCGCATCGGTGATGAGGTCCAGATCGCCAACTGCCGACAGCACGGCCTCGTTGATGCGGTGGGCTCCCTGGCTGCCACCCAGGACCAGCAGCCGCTGCGGGCGCGTTGGAAAAGCTTCGCGCCGCTTCCAGAATTCGGTGCGGACCGGCGTGCCGGTCACGACCGCTTTCGCATGCAGCTGGCGGGCCGATTCCGGGTACGCGGTCGCAACCACCCGCGCGACACGGGAGAGGAGCCGGGTCGCTCGGCCGGGCATGGCGTTCTGTTCCTGGAGCACCACCGGCACCCGGGCCGCAGCCGCCGCGAGCACGACCGGCGCGCTGACGTAGCCGCCGGTGCCCAGCACGACATCGGGCCGAAACCGGCGCACGATGCCGGCTGACTGCAGGAGTGCCTGCGGTGCGACGAAGGGAAACGACCAGTTGCGCCAGGGCTTCTCCATGTCGAGCTTGGCGGCAACGATCGTCCGCATCGGCATGCCGTAGCGCGGCACGACCTGCTCCTCCATCCCACCGCGCCGCCCCACATAGAGAAGTTGTGTCTCAGGTGCGTTCCGCGACAGCGCCTGCGCGACGGCGATCGCCGGGAACAAGTGTCCGCCCGTTCCGCCGCCCGAGATCAATACTCGCATGCCGGATCCATCCCACCTTCTCACTCTGAGTCGAAACGTTGATCAGTATGCCGACCGCCAGCAGCGCGATCGCCAGCGATGAGCCACCATAGCTGATGAAAGGCAGCGGGATGCCGGTGGTGGGCAAGGTCACCGTGACAGCGGCGATGTTGATCAGGGCCTGCAACGCGATCCAGGTTGTGACGCCGCAGGCGAGTAGCGACCCGAAGGCGTCCGGTGCCTTGAGCGCGACGCGGTAGCCGCGATAGGCAAAGAGCCCAAACAGGCCGAGCACCGCGCTGGTGCCGAGCAGCCCCGTCTCCTCACCGACGATGGCGAAGATGAAATCGGTGTGGGCAAAGGGCAGCCACTGGTACTTCTGAATGCTGTGCCCCAGCCCAAGCCCGGCGAAGCCGCCCGAACCGAGCGCCACCACCGACTGGATGGCCTGGAAGCCGGAGTTGAGCGGGTCCGACCACGGATCGATGAAGGCCAGGATGCGATGCAATCGATAGGGCTCCATCCGAATGAAAAGGTAGACACACAGCGCAATGATGAGCGCCAGCAGAAGCACGTGGCGCTTGCGCCCGCCGGCCACCAGGAACTGGGCGAGCAGGATGCCGGCGACGATCATGGTGGTCCCCAGGTCTCGCTCCAGGATGACCAGCAGGATGGTGAATCCGAGCAGCGCGAGGAAGGGCACGACGCCGTCTTCCAGGGAGGAGAGGCGATCGCGGTGACGCTCCAACCAGAGGGCCATGAAGATGATGGCGGCAATCTTCGCCAGCTCGGCGGGCTGCATCTGCAGGGGTCCGAGACGCAGCCAGCGGCGGGCGCCGTTGACCTCGACACCGAAATGCGGCAGCAGCACCAGGACCATGAGGACCACCGTCACAACGCCCAGGGGCCAAGCGAGCGGCCGAAGGCGGTGATAGTCGAGGTTGGCCCCAGCAAAGAGCAGGATGACGCCCAGCGCCAGCCACATGAGCTGCCGCTCGAAGTAGTAGGCGGGATTGTGAAACCACAACCACCCCTGCACCTCAGAGGCGGAGAAGACCATGACCAACCCGAAGGCGGTCAGCGCCGCGACCGCGAGCAGCAGGGCGCGGTCGCCGCGACGCCACAGCCGGATCGAGGCGAGCGTGCGCGGCGCGGCCGGCAGCTCGAGCGCGGCCCGCACCCTCATCGACCCAGCTCCTCGAACACGGTCGCCTTGAAGCGCCGACCCCGGTCCTCGTAGTCGCGGAACATGTCGTAGCTGGTGAAGGCGGGCGACAACAGGACCACCGACCCGGGTGCCGCCAGCGCCGCGGCCTTGCGGACCGCATCCTTAAGATCCGCGGCTCGCTCGACGCGCGCCAGTCCGGCATCGCGAGTGCGGCGCGCCAGTTCCTCGCCGGTCTCCCCCATCGCCACCAGCGCTGCCACTCGATGCGCGATCACCTGCGCGAGTGGCTCGATGTCGATCCCCTTGTTGCGCCCACCAGCGATCAAGACGATCGGTTCGCTGAAGGCGGCCAGGGCCTTGTAGGTCGAATCGGGGTTGGTCGCTTTCGAGTCGTTGTACCAGCGAACCCCGTTGAAAGTGCCGATCGGCTCGAGCCGGTGCTCGACCGCTTTGAACTGCCGCACCGCCTCGGCGATCCGCTCGGGCTTGACACCGGCGGCATCGCCGGCACCCACGGCGGCCATCACGTTGCTCAGGTTGTGCTCACCGGGGAGCGGGACATCGACAGCCGGCAGCACCCGGCGTTTCACCGCCGCGTGCGCGATCGTGATCCAGCCGTCCACCAGGGTGACGCCTCGGTGGACCGGTTGGTGAAGACCGAAGGCGATGACCTCGCCTTTGCCTCGCTCTTGCATCGCGGCGCAGGCCGGGTCATCGACGTTGAGGACCGCGTGGTCCTCCGGCTGCATGAAGGTAACCGCGCGTGCCTTGATGTCGACGTAGTGGGCGAACGATTTATGGCGGTCGAGGTGATCCGGCGTGACGTTCAGCACGACGCCGATGTGAAGCCGTGGCGTCGTAATCGATTCCAGCTGAAAGCTGCTGAGCTCCAACACGACCCAGTCGTCGGGCTGCAGCTGGTCGATGCGGTCGAGCACGGGTTCGCCGATGTTGCCGCCCCGCATCACGCGCAGGCCGCCGGCCCGCAAGACCTCGGTGATCAGCGCCGTGGTCGTGGTCTTGCCATTGGTCCCGGTAATGCCGGCGATGTGGCTCGTACAGGCTCGAAAGAACAGATCGATCTCGCTCGTCACCTCGATGCCACGCTTTCGCGCGGTCTCGAGCAACGGCTCGTCCCACGCCACGCCCGGGCTAACGACGATTAGGTCGGTGCCATTCAGGTCTCCAGTGCCATAACCGCCGAGTCGTGCGGGGATTCCCGCCTTCGACAGCTCCGCGCGCAGCTCGGGGGTGTCGGCGCGGTCCACGACGCGCACCGATCCGCCGCGTTGCGCGATGAAGGAGGCCGCCGCCCGGCCGCTGCGTCCGTAGCCGACGATCAGCGCGTGCCGGCCACGCGTTTCGATCACGCCGCCGGTCCCGGCCGTGCCAGCGCCAGCGCCAGCGCCGCGGCGACCAGCGAGCCGGCCCAGAAATAGAGCGCGATCGGCATCTCGCGCCATCCCGAGACGATGAAATGGTTGTGGAGCGGCGACATGCGGAAGATACGTTTCCCGGTCATCTTGAAGCTTGCCACCTGGGCGATCACCGTAACCGTCTCCACGACGAAGACCAGTGCCAACAATGGGAGATACCACAGAAAGCCGGTGGTGATGGCCGCCGCCACCATCGCCGTCCCGAGCGCGAGGCTGCCGGTGTCACCCATGAAGATGCGCGCCGGAAAGAGGTTGTAGAAGAGGAAGCCGACGAGGCACCCGGCCAGGATCGCCGGCATCAGCCCGACGCTCGGGTGATGCTGCAGCACCGCGACCAGGGCGAGGGCGCCGAAACTGATGGCCCCGGCGCCGGCAGCGAGACCATCGCTGCCGTCGGTGAGGTTGAACGCATTGGATCCGGCGGCGACCGCCAGCGCCGTGACCAGGATCATCCAGGTCCCGAGCGCGTGCCGGCCGTCGAACGGAACCAACTGCGAGGTCAGGCCCCATCGAATCGCGAGCAACCCAAGCAGGGCCCCGGTCACGAGCTGGATGACGATTTTGTAGCGCGCCTTGAGCCCAAGGTTGCGCCCGCCGCGGATGGCGGCGAGGTCGTCGACGAAGCCCAGCGCCCCGCCCAGGGCGAGCGCGATCAGGACAAAGCCGCCGGCGAGCGAGCGGTCGGCGACGACGTAAAGAACAAGGGCCACGGCCAGGAACACGATGCCACCGGCGGTCGGCGTCCCCGCCTTGGCGTGGTGGGCGGCCGGACCTTCCTCGCGGATCTGCTGGCCCATCCGGGCGCGCGCCAGCCGGCCGATGGCCGCGGGGAACACCAGGGCGCTGACGACGAGGGCCGCGAGAAAAACGATGAGGGGCGTCACGACCCCTCGCGAATCTGCTCGACAACCCGTTCGAGCCGCATCCCGCGCGAGCCTTTGACCAGCACCTGGGTTTGCGGCGTGAGCAGCGGACCCAGCGCCGCCACCACCTGGTCGGCGCCCTCGACGACGTAGGCCCGCTCCTTGGCCAGGCCCGCGCGTCGCGCGGACTCTACGACCCGCGGGGCGAACTCCCCCAACGCGATCACGATGTCCGCGGTCCTGCCGGCGAGCGATCCGATCTCCTCGTGCGCTCGCGCGGCGTGGTCGCCCAGCTCCAGCATGTCGCCCAGCACCGCCACCTTGAGCGAGCCCTTCGGCGCCAGCTCGAGAACGTGGAGGGCAGCCTGCATCGAACCGGGACTGGCGTTATAGGAATCGTCGATCACCGTGGCGCCGTTGCGCCCGGTGACGATGTTCATCCGCCGGGCGGGCGGGGTGAAGCCATGGAGCGCCGTCGCGATCGCTGGGCCGTCGAACTCGAACTCGAGGGCGACAGCGGCGGCGGCCAGCGCATTCGAGATGCTGTGCTGGCCCGGGAGGCGGAGATAGACCTCGGCCTTGCCTCGAGGCGTGACCAGCGTAAAGGTGCTGCCTTCGATGCCATGGAGCCGGATGCGCTCGGCGCGCACCCCGGCGTCGCTTGCCAGGCCATAGAGCGTGAACCGTCGCGCCACGGCCGACATCGCCCGCACCCTCGGATCGTCCGCGTTGAGCACCGCCAACCCGCCGGGCGTCAGCCCCTCCACCAGCTCGCGCTTGGCGGCCGCCACCGCGTCAATCGATCCCAGGAAGCCCACGTGGGCCAGTCCGACGTTGAGCACCACCCCGATTGTCGGCGGGGCCACGCTGGTCAGCTCGCGGATCTCTCCTGCCCGCGACATCGCGTACTCGACGACCAGGGCCCGATCGCGCGGATCCATCTGGAAGATCGTCATCGGGATGCCGGTGTAGGTATTCAGGTTGCCTTCGCTCTTGTGCACGCGCAGGCGGCGTCCCAGCACATGGGCGATCAGGTCCTTGGTCGTGGTCTTTCCGGCACTGCCGGTGATCGCGACAATGGGCAGCGCCTGGCGGCGCAGGCGATCGGCGGTGATGTCGAACAGGGCCTGGCGCGTGTCCGAGACCAGGATCACGGCGGTGTGGTCGACCGCCTGCGGCGGCCGCTCACAGAGGATACCGGCGGCGCCACGCTCGATCGCCTGGGGAATGAAGCCATGGCCGTCCTGCTCCTCGCCACGCAAGGCGACGAAGAGGCCACCGGGCTTCACCTCGCGCGAATCGATGAACAGCGCGCTCAATGACACATCCTGCGAACCGCTGAGCAGGCGTCCACCGGTTGCGTCCACGACCTCTTTTACCGACATCGCCATAGCACCCCTATTGTCGCTGGCGGTATCCATCTCACGGCGCGATCTGCCACTGGGTGATCAGCGCGCTGGCGACGGTTTTCCAGATTGGGGCCGCAACGTACGCGCCTTCGAAGAGCACCTTCGGCTTGCGGGTGATCACCAGCATGATGAACTGCGGGTGATCGGCGGGCACGAAGCCGACGAAGGAGCCGATCGTCTCGTCCTTCGCGTAGCTCCCGTTTTCCGGGATACTGGCGGTCCCGGTCTTGCCCGCGATCCGGTTCTTGAAGCCATCGATGCGAGCGGCAAAGCCGGAGCCGTGCTCGACGACGCCGATCATCATCTGCTGCATCTGCTGGGCAGCTTTCGGACTGATCACCTGCCGGACGACCCGCGGCTGCACCGGATGGCGGGTACCGTTGCTATCGATCACCTGGTCGACGACGTGCGGCCAGACCAGGTTGCCGCCGGTAGCCACTACGTTGACGGCAGCCAGCATCTCGATCGCGGTCGTGTCGACACCCTGGCCGAAGGAGGCGGTCGCCAGCTCGACCGGTTTCCACTTGGTGAGGTCGCGGAGCGGCTCTGCCGTCTCGGCCGCGACGTCGACCCCGGTTGGCGCGCCGATGCCGAACTTTTGCAGGTATTGATAAAACGGCCCCGCGCCTTCCAGCTGCTGCGCCTTGATGGCGCCAACGTTGAGTGAGTTCTGCAGGACCTGCGTCATGGTGACGTTCCCGTGTGCCCGGTTGTCCCAGTTGCGGATCGCCACGCCACCGACCACGGCGACGCCGGTTTCGTTGAAGCGCGTGTCGGGGGTGATGGCGTGGTCATCGAGGGCGCCGGACAGCGTCACGACCTTCATTACCGAGCCGGGTTCGTAGAGGTTGGAGACGATCGGGTCGATGAACTGGGAGGTCGGCGTGGTCGCAAACTGGTTGGCGTTGTAGCTGGGCACGTCGGCCCAGGCGACGATCCGGCCGGTGGTCGGCTCCATAATGATGAGCGAGCCGCTCTCCGCCTGGTATTTCTGCACCCCGTCGGCGAGCGCGCGCTCGGCGACCACCTGGATGGTGCCGTCCAGCGAGAGTTGCAGCGAGGCGCCGTCGACCGGGTCACGGCGCTGGCGGTCGCTGAGCACGATCGGCCGGTTGGCCAGATCCTTCACCGTCGCCTCGAAGCCGTCCTGGCCATGCAGAACCTTGTCGTAGTAGCCCTCGACCCCGTAGTTGCCGATGCCGTCGTCGTTGGCGAAGCCAAGGAGATTGGCCGCCAGCGTGGAGCCGTTAACCCCGCCATCGACATAGGACCGCTGCGTCTCGGCTACCTTGCCGACCCCCGGTAAGCGAAGCTTGTCCAATTGCTGCGCGACGGAGGCGGGCACCCGCCGCGCCAGGTAGACGAACTTTCGCGTCGTCGCCAGCTTGGCCTGGATCGCGTCCGGGGTTACTTCCAGCAGGGGGGCGAGTTTGCCGGCGATATCCTGGCGCTCCCGCGCCGAAATCTGGTCCGGCGAGGCGAAGATTGAGAACACGGGCGTGTTGCTGACGAGCAGGGCGCCGTTGCGATCCAGGATGTTGCCGCGCACGGCGGGTAAGGTGATGGTGTCGTCGTGGTAGGCGGAGGCCAGTCGAGCCATATCGTCGTGGCGCCACACCTGCCAGTACGCCAAGCGGCCGAGCAGCACCAGGTAGGCGCTCAGGATGAGCGCCATCAATGTAAGGATGCGGCTGCGGGGCTCGAGCTCCTGGACGCCCCTCACCGTCGCCGACCGGTTAGTGCGTTGGTTGCGAGTTCAGCGGGCGGCCGATCACGGCGCCCAGCACTGCCAGTACGCCGTCCCAGACGCCGGACCGGCCCTGGTTTTGCGGACGGGGCCCGAGCGCAATGGGCGATTGCGTCGAATGAACATACTGCCACCGGCTGGGGTGGGACAGGCCGAGTTGCACCGCCGCGGTGGCGACGCGGTTGGCGGCGCGATCGCCGGCGAGCTGGGCCAGAAGCTGGTCGTGTTCGGCGGAGAGGCGGGCTTGTTCTTGCTTCAGCGTGGCGATCTGATAGCTCGCCTGGGTGGCGGCCGCCGATTGCCCCACCAATAGCAGAGCCGCGGCGATCAGCCCGGTCGCGCCAACGAGCGGAGAGATCGACGGCCGGCCGCGACTCCGGCGCGCGCGCGAAGGGGGGAACGCGCGCGCCGGAGGGGTCGGATCGGGCCGGCGGGGCCGCAAGACTAGTAGATGCCCAGGAGGGAGGGGTTCCACCATGCGGCCGCTCAGGTATTGACTTGTGGAATGACATGGATCGGGTTCATAACTTCTCCGCGACTCGTAATTCCGCTGACCGGGCGCGGGGATTTTCCCGCACCTCGGCCTCGGAGGGAGTGATCGGCTTGCGCGTCACGACGCGCACCGAACGCTCGTGCCCGCAGATACAAACGGGCGCTTGGGGCGGACAGATACAGTCTGTTGCTTCGACGTTGAAAAGGTTCTTTGCAATCTTGTCCTCTAGGGAGTGGAAAGAGACGACCCCGACGCGCCCACCGCTTGCTAGCACTTGGATGGCCGCCTTCAACCCCTTTTCGATCGCCTCGAGCTCGCGGTTGACCGCGATGCGGAACGCCTGGAAGGTGCGGGTCGCGACGTGAATCTCGCGGGGCCACGCGCCCCGCGGGATGGCCCCGGCCACCACGTCGACGAGGTCCGCTGTGGTCTTGAACGGCGTCCGGCGTCGCCGCTCAACGATCCGCTGTGCGATCCGCGCCGCCCACCGTTCCTGGCCGTAGTCATAAAGGATGCGCCGCAGCTCACTCTCCGATTCGCGGTTGAGCAGGTCGGCGGCGGTCCACGGTTCGCTGCGATCCAGGCGCATGTCCAGCGGTCCGTCCACCTGGAAGCTGAAACCCCGCTCAGGGTCATCGAGCTGCACGGAGGAAAGACCGAGGTCGAAGACGATGCCGTTTGGTGGGCGGCCGATCCGCTCGGCCGCCCGATCGAGCTGCGCGAAGTTGGTGTGCTCCAGCATCACGGTGATGTCCGGAGGCACCGGTTCCCGGCTAAAGCGCTCGAGGGCGGAGGCATCGCGATCGAGGCCGAGCAGCACGCCACCCGGCCGCAGGCGCTCGATCAGCGCCCGTGCATATCCCCCACCGCCTAGCGTGGCGTCGATGAACGCCTGCCCGGGAGTTGGTTGAAGGCTCGTTATGACGTCTTGTAAAAGTACGGGTCGGTGTCCGGACGGCCCGGACGGTCGATCGAGTCGAGGGCGGCCGCGTCGGTCACGTGCGCGGGGCACGTCGCCGCTCGGCCACCTGGTCCTGAATGCGCGTGTATTCCTCGGGCGTCGCCTCGCCGATCCGGCGCCACCCCTCGTCGTTCCAGATCTCGATCAAGTTGTTGACGCCCACAATCCAGGCCACGCCCGTGATACCGGCATACTGCCGCTGGTCGGCGGACAGGACGATTCGTCCCTGGGCGTCGAACTCGCACTCCCGGGCGGCGCCGAACATCATGCGGGCGAGCCGGCGCTCTTCCGCCGGCGTCGTCGAGCCCAGCCGCAAGCCCTGCTCCTGCGCCCATTCCTGGGGCGGATAGACCTGCAGGCAGCCCTCGGCGCCCTTGGAGATGACGGTCCCACTCGGAAGTTGTTCCCGAAAACGCGCGGGGATTGCGACCCGTCCCTTGGTATCGACCGAGTGCCGGTAGGTCCCGAGGAACATCAGGAGTCGTCACCGGCTGTCTCACTCTCCCCACTTTTCCCCACTTTGTGCCACCAGCACGGCGAACGCTACCACTGCGACAGGTGCCTGTCAACAAATTCGGACTAAATCTTGTGGGCTTGTGGCCGCATAGAAAATCGGCCCCTAGATGTTGTGCCCACCTCGCAAGCTCCGGGCGCCGAGCCGCGTTCAGAGTGTCGCCTCAAGAGCGGCCTTGACAGCGAATGCCCGGCACGGTAGACATTTGTTCACAACGAATAACGCCGCCCTAAGGAGGGGATATGGCAACCACAACCGTCGGCGCACCCGCGAAATCGGGCGAGCTGCTCTCGGAGCGGATCGCGCCCGGCATCCTACCCAAGGTTCTCGGCCGCTTCGACATGATCGCGATCTTCGTCGCCATCGTCCTGTTCGCTGTTCAAGGCTCGGTCGTCCAACCGGCCGGCGCATCGGCATTCGTCTACTGGATCCTCGGCTTCGTCACGTTCCTCATCCCCGGCGCCATCGTCACCGGCCAGCTTGGCCTTATGTTCCCCGGTGAGGGTTCGATCTACGTCTGGACCAACAAGGCGCTCGGCTCCTTCTGGGGCTTCTTTGCCGGCTTCTGCGCCTGGTGGCCCGGCACGCTCGTCATGGTCGCGACCGCCGTCCTGGTTGTCAACCTGTTCCAGTTCTTCCTGAGCCTGCCGCCATTCAACATGCAGAATCCGCTCGGCGCGCTCTGGCAACAGGGGATCATCATCCTGGCGGTCATCTGGGCCTCATCCGGCCTATCGATCCTGCGGTTCCGCGTCACGCAGAACCTCGTCAATGGCGTCTTCGTCATCTACGGCGCCGCCATCCTCACCGTCGGCCTCGCCGGCCTCGCCTGGTTGCTTGGCGGCCATCCGGCGGCCAACGACTTCTCGCGGAATGCGTTTGGCCTCAACTCCGGGAACGCGACCTTCTATGGCCTCGTGATCCTTGCCCTGCTCGGCATCGAGGTTCCACTCAACATGGGGGTAGAGATCCGCGACCGAAAGGCGATCACCAGTTACCTGGTGTGGGGCTCGATCGTGGTTATGGTCGGCTACTTGCTGCTGACCTTTGCCGCGATGGTGGTCGTTCCCGTCAAAGGCGTCAACTCGACGACGGCCATCCTGACTGCCGTTCAGACCTCCCTCGGCGCTTTCGTGGCCGGGGTCGTGACCCTGGTGATGGTCGCGTTTTTCATCTTCAACACGACGGTCTACAACTACTCGTTCGCACGCCTGCTGTTTGTCAGCGGGCTCGACCGGCGGCTTCCGGCCTTCATGGGCCGCGTCAACCGCAACAAAGTGCCGCAAAACGCCACGGCAACGCCAACCTCTCGGTCGGGATTTACATCGCGCTTCAGGCGGCGGTCACGGTGATCTGGTGCCTGTCGATGGTGTTTCTCTTCACGGACGTCCTGGTCATTCGCTCGAAGTATCCGGAGGAGTTCAAACGCGAGCAGCTCGTTCCAGTGGGCGTCTTCTGGGCCGCCTCGATCGCCGGCGCTATCGCCAGCGCCGTCGGCGTGGTGGTGACCCTCACGGGTGGTTGGATCTTTACGGGCCAGCTGCAGGGGTCCTGGAACCCAGCGGTTATCGACAATGGCCCCTGGATCTTGAT
>VBHO01000229.1 GCA_005882045.1 Chloroflexota bacterium | reverse complement strand
CGCGTCTAC
This sequence comes from Chloroflexota bacterium, assembly GCA_005882045.1. GTDB lineage: Bacteria > Chloroflexota > Dormibacteria > CF-121 > CF-121 > CF-13. The sequence continues at coordinate 857 of VBHO01000229.1, read as the reverse complement.
CGGCGCGACGGAAACGACTCGGCCGTCACGAATCGCGATCGACCGGGCGGCCTCGCCATCGTCGCTGATGACGCGAGGCGCCCGGATCACGAGGTCGAAAGTCGCGGCGCTCACTCAAACGGCGGGATCGATTGCCGGCACGCTTTCGACGGCCGAGTAGCCGAGCAGCTCCTTCGCCCGTTGGCTCCGCGCGACGATGGCCGCGCCCACCAGGTAGACGACGCCTCCCGTCACCCACGCCTGGAGAGCGGGGAAGCCGATGTAGGTCGTGCCGAAGCCAGGGATGCCGGGAATCACGCCGGCGGTGTAGGCGCCCACACCGGTTCCAAGGACGAGCGCCACGATCGCGGGCCAGTTTCCAAGTGCGGTTTCTTGCCAGGTCGCCACGCGATGGAGCGGCCGTCGCAGTCCAAAGAGTCGCGGGAGGACGAACACATCCATAACCATGATGGTGCTCGCTACCGGAACCGTGACCGATCCAATCGCCGTGACGTAGTTGAACGTCTGGGTCAGGCTGGGCAGGATGAAGGTCAGGCCAGCTGCAATCAGGCCAAGGCCCACCACCGTGTACTCACGCCGCCAACCGGGGATCCGGGAAAGGAGGTTCTGGGCCCCATTGATCGCGATGTAGAGGTTGCCATCCTGGACCGCCCACTGGTTGACGAGCAGGATGATCATCATGACGCCAGCCAATCCGAAGACGGTGAAGTTGGCGAAATAGCGAATGCTGGGCGAGAAGTCGGATTGATTGGAGACTGTCGCCACCAGGTACCCCATGATCGGAAAGAGGAAGGCGCCTAGGAAGTACGAAACCGCCAGTGTTGGTAGATTCCACCACGATGCCTTCCCAGCTTTGG